>JAHDFS010000072.1 GCA_020628035.1 Rhizobiaceae bacterium
ATATTGGCGATGGCTTAACCGATGCTGGCAAGAGATTGGTCAAACGCTGCGATGAGTTGGGCATTATGTTGGACGTTTCTCACCTTAATGAAAAAGGCTTTTGGGATATTGCAGCGATCAGCGCAAACCCAATTGTCGCGACCCATTCAAATGTTCATGCGATTTGCCCTCACGCGCGTAATCTCACCGATGATCAACTTAAAGCGATCAAAGAAAGCCAGGGCATGGTGGGGTTAAATTTTGCAGTTGCCTTTACCCGAGCAGATGGGGCAATGGATGAAAATACAGAGCTTGCTGCACTGCTTCCTCACCTTGATTATCTGATTGAACATTTAGGCGAAGATCATGTTGGTCTGGGCTCTGACTTTGATGGCGCCCATATTCCTCATGAGATGAAAGACATTTCGGATCTTGGAAATTTGCGCAGCGTCATGCGAGACCATGGATATAACGATCATCTCATGAATAAGCTCTGCAACGAAAACTGGATTCGCGTTCTGGACCGGGTGTGGAAATAATATTCTCTGACAAAGACCTTTGAGGAAATCTTTGTCGCTGGACAATTCTTGGTTAAATGTTAGAAATATAAGGGAAAAATAAAATAGGGAGGTTCGCATGAGCGAAGAACGTCAACAAGGTTTTGATACACTGCAGGTACATGCAGGTGCAGAACCAGATCCAGCAACCGGTGCTCGTAATACACCGATTTATCAGTCCACCGCATTTGTGTTCAGAGATTCAGAGCATGCGGCCAATCTTTTTGCACTTAAAGAAGTTGGCTACATCTATTCTCGTCTAACCAATCCAACCATTGGCGCTCTGCAAAATCGTATGGCAGCGCTAGAAGGCGGTGCAGGTGCTGTTGCATGTTCTTCTGGTCACGCAGCTCAAATCATGGCGTTGTTCCCACTCATGGGACCGGGTCTTAATATCGTTGCATCCAATCGCCTTTATGGCGGTTCTGTTACGCAGCTTACACGCACAATTCAGCGTTTCGGCTGGAGTACAAAATTTGTTGATATCGACGATCCTAAAGCGATCGAAGCAGCGATTGACGAAAATACGCGTGCGGTCTACTGCGAAAGCATTGCCAATCCAGGCGGCCATATTGCTGACCTTCGCGCAATTGCAGATGTCGCTGATGCAGCTGGCATTCCGCTGATTGTCGATAATACAACAGCAACACCATATCTTTGTAACCCAATCGCCCATGGTGCAACACTTGTAACGCATTCCACCACCAAATACCTCACCGGCAATGGCTCGGTCACAGGTGGTTGTGTGGTTGATAGCGGTAAGTTTGATTGGTCTGCCTCTGGCAAATTCCCATCACTTGCTGCACCTGAGCCTGCATATAATGGTCTTAACTTCCATGAGGCTCTTGGCGCGATGGCCTTTACATTCCATTCAATTGCCATTGGTCTTCGTGACCTTGGCATGACGATGAACCCGCAAGGTGCGCATTACACATTGATGGGCATTGAAAGCTTGTCTCTACGCATGCAAAAGCATGTGGCCAACGCTGAGAAAGTGGCAGCTTGGCTTGAAGCACATGATGCCGTAGATGAGGTTACTTATGCGGGTCTTAAATCTTCACCATATTATGACCGCGTCGCCAAATATTGTCCGAAGGGCGCAAGCTCGCTCTTCACAGTGGCACTAAAAGCTGGACATGATGGATGCGTAAAGTTTGTTGATAGCCTGCAGCTCTTTAGCCATGTGGCTAACTTGGGTGACGCACGTTCTCTCGTGATCCACCCAGCATCAACAACACATAGTCAATTAAATGACGAACAAAAAGCAGCGGCTGGTGCTGCGCCAAATATTGTTCGATTCTCAATTGGTATTGAAGATGCTGATGATTTGATCGCTGATCTAGAACAAGCGCTTGCGAGCATCTAAGCAATAAACGATCATATAAGATCAGAATTTAATCCGCCCTCCTGCAAATGGGGGCGGTTTTTTATTTCTTGAAAATAATGCTTGATCTGGTGTGCACACCAGCCATTACTACCAATGGCAAGGAGACAGAAAATGCAAATCGGAGAATTTTCAAAACATAGCGGCCTAACGATCGATGCAATCCGTTATTACGAGAAAATCGGCCTGATCCCACTGCCACTCAGAGATAGTGGTGGTCGGCGCATCTATGGTGAGGATCATTTGGTCTGGGTTGATTTTCTAGAGGTTTTGAAATCAACCGGAATGGGTGTGAAAGACATGGCGAGCTATGTTGAACTACGCACTCATGGTGCGAAATCCATCCCAGAACGATTGGAACTCTTGACCAGGCACCATCAAAAGGTTCGAAAAGAGATCGAACGATTGCAAAAGATTGACGCTGTTCTGTCCGACAAGATCACCACATTCAATGCCGTTCTTAGCGGCGAAATTGATGGCGATACGTTAACTTGCAAAAAGGAAAACAGATGAGCAGATCAGCACTCGAAAAGGGTCACGAAATCGCACATGCACTTAACCCAGATCTTAAAACAATCTTAGATGAGCGTTATGAGGATATCATTCCTGGCTTCACCGATACTTTGTTTGAATTTGCCTATGGCCGGCTTTATGCCCGCGAAGGACTTGACCTTAAAACCCGCCAATTGGCAACAATAGCTGCGCTCACCGCGCTTGGTGGACAAACCACACCGCAGCTTAAAATCAACATTGAGCATGCCCTTGCAGCCGGTGCTTCCAAACGCGAGATAAGCGAAGTCATTTTTCAAATGTCGGTATATGGCGGAATGCCAGCAGCCATTAATGGCTTAAACGCAGCGAAGGACGTTTTCGCCGAGCATTAAAATAAAAGAACCTGACGCGATATTCGCGTCAGGCTCATTCACTAATCTATCTTACGCTTATATTGAACAAGAACAGGTCGCTGTTCTTCCATAGAAAGCGCGGCAGCATCGGCAAGTTGTTGCGCTTTTAATCCGTCATCACCGCTTGGTTCAGGCGCTTTGCCAGCGTTAATCGCCTCAATAAAATGCACCATCTCATTGCGGTAGGCATCGGCATATCGTTCAAGAAAGAAGTTTTGAACCACAGATGAGTTAAATCCGTTTTCTGTCGCAAGCTCAACCGTGTTTTCATGCACATTATGCGCACGGATCATGCCTTTAGAACCATGAACTTCAATGCGTTGATCATAGCCATAAGATGCACGACGGGAGACCGTGATTGTGCATATCTTTCCGCTTTGCGTTTTAAGCGTTGCGCTTGCGGTATCCACATCGCCTGCTTCCCCAATCGCAGGATCGACAAGACAGGAACCTGTTGCATAAATCTCAATCGGATCTTCGCCCAGAAGAAAACGCGCCATATCCAGATCATGGATCATCATATCGCGGAAGATACCCCCGGAAGATTTGATATATCCAATCGGTGGTGGCGATGGATCGCGGGACATGATCGTAATCATTTCGACATCGCCAATAGCACCTTCTTTGATCTGGCTCTGCATATGCGCAAAGTTTGGATCAAAGCGACGATTAAAAGCGGTCATAAATGGCACATTTGCCTGTTCGACCACTTCAAGGCATTGGCGAATGCGGTCGGTTGAAAGGTCAACCGGCTTTTCGCAAAAAATTGCCTTGCCTGCTTTTGCAGCTGCCTGAATAATATCAAAATGCGTATCTGTGGGTGTTCCAATTACCACAGCATCAATCTCGGAGCTTGCGATGATCTCATCCGTTGTCATGACCTTTGCGCCATGCTCATCGGCTAGCTTTTGTGCAGCTTCTTCAAAATAATCGGATACGGCAACTGTTTGCGCTGCATCCAAATGCTTTAATGTGCGGCCATGAACTTGGCCAATGCGACCTGCGCCTAAGATACCAACTCGCAACATAATCTAGCCCTTTCTTTGCGGGGGTGCGCCAAAGGCACGGATAACAGTTTGTGCAGCTTGCATGACCGGATCCTGTGTTTCCTTTAAGATGGAGACACGATCAAATCTCTCAGCATCCTTATTCACTGCTTCTCGCAATGCGGAGCCGAATGCCATGCGTAGTTCCGTACCAATGTTAAACTTGCAAATCGATGTGGTTTTCGCAAGCATGGTGCGCTGCTCAACGGGCACACCAGACCCACCATGGATCACAAGCGGGACATTGGTCACATCATCAATGGCCTTGATGCGATCAACATCCAATCCGCCTGCTTTGTCCTGCTGCAAATGCAAATTGCCCACCGAGATAGCCATTGCGTCTACCCCGGTGTCTTTTGCAAATTTTGCGGCCTCCTCTGGATCGGTGCCTGCGGATGCTTCGCCATCGGCATAGCCCACAAATCCGATCTCACCTTCGCATGAAATATTGGCTGCATGTGCAAGTTCAGCAATTTTTGCTGTCTCGTCGATATTCTGATTAAGCGGCTTACGTGATCCATCATACATGAGGGAGGTAAAGCCTGAATCAAGCGCCATCTGGCACTCTTCAAATGTGTAACCGTGATCCAAATGCGCAACAACAGGCACGCTTGCCTCTTCCGCTAGATGACGGAACATCTTGCCCAAAACCGGTAGTGGCGTATGCTCACGACATCCCGGGCCAGCTTGCAAAATCACAGGTGCATTTTCAGCTTCAGCCGCACGCACATATGCGCGCATATCTTCCCAGCCAAGACACACCAATCCACCCACAGCATGGCCATTTTGTAACGCAGGCTGCAGTACATCTTTTAATGTCACCAAGGTCATTTAAATTTTGCCACCATGTCTAAGATACCAGGAATTGTCTGCAATTGATCTGCATGCGTTGGTTGGAAATATTGCACCAATGGACGCTGGCTCAAGCCACCTAGGATAGTAAAGTAATACATCTCATAGCCAGGAAGCACACAGCAAGGATGATAGCCTTTATCAAGACAAATGGTTGACCCATCAACGATGTGATAAGCATCACCCGGCTTATTGTCCTCACGTTGAAGCATTTGCACGCCCGAACCATAATTTGGGCGGAAACGGAAATTGTAAGTCTCATCATGGCGTGTTTCATCGGGAAGACGATCTGTGTCATGTTTGTGAGATGGGAAACCCGACCAGCCGCCCTGACCAACAGTATAGAGCTCGCTGACCAAAAGGCGGCCCACTTTATCAGCTTGTTTTTGCCCCAGAATATGTTTGATTTTGCGGTGGGTTTTGGTCTCATCAGATCCATATTGCACCAGATCAAGCTCATTACTGCGCACAGCAAAGGCATCTAAAACTTTGTCATATTTTGCACCGGCGACAAAAATCTCGGCTTCATCAGATGTGCAGACAAATTCGGCTTTTGCCGCTGTTGGAACATAAACACCTTCTGGCTCGCCATCCCACACATCCACACCGCGACCACCTAAATCGGCTGCTTTAAATCCTTCAACATCAACATCAATTGAACCTGTAGCGGGCACGATGCAAGTTTCATATCCAGGTGTTGAATATTCAAATGCATCGCCTTTTTTGAGTTTGACGATATTGAAGTAGTTCAGCGGCACCGTTGAATCTTCCACGTCAACAATTGGCTTATTTTTGTTATCAAATGGAGCGATGTGCATATTGTTTCCTTTTCACTTCAACGGCCCCCTCGGCCGTGAAACTTAATTATTTGGTCCCGGATGGGAATTTAAAAATTCTTCCAATTGTTCAGCATTGGGCATAGCTGGCGCGCAACCGGGTTTTCCCACCACGATTGCCGCGCAAGCGGACCCACGCAAAATACTGTCATGCAATGATTTGCCTGAGGATAAAGACGCCATCATACCAGCCATGAAACTGTCGCCGGCACCTGTTGGTTTTAAAGCGGTGACGGAATAAATACCGGTTTTGATTTCTTGACCATCAGCATAGGTGATTGCGCCCTTTTCACCCATTTTGTAAATCACGATTGCGACGCTTTCTTCTGACAATGATTTGGCTTTTGCAAGGCCTTTTTCAATTCCCCCGGCCATGAAACCAAATTCTTCATCATTACCCACAATTACATCGGATAATTCAGCAGCACGCGATAAGACATCAGAGGCCACTTCAGCAGATGGCCAAGAATAAGGGCGGTAGTCGACATCAAAGATAATCGGCAAGCCAGCCTCTTTCGCAAGTTCAAAAGCTCTGAATGTCGCGCTGCGCGAAGGTTCAGCAGCAAAGACTGTTCCTGCCGTAATGAGCGCGCCAAATTTTGAATAAGCAACACGCTCAACGTCTTCGATATTCATTTCAAAATCAGCGGCGCCATTTCGGTAGATCACCGATTGATGATCTTCGACACGACTTTCATAAAGCGCGAGTGAATTTCTGAACTCACCACCAACTGAGCGAACATATTCGCGCGTCACACCATAATGATCCAGGCGGTTAAGACAGAAACGCCCGACGGAATCATCAGAGACACACGTCACCAACGACGCGCTGCCGCCGAATTTACATATGCCAGCGGCAATATTTGCCGATGAACCACCAAGATCACTTTTAAAATCGGTCGCTTCTTCCGTCTTTGTGCCTGGAGGATCTGGGAACAGATCCATACCTGCGCGTCCAACAACAACGAAGTTGTTTTTTCTGATACCCGCTATGACTTGATCGATATTCAATTGACTAGATCCCGTTACGCTGTCTCTTGCGTCCATCTTCCCAATCAAGATGGGCTTGGCGTACGCGGTCGCTTTTTGTGATGTGTGGTGTTCCAACTTCCCACCAAGTATGACCCTCAGTGGTCCAGCCTTCATAAGGATCGACCTTCATGACAATCACGCTTGTATTATTAGACTGCTTGGCCCGCTTAAACGCTTCACCAAGCTCTTGTGGGTTTTGAACGGTTTCCGCATTTGCGCCCATTGCGCGCGCATGGGCTTCAAAATCAACTCCAACCTGATTGGTTGCGGTTGGGGTATCAGAAATGAGATTATTAAAGCTCTCATTGCCTGTGTTATTTTGCAGCTTGTTGATGACGGCGAAACCGCCATTATCAAGCACCAAGATAATCATTTTCTTTTCGGTGAGAACTGCAGAATAAATGTCTGAGTTCATCAAAAGGTAAGAGCCATCACCACAGAAGACGATTGTATCTGCGCCTTGTTCTTTTTCAGATTGCGCGATTCGCGCACCCCAGCCACCGGCAATTTCATACCCCATGCAGGAGAAGCCGAATTCGACATCAACGGTGCCTACATCAAGCGTACGCCAATTGGCTGTCACTTCCGCAGGCAAACCGCCAGCCGCCGCCACAACACGATCGCGTGGATCACAAAGAGCATTTACTGCGCCAATGGCTTGGGCATATGAGTTTGGTCGATTGCTTCCATCGCTTGATTTTGGGTTCACATTGTCTGCAACATATTTAACCCATTTCGAACGTTCGTCTCGTGCAAAACCGACCCAACTCTCTGGTGCTTTGTAGGAGCCAAGTTCATCCCAGATTTTACCTAGGCCAATCTTGGCGTCGCCGACAACCGGTAATGATCTGTGTTTACCAGCGTCATGACGTGCTGCATTAAGCGAGATAATCTGCGCATCTTTGGCAAAGGCCGTCCAAGACCCCGTGGTAAAATCTTGCAAGCGACACCCGATTGATAAAATCACATCCGCTTCTTCAGCGATATTATTCGCGCTGTCAGAACCAGTGACACCAATTGGTCCAATGTTTAGATCATGGCTATCAACCAAATTCGCACGGCCTGCGATTGTTTCCACCACAGGAATTTGTGTTTCTTCAGCAAATTTGGTGAGTTTTTTAACCGCACGGGAATATTGAACACCGCCACCTGCTATAATCATCGGCTTCTTGGCGTTTTTAAGCGCTTCAACAGCGGCCTTGATTTCATGCTCATCGGGTGTTTGTCGGCGAATATGATGCACCTTTTCTTCGAACATCTCGACCGGATAATCATAGGTCCAACCCTGAATGTCCTGAGGCAAGCCAATAAAGGCAGGACCACAATCAGCAGGATCTAGCATGGTCGCAATCGCTGCTGGCAAGGATTGGATTATCTGCGCCGGATGTGTGATACGATCCCAATAGCGAGACACAGCCTTGAACGCATCATTGACACCAAATGTTGGGTTTCCAAAATGTTCAAGCTGCTGCAAAACTGGATCAGGAAGACGCGTTTGAAACGCGTCACCACAAAGAAGCAGCATCGGCAATCGGTTGGCATGCGCAAGCGCTGCAGACGTTAGCAAGTTAGCCGTACCAGGACCTGCAGAGGCCGTGCAAAGCATAAAGCGCTGACGCAAATGATATTTTGCATAAGCCGCTGCAGCAAAGCCCATGCCTTGCTCGTTTTGTCCGCGGTAAAGCGGCAAAACATCCTGGTTTTCATAAAGAGCTTCACCCAGACACGTGACATTTCCGTGTCCGAAGATCCCAAATCCACCGCCACAAATTAAAGTTTTTTCACCATCAATTTCGATATATTGATTGGTCAAATAGCGCACGATTGCCTGCGCAACCGTCAAGGTTACAGTTTGATCACTTCCACTCATTTTCAACTCACTTTAAAGACTAGCTGTCATCTTCCAATTTTTGCAAAGTCTCTTTGTCCAAAAACAACTTCCAGAATGCCATTGCGCCCATCCCGATGAACAAGGCCGCCCAAAAATGCGAGCCTTGCGCAAAGAGCTCAATCATGCCCCAACATCCGCAAAAGGCGACAACCGCCACACGCCGCCACATGGGCTTGAAGAAAGGATGGGCAAAATCGAGCATGGTCTAAGCCTTAGGCCGCCCCTTCATATTCTGCACCGGTTTTAACCCCAGTGATATAAGCCACAACATCCTGACCATCGGTCTCGTCTTTATTCAGATTGGCCACAATACGTCCGCGACGGAACACGACGATGCGATCGACGAGATCAAATACCTGTCGCATATTATGGCTCACCAGAATAAGGGGAGCGCCCTGCTCTTTCATGTTGCGAATAATATTTTCCACCTGCGCGGTTTCCTGCACACCAAGCGCCGCTGTTGGCTCATCCATGATGGTGAGCTTGGACGCAAAGGTTGCTGTTCGTGCAATCGCCACACATTGGCGCTGACCGCCTGACATATTTTGAATGGAGTTCTTGATATTCGGGATTTTAACACCCGTTTTGACAAGACCCTGCATGGTGGCATCGCGCATGGCTTTATAATCAAGGCGACGGAATGGCCCGAGCCAATTCCACTTGGTGAGCTCACGCCCAAGGAAAAGATTGTCGGGTACATCCAAATCATCTGCCAAAGCAAGTGTTTGGAACACAGTTTCAATTCCTGCCTGACGTGCATCCAAAGGTCCGGTGAAATTCACTTCCTCACCATAAAGCGAAACCGTGCCGCTGGTGCGTTGTTCCACCCCTGTGATCTGGCGAACGAAGGTTGATTTACCCGCACCATTGTCACCCATAATGGCAACATGCTCACCCTTTTTCATTTCGAAATTTGCGCCAACCAATGCATGGACACCGCCATAGTGCTTGGTTAGGTTTTCGGTTTTCAGAACAATATCGCTGCTCATCTTATTTCTCCTAACTTAGGCTCGGTTGCGTTGTCTGTATTGGTCCAAAATGACCGCTGCGATGATGATGCTACCCATTGCCATAAGCTGGTAAGAGCCATCGAGCTTGATGAAGGTAAATCCGGACCGGATCACACCTAGCACCATTGCACCAAGCACAGTACCTATGATCGAACCGCGACCACCGGTGAGGCTGATGCCGCCGATCACAGCCATTGCGATCGCAAAGAGCTCATAAAACTCACCCATACCCGCTTGCGCAGTTGATGCCTTCGCACTGAGAACGATCCCAGCAAAAGCAGCAAGCATTGAGGCGATCATATAAACCATGACCTTGTGACGTTTCACATTAATACCTGACATACGTGCGGCATCTTCGTTCGAGCCAATCGCATAGGTATGCTTTCCATAGACTGTATATTTCATGATGATGTGGAATAGGATTGCCAGTGACAAGAACCATACCACAGGCATCATGCCAGAACCGATGAATTTATAGCTTTCGGTTGGGAATGAGATTGGGTTACCGGATGACCACCACAACGCAATACCACGACAAACAAGGAACATGCCAAGCGTTGCGATAAAGGGCGGAATGCGTAAGAACGCAATAAATGTTCCGTTAATAGCACCAATACATGCGCCAAATACCAGACCAATGACCACAGGGACAACCACGGGCAGATCCATTGCCCAGGTTCCAAACAAAGCCTTTGGATTTGGGTTGCCATTGACCAACTCAGTTTGCGCAAAACTCATTGCGACCATCGCGGTTGCAGCAACGAGAGGCCCGGAACTTAGATCAATCCCGGCTGTAATAATAACTTGGGTCACACCAAGGGCGATAATGCCGATAATGGCGACCTGCAAAATGATAATTTTTAAACGTGCTTCGTTGAAGATTGTGTCAAATCGATCTTTGGTATCAAACAGAAAACTTTGATCGTTCATATATGGCAGGATCTGCCCCAACGCTTCGAAAATTACAATGATGATGATCAGAGCAAAGAAAATATTGAACTCGTTTGGCCAAGATCTCTTCGATTTGTCAAAAGTTAGCCCGCCGATGCCATCGCTGTTGTCTGTCATGGATAACACTCCCCACGCTTTAATAAAGAAATCACGAGATGGCCCGGTGGAGCCATCCCGCATATTAGATTTTGAACGGACTTAGTTTTTGCTCAAGAAGTCGCCCATGTTTTCTGGCGTGACCAGTTTGAATGGGATGTAAACTTTTTGATCAACTTTTTCGCCAGCAATCAATTTCAACACAGCGTCGATAGAACCTGTGCCTTGACCAACTGAATCTTGGAATACGGTTACGTCATAGTCGCCTGCAGCCATCACAACCAATGCGTCCTGGCTGGCGTCAACGCCACCAACTTGGATATCAGCCATGTCTAGACCAGCAGCTTTCATTGCTTGGATCGCGCCGATAGCCATTTCGTCATTGTTTGCAAGAACGAAATCAAATGGCTCGCCAGATGACATCCAGTTTGTCATAAGATCCTGAGCTTCATCACGTGACCAGTTTGCTGGCTGCTCATCGATGATTGTCATGAAGTTACACATGTCCATGCCGATCACATCGTGAACGTCTTTTGAACGCTGTACAGCAGCTTGGTTAGAAAGCTGACCGTTCATGAGGTAACCACGTGCACCGCCGCCTTTACCAGCTGCGCGAAGGTTCTTACAAATTTCAAACGCTGACAATGTGCCAGATTCGATTTCGTTTGAAGCCACGAAAGCCTGGGTCGGTGGCAATTCGTTCACATTGTCTGGCTCGCGGTTAACGAAAACCAATGGCACGTCGCCAGCAGCTTCTGTGATAGCCGCACCAGCTGATGTGTCAACGATGTTTACGATAATGCCGTCAACGCCAGAAGCAACGAAGTTTTTCACTTGGTCAATTTGCTTTGCAAGGTCGTCTGAAGCGTCTTCTTGCTGGTAGTTTAGACCATCAATTGTCGCAGCATACTCAACCATACCATTACGCAAAACTGTTAGCCAGTTGTCGTCAAATCTTGAGAATGTCGCGCCGATTTCAGCCGCCATTGATGTTGTTGACATAAGAGCAGCAAGGCCTGCTGCGATTAGAGTCTTTTTCATATTTAATTCCTCCCGTTTCGGTGACCGGCCACCGAATGAGTTTTTACCGGTGATCCAAACTGGATCAGTGAAATCATCTTAGCAATTGATTATGCAGCGCATTTCTCTAATTGACCGTCGATGAAATTAATTGACTTTGCGAGTTCGCCCGCAATGTCGTTCGTCTTGTGAACCATCGGTGAAAATGGTTCGAAAGATACAGGACCGCAGTAACCTGCCGCCTGTAATTGAGATATTTGTGTTATGTTTCCCAATCGATCTTGTCCTCCAACAAGGACTCGATCCTGATCCTGCATGTCACAAAAGTCAACGTCTTGGCGTTCAACACCCGAAATGTGAACCAAGGCTGTATGATTAGAAAAGACCTCTTTTTCACCCGAAAGAGCGTGGTGAAACGTGTCGTGAATTATCTTAAAAGTGTCTTCCATACCCAGTTCAACAAGGGCAGAGACAATTTCTGATTTGTATCTTAAAGACGCAGTTGAGAACCCTAATGGTTCAATCAAACCAATCAGCTTTTTCTCGTCCAACAAAGGCTTAAGCGCATGTAATGCAGCTTTCAAATTTTCAATGCGTGTTGCTTTGTCCAAATTGGCGCCATCATTGCGTGGAATGAGCCCAATCGCTTTTGCGCCCATTGCATCTGCAAGTTCGATGAGCTTTTCGGCTTCGCGCTTCTTCGTTTCATCCCATTTATCGAATTGAGGAACTTCAGAAAGATTGAAAATTTCCAACTGATTTTCGCGCGCTAGTTCACCATAATGCGCTGCTTGGCGAACATCAAAATCGGATCCCAAAACATCGTTTCTAAATTCAACACCTGTGCAATTAAGCGCATGCGCGAGTGCGCAAAACGCACCCACATCATAGCTCGGTACAGCTATTTGATTTAGCCCAATTGAGACCACGAAATAATCCTCCAAGAAGTCGTCACAACATTTCGATGAACGGCTTGTTCATAATATTGCAACCGGTTTCAAAAACTGTCAATAGTAAATTGAAAGTTTATTGGATTTTGGGTTTCTGACACGCAGTCCTAACGGCAAAACTCATCGAAAATTTCTTGTGTAAACTTCAATTAAATCAAATGCTTATTTGACATGATCACTCTCGATTTGCCGCTTCAATTCAATCATAAGAATTACTGAAACCGGGTGCAAATTTTCGACATTTTGCCATGAAAATTCTTGACAAAACCACATGATCGCAATGGCAACTTTCATCGCTGTCGATCATTTTTGAATAAGAAAACACAAAAAGGATTTGTAATTCTCATAATCACTGTTAGTGTGATGGCAACGAAAACAATTACGCGCCTGATGCGATATTACGCTCGGCGAATAGGATATTGTGTGACTGACCCAATGCGCGGCGATAAAGCCCCCTGGGAAGAAACGCGAGATGGTAATGTTCACCAGCGCTCTGATAGCAAGAGTGCGCGGGGTGATGTGCCGGTAGAATTTGAAAAACCAGTTCATCACAACAAGCGTGATGGACAGGTGGCTTCAAGCCCAGATTCCAATGCTTCTTCTCAGAATGAACAAAATAAAAAACGTAAGCGGTGGAAAAAACGTTCACGTCGGAAAAATGCAAATGCGCCAAATGGAGCATCTGGCGGTTCAGTTTCAACCGATATAACTGTTAGTGAAACGCCGCAGCTCAAAAATGGTGAAAGCCAGTCCAGCCAGTTGGACAAATCAAAGTCGCAGAAACACCATTCGAGACCTTCGCATCATAACAAACGACATAACCGGTCGCATAAGCATAACAATCACCAGCAACCTCTTTATGCTGCACTTGATCTGGGAACCAATAATTGCCGTTTATTAATTGCCAAGCCGATGAAGGCTGGGCAATTTCGTGTTGTTGATGCGTTTTCGCGCATTGTTCGCTTGGGTGAAGGTTTGGCTGCAACGGGCAGGCTCTCAGACGGCGCCATGGATCGTGCAGTTGGTGCGCTGAAAATTTGTGCTTCAAAACTTGCACGCCATAACATCCGCAATTATCGATTGATCGCTACAGAGGCATGTCGTCAAGCCACTAATGGCGAAGCCTTTTTGTCTCGGGTGAAAAAAGAAACTGGGCTTGATCTGGAAATCATCAATCGTGAAACAGAAGCGCGATTGGCGGTATCTGGTTGCGCTTCACTGGTTGATCGTGACACGCAGTCTGTCATTTTATTTGATATCGGTGGTGGCTCGTCTGAAATCGCCGCCATTCAGTTCGATGAACGTCGAACTCAGCGTTTGGCCAATCACATTAAATCATGGACGTCTTTGCCCGTTGGTGTTGTCACGCTTTCTGAGCGTCATGGAGGCAAGGATGTGACCCAACAAGTATTTGATGCGATGGTGGATGAAGTTGATGAACTGATTGAAACCACTGCACCTCAAAACATGTTGGATTTTTCTCCAAATATAGATTCGTTTCATCTGCTTGGCACATCCGGCACGGTCACAACACTTGCTGGGCTGCATCTTAATTTGCCGCGATATGACCGACGACGTGTTGATGGTCTTTGGTTGCAAGATGATGACGTGGATAAAATGCTGCATCAGCTTTTGACATGGGATATCGAAACACGTTCGGCAAATCCCTGTATTGGACCAGATCGATCTGATCTTGTATTGGCAGGCTGTGCGATCATGCAATCCATTCGTAAGCGCTGGCCATCTAATAAGATGCGCGTTGCAGATCGCGGGCTTCGCGAAGGCTTGCTTAATGACATGATGGCCAAGGATGGTGTTTGGCGCCGGCGTCGGCGGCGGAGAAATTCTCACGGCCAAAATCGTTCCGACAATTCTTCATCTGCAAACACAAATGCAAACGCTCAGGTAAACTCAGGTAAGCATAATGAGTAAGAAACCAACTATCGCGACGGGCCGAAAACTTGGCCAAAAAATCCGCAAGAAAAAGATGAAGGCATCATCGCGCCGTTGGCTCGAGCGCCATATTAACGACCCTTATGTTCAGCGCTCAAAACACGAGGGCTATCGATCCCGCGCGGCGTTTAAACTTTTGGAGATCGATGAAAAGCATAAGATCCTTAAGGGTGCGAAACGGATTATTGATCTGGGTGCTGCACCAGGTGGCTGGGCGCAAATTGCGGCGAAAGTGACCGATTCATCTGATCTTGATCCGCGCGTGGTTGCGATTGATTTTCTTGAAATGGATCAGGTGCCAGGCGTTTCGTTCTTGCAGATGGACTTTTTAGATGACGATGCACCAGACAAATTGATGGAACTTTGTGGGGCGGCACCTAATCTTGTTTTGTCAGACATGGCAGCACCTACCACGGGCCACAAGAGAACAGACCATTTAAGAACGCAGCATCTTTGTGAGATTGCCGCTTATTTTGCCGTTGATGTTTTGGCGAAAGGTGGACATTTCCTCTCCAAAACCTTCCAAGGTGGGACCGAAAACGATCTTTTGCAAATGCTAAAAAAGAATTTCCAATCGGTGGTGCATGTAAAACCACCTGCCTCTCGATCAGAATCGGTGGAGCTTTATCTGCTTGCCAAGGGTTTTAAAGGTCGAAAACCAGATGAATAATCTGAAGATGACACTTTTTTTGCGTCGTCCAAAGAATATTACAAAATATATCTAAATCATGGTTTCCTTTCTCGCGCTTTAGTGTTACGAGCCCGTGTCAACTCCTTTAGAAATATGAGCGTAGCGACTAGGGTTTTATCACCCTTCCTTTAGCTCACAAGTTAAAGATTGGACTTGACCATGGCAGAAATCCTCCAAACTCTTACCGGACTTCAGGCGCTAACTTTTGACGATGTGCTGTTGCAGCCTGGTCACTCAACCGTGATGCCTAATCAGGTTGATGTCTCAACCAAAATCGCCAAAAACATTGATCTAAATATCCCAATCCTTTCATCTGCAATGGATACGGTGACAGAAGGTCGTTTGGCAATTGCCATGGCGCAAGCCGGTGGTATTGGCATTATTCACCGCAATCTAACACCTGAAGAGCAAGCCGCTGAAGCCCGCGCTGTGAAGAAGTTTGAAAGCGGCATGGTTGTTAATCCGGTGACGATTGGACCAAATGAAACCTTAGCTGATGCACATGCTTTAATGGCTGCACATAAGATTTCTGGTATTCCCGTGGTTGAAGACAAAAAGCCAAACAAGCCAGGTAAACTGGTCGGCATCTTGACCAACCGTGATGTGCGATTTGCGTCTGATCCGAGCCAAAAGATTTTTGAACTGATGACGCGCGACAATCTTGTCACGGTGCGCGAAGGCGTTGGACAGGATGAGGCTAAGAAGCTTCTCCATCAACACAGAATTGAAAAGCTGCTTGTTGTCGATGAAGAAAAACGCTGTGTTGGTTTGATCACAGTGAAAGATATTGAAAAATCTCAACTTAACCCAAATGCCTGTAAAGACGAACAAGGCCGTTTGCGTGTGGGTGCGGCCACAAGCGTGGGCGATGATGGTTTTGAACGCGCTGAACGCTTGATCGATGCTGGCATTGATCTTTTAGTGGTTGATACCGCCCACGGCCATTCACAACGCGTTTTGGATGCTGTGAAGCGCATGCGCAAGATTTCAAACTCTGTCAGTATCATGGCAGGTAACGTTGCTACCGAAGACGGCACAAAAGCACTGATCGATGCAGGTGCTGATTCCATCAAAGTTGGTATCGGCCCAGGTTCAATATGTACAACACGTATCGTTGCTGGTGTGGGTGTGCCACAATTATCTGCTATTATGTCAGCCGTTGCCGGCGCCAAAGATTCAGGCATTCCTGTGATTGCCGATGGCGGCATTAAATTCTCAGGCGATGTTGCCAAAGCGCTCGCTGCGGGCGCAGACGCTGTCATGGTCGGTTCACTGCTTGCAGGTACTGATGAAAGCCCGGGCGAAGTTTACCTTCACCAAGGCCGTTCGTTTAAAG
>JAHDFS010000073.1:0-8600 GCA_020628035.1 Rhizobiaceae bacterium
CAACTTGGTGGAAAGACAATGCAGAAGCACCTGAGATAGAGATCATTGATACAGTTGCAAGAGCGATAAGAGTTTTCATAATTTTAGTCCTTTTAAGTGTGGTGCATAAGTAAAGTTTGTTTGTGGAGCACCGGTTTGTTTCATAAAGTTTCAAGTTTGTTTTCATCGAAGCGCTTCAGAGCTTTTGTGGAAACCCGTGTTCGTTTCGATGAGCTCAATGTAGGGGTTCAAAACGAGAAAATAAATTAACATCTAAACACGCATCCGTGAGCTTGCGTGTGATCTTAAAGCAGCCCACGTGATGGCAAGGACGCAAAGCCTTAAAAACAAAGGTTAACGGGGATTAACCCTTCACGGATATGCTCGCGAAAAAAGTTCAAACTTTTTTTCAAAAGGCTCTTTTTAACACCAATATGGCAGGCTAACCCCGCTTCAAACGGAGGCTTTGTGAGCGAATGTGAGTGTTATGGTGAGAAAAGCAACATGTTTTCTGATCAAAAATCTTATCTCAAACCAAAATAGTTTCTTCTAAACAAACAGGGGTTTTATGGTTATCTTAAAAGAAAAACCACCCAAGGATCTCTCCCTGGGCGGTTTAACGCTTTCCCTATAAAGCGCAACTTTATAATGTCACTGACCGGCAGCGCTATTAAAACGCTTGTGCCTTATGCTGACTGCTTAACTGCGTTTGCAGGCTGACATACGACGCAATTGCGACCTTTGTCTTTCGCCTCGTGCAAATAGACATCAGCAACATTAAGCACTGAATCAATTTTCTCACCTGGTGCAAATTGAGCCACACCAAAGGATGCTGATAGTCTGATTGATTTACCATTGGCTTGAAGTGGCGTATTTGCGATCTTTGTACGAATTTGCTCTGCAAGTGCGGAAGCAGCTTCCAATCCACCATCTGCAATAAAGACACCAAACTCTTCGCCGCCCAAACGAACAACAAGCTTGTCATCCGCATCGGCCAAATCCATTGTGACACTCGCGATTGTTTTGAGAACCTTATCGCCAATTGCATAGCCATATTGGTCGTTGAAGCTTTTGAAATGATCAAGATCAAACATCACAACAGCGGGTTTTGCGCCTGCTTTATGCGCTTGAACAATCGTTTCAGCACCTTCATTAAACAGATATCGGCGATTATACACATTGGTTAGGAAATCTGTTTGCGCCATGCCGTTGAGTTTGTGGACCAAACGCACTGTCTCAACGTTTTCACCTACGCGCCAGTGGAATTCTTCCGCTGCAAATGGGCGCTGCATAAAGTCATTGGCGCCAGCTTTTAGGAATTGAGCTGACATAAGGCTGTTACCTGTTGAGGAAACGCCCAAAATACGCATATTTTTGCCGTATCCACCTTTTCGGATGCGCGCTGTTAGCTCATCACCATTCATACCCGGCATATTGTAATCAGTAATTACGAGATCAAATTCTTGACCTTGTTTGAGCAGATGAAGTGCTTCTTCACCACCATAAACCGCATGAACCTGATAAAGTTGCTGCTCTAGCAATGAGACCATCACACTTTGTGTTGTTTTTTGATCATCAACAACCAAGATACGTGAATATCTGTTCAGAAGCGCTTTACGTGCTGTTTCGGCCAAGATTGATACTGAGTCCGGGCTATCTTTGACCACATAATCAACAACCCGACGGCTAAGCATGCGATCACGAACTTCTTCTGAGAAAGTCCCGGTGAACACGATTGTTGGAATGCTGCGAGATAGCAATTCGTCCATGACTTCACCATTTGGTGCGCCTGGAACGTTCAAATCTGTCATTGCGATGTCGTATTGATTTGGATTGCTCACAACACAATCAAGGACTTCTTCATAATTGGCACAAACCGTAATGTTTGCGGCAAATGTTTCTTCCAATTTTGTTGTGATGATTTCTTGATAAGTGCGCGAATCCTCAACCAACAAGATGTTGATGTTGCCAAGCACCTGAGCTGCACCGGCACCTCGTTTAGAATTTCTAAAGCGCATTAAAATCTCCTGACGTCGCAATAATTCACGTCCGACATTTTAATAAAAGCCTTACGATGTTCTTAAAATTTTATCTGGATTTTAGTAAGTGCCAATGGTTTTAGAATGTCCAACTCGTCTTAACTCGTTGAATTTAGGCTTTTTTCACCCACCGACGCTCAGGCGTTTGCTGCCAATAGGTTTTGTCAACTCCAGCTGTGCTGAGCTGCTTCCATTGGGCGCGCGCCTGTTCGAGCTGAACCTGATCATGACCATCAAACATATAAACTATTCGCTCACAGCTTTCACTATCTGGTTCAGGCCCCATATCGACCACGAACCGAACTTGTGCATCATTTTCTGCAATGTCTTTGGTGGTCAACAAAATTGGTTGCTGATTACCAAATGCATCACCTGCCAATCCGTGGGCTAAAAAACTATCATCTCTATATGTCCAAAGATGTTGGTCAAGCGCTGTCATTTTGTCTTCATCGCCACAATGAACACAGGCACGCCATCCCTTTTCAAGCGTTTTTTCGAGCAATTGCGGAAGTGTTTCCTCAAGGCGCGTTTCCGTCAGGTGATAAAACAACACCTCAGCCATGATTTACCTCAATCAAGTGAAACCGCAATCTAGTTCTCGTAATGTTCAGCCACCAACTCGTTAAGCAATCGCACGCCAAAGCCCGATGCCCAAGTGGATGAAATATCCGTTTTTGGTGAATTCATAGCCGTGCCTGCAACATCAAGATGCGCCCAAGGTGTTTCACCAACAAAACGATGCAGGAACTGAGCTGCGGTTATGGATCCGGCATAACGCCCGCCTGTATTTTTCATATCGGCAAATCGAGAATCGATCATTTTGTCATAGGCTTTATCAATCGGAAGTCGCCACACACGCTCACGTGTTTTCAAGCCAGCTTGGGTGATCTGCTCAGATAATTCATCATCATTTGAGAACAGGCCTGCATGTTCCTGTCCAAGCGCGACCAAAACAGCGCCCGTTAATGTCGCAAGATTGATCATAAATTTAGGTTTAAAGCGCTCGTTGCAATAATGAAGTGCGTCGCAGAGCACCAAACGGCCTTCAGCATCTGTGTTGATGATTTCAATGGTTTGGCCAGACATGGACGTGACAATATCCCCAGGGCGTTGAGCTTTGCCATCCGGCATATTTTCAACAAGGCCTAAGATGCCAACAACATTTGCTTTGGCCTTACGCCCCGCCAACGCTTTCATTAAACCAATAACAGCAGCTGCTCCCCCCATATCGCCCTTCATATCTTCCATGCCGCCGCCGGGCTTAAGAGAGATACCACCTGTGTCAAACACAACGCCTTTACCGATAAATGCAATTGGATCTTCAGATTTCTTGCCACCATTCCAAGTCATAACCGCCAGGCGTGGTGGACGTTCAGAGCCCAGCGCCACGCCCAAAAGCGCATGCATGCCGAGTTTACTCATTTGTTTTTCGGTTAGGATTTCCGTCTTTATGCCCAATTCTTCAAGTGCTTTTGCTTCTGCTGCAAATTCAACTGGACCCAAAGTATTGGCAGGCTCATTAACAAGACGCCTTGCTAACACCACACCATCGGCAACGGCTGAACGAGAATTAAACGCTTTTTTAACAGCAAGATAATTGCTCGCCATGATTTTGATTTTGTGCGTTTTTTCTGCACCTTTCTTTTTGGTGACCGTCTTATATTCGTCAAAATCATAGGCGCGGAGCGTTAAACCTAAAGCAAATTCAGCTAAAAGCTCGGCATCCTGCCCTTCCTTCTCCACATCTGCAAATATGTGAACTTTCTCTGATGAGCCCACTTTAGCAAGTGTTTTGCCGCCCAAATTGAGCCATGTGTTTTCTGCGTTGTCCGCTGATTTTCCCGCGCCAATGACTATCACTTTGCCAAATGGTGAAGACTTTGGCGCAACCAGCGTAAATGAACCGCCATCTTCAGCGTCAAAACCAGCAATTTCAGCTGCCTTGGCAACCAATTCCTCATCACCAATTAATTCTGCATGTGCTGGATATTTACCATCCTCGCCCACTAGAAAAATCGCCAGATCACAGGCGGTTTTTGACGGTTTTGAGAAACTTAAATCAATTTTCATGTGGGTATACTCTTTTCAATTGGGTCAATTGTGGAATCAAAGCGCGATTCGGCTGCGATTTAGTAGAACAATTTATAGCGCTTTTCCAACGGTTGCAAAAGCGATGGAAAGCGTGATAATCGCGCCACATTTTTGACAGAAAATTAACCATATTCCTTTGTCAAATATTACCCATTTTCTGAACATATGCTATAATATAAAAGTCGGCTTGGCTTGCATGACTATTCGAGGCGTTTTCTTTGAAAAATCTCCTTATTTACAATAGCTTACCTGACCTAAACCAATGCGCAAACAAAGGCAATTTTGCAAGTTAAATGAAGCAGATTGAACGCTACATATTTGGCCGAATTGCCACGATCGCCTTTTGGGCTGCCGCATTGATCACCATTTTGGCACTGACAACCCAAGTTCTGATCCGTGTTGATGTACTCACAACATCAGGGAGCGCGCTGGCAACTTTTGTCACATTAGCTGCGTCTTTGGTGCCCAAAATGCTGCTTGTCGTGGCCCCATTTGCATTGATCATCGGTATTGGCCGAATTTTAACAACCATGAATGATGACAGTGAGCTGGTGGTCATTGAAGCATCTGGCGCGTCCAACAAGTTTATCGTCAAACCGGTTGTCTTTATCTCGGTTCTCATTGGCGTTTTAACAATCATAATCGCAAATTTTGTTGCGCCGCCTGCAGCCAGAATGTTGTATTCGACAATTTCAAACGCCAATACGGATATCATTTCGATTGCCATAAGTTCGGGTGGTTTTCAGAAAATAGAAGATGATCTGTATATTCAGGTGAGTGAGAAACTTGCCGGCGGTGAGATGAATGGGATCTTCCTGTCTGATCGAAGGGATCCCGCCGCTGAATTGCTTTACTACGCCCGATCTGGTGCAATTGTAAAAAATGACGATGTTAATCTGCTGGTCATGCGCGATGGACAAGTTCACCGCGGTACCGGTTCCGATGATCAGACTTCGATCATCAATTTCTCGTCCTACGCGCTTGATTTACAGAGCTTTGTCCCCTCTTCACCAGAAGCAGCGCTAAGACCTGCGGAACTTTACCTTGATGAGTTGCTCAACCCAGAAACGGTTGCAAATGCGGACAGAAATTGGGAGCGATTCTATGCGTTTCAAATCCATAATCGGCTTTCCAGTTGGCTTTATCCAATTGCATTTGGATTGATCATGGTGGCATTTCTCGGTCGTGCACAGTCGCATAGATCTGATAAAATTCATCTTGTCTCAACAGCTGTTGTAATTTGCATTGTGGTCCGATTGGCGGGTGGTTATGCGCTTGAGCAAACTGAAACAGTCCCCGAAGCGGTTTATTTTGCGTATATAGTGCCGATTGCTACAATTTTGTATTTTTCAATGATCATCATTCGTGGTCGCCAGATTAAACTACCAAAATTCTGGGTGAAGTTAGGTGAGGCCTCCATCTCCTTGATTGAAAAATTATTCAATAGGCAAAACACCAAAGATCGCGGGGTCGGACTAGCATGAGCCTCTACGCTGGCAGATTTGGGACTTTGCAACGCTATATCGGGCGCAAATACCTCATCGCATTTGGAATCAACTTTGTTGTCCTCGTCGCGCTTATCTTCATGGTGGATTTTAGCGAAAATGCGCGTCGCTTCTCAACCGTGCCGGGCTATTCGTCCAGCGTGATGGCATTTTTGACTATTTTGAAAATCCCTGAGCTTGTTCAAGTCACTATTCCATTTGTAATTTTAATTGCCTCCATGTCGACGCTTATGGGTTTAAATCGCAAATATGAACTCGTTATCGCGCGTGCTAGTGGGCTCTCTGCATGGCAATTTTTAACACCGTTGTTGATCAGCAATTTGGTGATTGGGGTACTAAGTGTCGGCGCGCTCAATCCATTGGGCGCGTATACGGCAAAACTTGGCACCGAAGTTGCTGCAGAAGTGGGTTTTGGTGGCGGACTTCGATCCGCAAGTAATAATGCGCCTTGGCTACGTCAAATCACTGATGAAGGTAGCGCGATCATTGGCGGGCGCAGTTCTACTGAAAACGGGAAAGTTTTGAATAAGGTCACAATTCTTCGCATCAATGATGACAATACTGTGCGGGATCGTGTTGATGCTGATAAGGCCACTTTGACGGATGGGTTTTGGGTGCTGGAGAATGCACGCATTACTACAAATAATCAGCCCGTCGAATCACAAGAACAATTACTGATTAAGACAAATCTGCAGGCGGAGTTTATTGAAGAAACATTTGCATCAGCAGATTCGGTTTCATTTTTTGAATTGCCAGGCAAGATAGATGCGGCAAACTCGTTTGGGTTGAAGGCGAATGCTTATGCAATGAAACTGCACCAATTGATTGCACTTCCTGCCCTCTTGGTTGCGATGACTTTGATCGCTGCGATGGTTTCCCTCACTTTTGTGCGATTTGGGCAATCACTTTATTCGATTCTTGGTGGAATCCTTTGCGGCTTTCTGCTTTATGTCGTATCAGAACTTATTACTGCATTTGGTGAGGCGGGTTCTGTCCCTCCAATTGTGGCCGCTTGGGTGCCAGTTATTGTCGCCTCAACCATTGGAACAACTGTGCTATTACATAAGGAGGATGGTTAGTTGAGTATTGAGTACCACAAACGTATGTGGAAAATGACTAGCGGTCTGAAGACTCGAAAACTAGCGGTTATTGCTGCTTGCGCGGTGATATCTCCGCTCCTTTTAGCACCTTTGTCCCCATCATTGTCACAAAGCCTAAATTCCGGCAATCTACAGGCTCCGCAAGTTCCTGAAGATACAAAGCTTTTATTGGCTGCAGATGAATTAACTTATAATCAGGATCTTGATCTGGTTATAGCCAAGGGCGGCGTTCAGATTGACTATGGTCCTTATCAACTCGTGGCCCGCCAGGTTGAATATAATCAAGTCACGGGTCGCGTGCGCGCATTTGGCAATGTTGAATTGATTGAGCCGAATGGAAATCGGATTTTCGCTGACGAGCTGGATATCACAGACAATTTCTCAGATGGATTTGTCGAAGCACTGCGTGTTGAGACACCAGATCGCACTCGAATTGCCGCTTCCAGCGCCCAGCGCAGTGGTGATAATATTACGGTTCTCAATAACGGCGTATATACGGCGTGTCCAAAATGTGAAAAAGACCCAACTAAGCCACCATTTTGGCAAATCAAAGCGGCTCGGGTCATCCAAAATGATGCAGAACGGACAATTCGATTTGAGAGCCCTGTTTTTGAGATTGGTGGTGTCCCAATATTGCGGTTGCCGTCATTTTCCATCCCAAACCACGAAAACCGCCGTCGTAGCGGATTTTTAAGTCCGACCGTAAGTTACTCAAGTAAACTGGGCTATAACGTCAACATCCCTTACTATTTTGCTTTAACAGCCAATATGGATGCGACCGTAACTGCAAGCGGGTTTAGCAAAGCAGGATTTTTGTCGCAGGTGGAGTTCAGGCAGAAGTTCAACAAAGGCAATCATACTTTGCTTTTGGCCGGCGCTCATCAGCACGAGCCAATTCATTTTGATGAATTTGAAGGTAGAGCAACTTCAGATGGACTTGAAACAAATCGCGGTTTTGTTGCTTCGAAAGCCGAGTTTCAGTTAGACGAGAAATGGAAACTTGGTTGGAACGGCATGTTCCAAACCGATCAAAATTTTGCGCGAACTTATTCCATCGAAGGCTATTCAGCCGGACGACAGACTTCGGAAGCCTATTTAACTGGCTTGGGGACCACAAGTTATTTTGACGCCCATGTGTTCAAGTTTGATGTTCAAGATGATGTCGTTGGCAGCACAGCAGAAGACAAACAAGCCATTGTTCATCCGGTCATTGATTATCATCGGATCTTCAATGAAGGTGTGACAGGTGGTGATCTGAAATTCACCTTCAATACGCAGCATTTGTCACGTGATTTGGACCAAACAGTATCAGGTAGAACAACTGGTCTTGATGGACGAAATGGTCGTGTCACTGCAGAACTTGAATGGAAAAAGCAGTTTGTTACAGATTATGGACTTGTCGTAACTCCGATTTTAGCAGCGCGTGGTGATTACCACCATTTTGACGTTAATACAGCACCTGCAGGGCTCACAAGTGGCAATAGTGCATCACGCGGTACAGTGACTGCAGGGCTTGAAGCTAAATATCCTTTATTGGTGACAGCGGGTTCATCCACTCATGTGATCGAACCTGTTGCACAGATTTTTGCGCGCAATGATGAAAAACTGTCCGGTGGTCTTCCAAATGAGGATGCGCAAAGTTTTGTTTTTGATGCGTCTAATCTGTTTGAGCGCGATAAGTTTTCAGGCTTCGATCGCATTGAGGGTGGAACACGGGCCAATATTGGTTTCCGCTATACTGGTTCCTATTCAAACGGATTTACAACCCATGCCGTCTTTGGCCAGTCCTTCCACCTAGGAGGTCAAAACTCCTTCGCACAAACAGATTTGACGGGTGCTGGTGCAGATTCTGGATTAGAAACAGATCGCAGCGACTTTGTCGGAGC
>JAHDFS010000073.1:8700-16390 GCA_020628035.1 Rhizobiaceae bacterium
GGAGATGCAGCGACGGGACGCAAATTTTAAAGTTGGCAAGTCCTAATGTCATAATTTGACCCGATAAATGGGTCATATAACACTGGGAATTGTTATCGGGGCAAGCTTTAGAGGAACCAATCATGGCGGTTTTATTGGCATCAAGAACAAAAAAAGTGCTCAGTGCATGTGCGATTGCAGTCGCATTGACAATGGGCTCAGGCATGCATCAATCGCATACGGCACAAGCTGCCAGCGAAATTAAAATTGTTGTCAACAAACAAGCGATTACCAGCCGAGACTTATCCCGACGTACGGCATTGTTGCGCCTTCAAAGGCAATCAGGAAAACTGTCAACGAAAGCACGCGAGCAGTTAATTGAAGAGGCATTAATTCGCCAGGAACTTACAAGCCGCCGAGCACTCCCCGGCCAAGCAGAAGTTGACCGCGCATTTGCAAATTTTGCGCAAGGCAATGGCATGTCAGCCAAGCGTATGAGCCAAATTCTTAATCAAGCTGGTGTTGGCGCAAAGCACTTTAAAGAGTTTATTCGATTGCAAATTGGCTGGCCGCGTATGGTTGCTGCAAGATACGGTGGCTCAGGTAAATTGAGCAAGCAAGACCTTGTTTCAAAGATGCTCGAACGCGGCGCGGATAAACCAACCACCACGGAATATATTCTTCAGCAGGTAATTTTTGTGGTTCCATCTTCCAAGCGCAGTAAGTCGGCGCTGAACCGTCGAAATACAGAAGCAAAGCGTTTTCGCCCTCAGATTGATAGTTGCGAGACAACAAAACAAAAAGCCGTTGGTCTAAAAGACGTAACCGTTCGAAATTTGGGGCGGTTCCTACAGCCAGAATTGCCATCTGAATGGACGCCTCTCATTACCAAAACGGATATCAATAAACCGACTGGAACACGCATCACTGAGAAGGGTGTTGAGTTTCTTGTGATATGCAAATCACGAAGTGTTTCAGATGATAGAGCCGCTGAAATGGTGTTTCGTCTTGAACAACAAGAATCTGGTGAGGCAAGTTCGAACTCAAAGAAATATCTTGATGAGTTGCGCCGCCGAGCTGTTATCGCAAATCGGTAATCCAATACGACATTAAGGAATGAAAAGATGCGTGCTGCGCCACTTGGTCTGACTATGGGCGATCCATCAGGCATCGGTCTTGATCTGAGTTTAAAAGCCTGGGCTAGACGTCATGAACTTGAACTGCCCGGCTTCATCTATATTGGCGATATTGACGCGTTGGATGCCCGTGCGAAAATCCTTGGCCACGACATAGGTATAAAAGAGACGAGCCCGGATGAGGCTCTTGATCACTTTGAAGAATGTATCCCGGCAATACACATACCAGCATCTGAAAAAGTTGTTGCCGGGGAACCGAATTCAAATAATGCCAATGCTGTGATCGGCTCCATTGATAGGGCTGTTGAACTGGCAAAAACTGGTGAAATTTCTGCCGTCGTTACCAATCCAATTGCAAAATCTGTTCTATATGATGCCGGGTTTAAACATCCCGGACATACAGAATATCTAGCGCATTTATCGAAAGATAATGATGGAAATGAACCTCTGCCTGTGATGTTGCTGTCTGGCCCGGAACTTCGGACTGTGCCCGTAACAATTCACATTCCGCTCATGTCTGTCATGGAATATCTGACAACAGAGCTTATTGTTCAAACCTGTGAAATCACAGCACGTGATTTAACAAACAGATTTGGTATTAAAGCGCCACGTCTTGCGATTTCTGGATTAAATCCGCATGCAGGCGAAGATGGTGCTTTGGGCCATGAAGACGCACAATATATCGCGCCAGCAATATCGCAATTACGAGCAAAAGGCATTGATGTAACAGGTCCCCTGCCCGCTGATACAATGTTTCATGAAGACGCCCGACCAAACTACGACGTGGCGATTTGCATGTATCACGATCAGGCACTGATCCCTGCAAAAGCCCTTGGGTTTCATGATGCGGTTAATGTCACGCTCGGATTACCGTTTATTCGCACCTCACCAGATCACGGCACAGCTTTTTCGATTGCTGGCAAGAATATAGCGCGCGAAGACAGTTTGGTTGCAGCGATTAAGTTAGCGCGTGAAATGGCCGATTTTAGCCAACAGAAAGACGTCTGATATGGCAACCATCGACGGGTTACCACCACTTAGAGAAGTGATTGAAACTTACGACCTTGCTGCCAAAAAGGCGCTTGGACAAAACTTTCTGCTGGACCTAAACCTAACCCAAAAAATCGCCCGTGATGCCGGAGATCTGAGCGGTTGCACTATTGTCGAAATTGGCCCAGGACCTGGCGGCCTGACACGTGCAATCTTATCACTTAATGCCAAGAAGCTTATCTCGATTGAACGAGATCCGCGTTGTTTGCCTGCACTTGCAGACATCGCAAATTATCATAATGGACGACTTGAGGTCATCGAGGGTGATGCACTCAAAGTCGATTTGGCACAATTCGCGCAGGATGAACAAATCAAAATCATCGCCAATCTGCCCTATAACGTTGGCACTCAATTACTGACAAATTGGCTTACGACTTCAGTCAATAATCCATTTTGGTCGACAATGACGCTCATGTTCCAAAAAGAAGTGGGCCAACGGATTGTCGCACGCGTGGGTGATAAGCATTATGGCAGGCTAGGTGTTTTATGTGGCTGGATGACCCATGCGAGCATCTCGTTTGATGTTAATAAAGAAGCCTTCAGCCCTCCACCCAAAGTAACCTCCTCAATCGTGCATCTGGAGCCCAATCTAAACCGTATTCCATGCGATCTTCACAAGCTTGAACGCATTACTCAGAATGCATTTGGACAGCGACGAAAAATGCTGCGTCAAAGCCTCAAACCATTGGGTGGCGAAGCACTTTTGGAAAAGGTGGGGATCGACCCGACCCGACGCGCTGAAACTCTGGAAATTGAGGAGTTTTGCGCATTGGCCAATGCGATTTAAGAGCCTTTTGACAGGCTTTCAATAAATCCAAACAGTCCTGGTCTGCGATCACGACGTAAGCGTTCAGCATCGACGATTGCTTTGACGGATGAGAACGCCAAGTTCAAATCTTCATTGACCACGACATAATCATATTCGCCCCAATGGGACATCTCTTCGGCCGCATTGGCGAGGCGTTTTTCAATCACTTCGGCGGTGTCTTCCGCCCTTCGGTTTAAACGCGCACGCAGCTCCTCAAATGAGGGTGGTAAAATAAAGATAGAGACCACATCTGCGGCCATTTTTTCTTGCAACTGAAGTGCACCTTGCCAATCAATATCAAAAAGCATATCGCGGCCTTCTGAGAGCGCTTGTTCGGCGGCCTCACGTGGTGTGCCATAGAAATTTCCATGAACTTCTGCCCATTCAAGCAGACCATCACTATCCCTTAGGCGCTTAAACTCTGTTTCGCTTACAAAGTGATAGTGTACACCTTCAATTTCACTGTCTCGTCGCTGGCGCGTGGTCACACTCACGGACAGGCTTAAACCTTTATCTTTTTCCAAAAGAGTGCGGGCTATTGTCGACTTTCCTGCACCTGATGGCGAAGAAAGCACCAACATTAATCCTCGACGTTGGATGGACTGAGAATTCGGTGTGTCATTCATCATAATCATTCCACATTCTGGATTTGCTCTCGAAACTGATCAACAAGAACTTTAAGTTCAAGTCCAATTGCAGTCACGGTCGCAGCATTTGATTTTGAGCAGATCGTATTGCATTCGCGATTAAATTCTTGCGCCAGAAAATCAAGTCTACGTCCAATCGGACCACCATCATCTAGCAACGTGTTTGCAGATTCTATATGTGCCAATAAACGATCAATTTCTTCTTGAAGGTCGGCTTTTGTAGCCAAAATGGCCGCCTCTACATATAGCCGCTCCTCATCGAAATTTGAATTGCTATCGACAAGATTTTGAACCTGTTGTTGCAGACGTTGTTTGATTGCTTCCTGGCTGCGAGAAGGATCGGCGATAACTTGATCAACGCCTTTTGCAATTTTTAAAACTTGCCCGCGTAAGACATCAGCTAATGCCTGCCCTTCAGTCTCTCGGGCTTTGATAAGCGCGTCTAACGCCTTGGAAAATCCGCCTTCAATCGCGCTTAAAAGTTCTGATTGCTCTTCATCAGAACGCTCAATGTGACGCTCTTCCAAGACGCCACGAATGCTCAAAAGTCCGTCCGTGCTTGGTTTGTCAAAGCCCTGATCTTCAAGATCTTTGGCGATCTTAATAACGCTTTCAAGTGCGGATTGATTAACGACCAATTCGGTCGCTGCGCTTTGCTCTTTAGCTGTTAGGGAGATTTGCAGATTACCACGTGTTAAAACATCCGCGCATTTACCACGCATCTTTTGCTCAAGGCCTTCAAAACCCGAAGGTATGCGCATGCGGACATCAAGGCCCTTGCCGTTGACCGCGCGCAGCTCCCACATCCAAGCAACATTGCAAGAAATCCCGTCGGAGCTTGCATATCCGGTCATTGAGCGTACTGCCATGATATCCCCTTAGACTTTCAAACAGCCTTTCGCGCAAACTATAGAGCAGATGTCTATCAATTCGAAGAACTATTTGATTCAGCAGCTTTTCTGCGCTCTGCCTCGATTTTGCGCCATGCCGCCACATTGGCATTGTGTTCAGCGAGCGTTTTTGCAAATGCGTGACCACCTGTTCCATCAGCAACAAAGAAGAGATCTTCTGTGCGCGATGGATTAATCACAGCTTCCATGGCTTGCAGACCTGGATTTGCGATCGGTGTCGGCGGCAATCTGTCGATTTGGTAGGTGTTATATTCAGTCTTTTTATCAAGGTCGCTCTGATAAATCGGGCGGCCAGATGGTTTGCCCTCGCCACCAAAAATCCCGTAAATAATGGTCGGATCAGACTGCAAACGCATGCCTTTATTCAAGCGATTGATAAAGACGCCAGCCACCAATGGGCGCTCGTCGGCTCGACCAGTCTCTTTTTCAACAATCGACGCGAGGATTACCATTTCCTCTTTTGTTTCAATCGGAAGATTGTCAACGCGACGCGCCCACAAGCGATCAACAGCCCGGGTTTGCGCAGCTAACATCTGATCCACAATCTCCTGACGCGTTGTACCACGAGAATACTTATAGGTGTTGGGCAGTAGACTACCTTCAGGTGGAAGCTCCTCAGGCAAATCACCTGTTAGGTCTTCATCATTTTTTAGACGTTCAAAAATCTGAAATACCGTCAAACCTTCAGGTGCCGTGAACGAGTAAAGGATGGACTTACCGGATTGAAGCAGGAGCATGATTTCTCGCATGGAGGAACCTGCTTTGATCTCATATTCCCCAGCCTTTAATGAATCACCATCTAAAAGCACGTTTGAAGCATGTCTGAAAATGCGTGAATCCGTGACAATACCAGCTGATTCTAAATCATTGGCAATTGACCCCAAACTCGCTCCATCGCGCACAACAAAGCTTGTTGTTTGTTTTAACGGGCCTTCGCGTTCAAAAAGAGTCTTACCCAAATAAAGCGCTGCGCCTGCAGCCAAGGTGACGAGAAACAATGACGTCATCAGGAAATTGAGGAAGATAACTGTCTGAGAGCGCGCGCGTTTTGAACGCACACGCTTTGGCGGTTGTGGTGCTTTTTGCGGCTTGAGTGCTTGTGTTGGCGAGACCGGAATTATCGGTCGCTTGCTTTCATTATTGCTATTATCGTCACTCAAATTGATCCCAGCCCTATATTAGGTTTCCCAGAAATTACTACCGCATTTATATCCATCTTTTATGGCAAAAACAGAGCAAAAAGAATAATTAAGCTGATTTATTCATATCTTTTGAGGATCAGAGACGCGTTCGTGCCTCCGAAACCAAATGAGTTGGACAACGCCACATTGACTTCTTTCTGACGCGCAACTTTTGGTACCAAGTCAATTTTGGTCTCAACAGCTGGATTATCAAGGTTCAATGTTGGCGGCACAATATTGTCGCGGATCGCTAGCGCTGAGAAGATAGCCTCAACAGAACCAGCTGCACCCAATAAGTGACCAATCGCAGATTTTGTTGATGACATCGAAACTTTATCTGCGCTGTCACCTACCAAACGTTCAACTGCGCCAAGTTCAATTGTATCGGCCATTGTCGATGTGCCGTGTGCATTGATGTAGTCAAGCTCGCTTGCATCCATACCGGCACGTTTGAGCGCCATTTTCATGCAGCGATACGCGCCATCACCATCTTCTGATGGGGCTGTGATGTGATATGCATCACCTGACAATCCGTAGCCCACGACTTCGGCAATAATATTTGCACCACGTGCTTTTGCATGCTCAAGTTCTTCAAGCACCATGATGCCTGAACCTTCACCCATAACAAAACCATCTCGATCAATATCATATGGACGAGATGCACTTTGTGGATCATCGTTATATTGAGTTGAGAGTGCTTTACACGCAGCGAATCCGGCAATTGAAATGCGGCAAACTGGAGACTCAGCGCCACCTGCCACCATAACATCTGCATCACCTAGTGCGATTAAACGGCTGGCGTCACCAATGGCATGAGCCCCTGTTGAACAAGCTGTTACAACGGAATGATTTGGACCTTTTAAACCAAAACGGATCGATACCTGACCAGCTGCCAGATTAATCAAACGACCTGGAATAAAGAACGGTGAAATTCTGCGCGGGCCGCGCTCTTTGAGCGTGTCACCAGCATCAACAATGCCTTGCAAACCGCCAATACCGGATCCGATCAATACGCCAGTTGCGCAACGATCGTCTTCAGTTTTAGGCTCCCAGCCTGCATCTTTAAGTGCAAGTTCAGACGCCGCTAAAGCATAAGTAATGAACGGGTCAACTTTGCGTTGCTCTTTTGGCTCCATCCAATCATCGGCGATGTATGCGCCCTCAACACTTGGATCGGTTGGCAATTGGCAGGCAATTTGCGCAGCAATATCATCGACCTTAAAGTCGGTGATGCGCTTCGCCGCGTTTTGGCCTTCAAGCAATCTTTTCCAAGAAATTTCTGTCCCGCAACCTAGCGGTGACACCATACCTGTTCCGGTAATGACAACACGTCTCATTGTGGATTGGCCCCTTAGTGGTCTCTGTTCAAATGTGCATTCGAGTGAAGAGTAAAACGTTGAGCAAATGGCTGGCTATATCGGCTAAGGCCAAATAGCAAAAAAAGGGCTGGTAATACACCAACCCTCTTTTGAATATTAGATCGAATTAAGCTTGTGCTTTTTCGATGAATGAAACAGCGTCACCAACTGTTAGGATAGTGTCAGCTGCATCATCAGGAATTTCAATGCTGAATTCTTCTTCGAAGGCCATTACCAACTCGACTGTGTCGAGAGAATCTGCGCCCAAATCATCGATGAAGCTAGCGCCTGGAATTACTTTTTCAGCTTCTACACCTAGGTGCTCGACTACGATTTTACCTACGCGATCTTTAATATCACTCATGTCGGTTCATGACCTCTTTTTGTTTAATTTCATTTTTTGGTAGCTCTATACCACCAACAAATCAAGTTTTGTCTGCCTCAATTTAGTTCAAAAAGCGCATTGTTCAACACTTAACTTGCGTTTCTCAACAGGCTTACAACCATTTTATGTCCCCTTAAAACATAAAAAGCAACGCCCACTACCACTGTTTTAACGGCGTGAAAACCCTAAAAATAAGCGAAATTGCAATTTTACCTGCCCGAAATCACTATTTATC
>JAHDFS010000074.1 GCA_020628035.1 Rhizobiaceae bacterium
CTGCAACAGCTGCTTCGATGAAAGCGTTCATCGTCAACCGTGTGGGTGACTTTGGTTTTGCACTTGGTATTTTCGGCATCTTCATGTTGTTTGGATCTGTTCAGTTTGATGCGATCTTTGCTGGTGCATCTGATTACGCGCCAACGGGTGAGATGGGTGAAGTGATCGCAACGATCTTCGGGCTTGAACTTGATAAGAACGGTGCCTTGACGCTTTGTTGTTTGCTTTTGTTCATGGGTGCGATGGGTAAATCCGCACAGTTCTTGTTGCACACTTGGTTGCCCGATGCGATGGAAGGCCCGACACCTGTATCCGCGCTTATCCACGCTGCGACCATGGTGACCGCTGGTGTGTTCTTGGTTGCACGCATGTCGCCAATCTTTGAATTCTCACCAACAGCGCTTACTGTTGTAACCGTCATTGGTGCGATCACAGCGTTCTTTGCTGCAACGGTTGGTCTTGTACAAAACGATATCAAGCGCGTGATCGCTTATTCAACCTGTTCTCAGTTAGGCTATATGTTTGTGGCTTTGGGTGTTGGCGCTTATGGCGCGGCGATCTTCCACTTGTTCACGCACGCATTCTTTAAGGCATTGTTGTTCTTAGGTGCCGGGTCCGTGATCCATGCCGTATCTGATGAACAAGACATGCGCCGCATGGGTGGCTTGCGTAAGCATATTAAGCTGACATATTGGATGATGATTATCGGTACCGTTGCGTTGACCGGACTTGGTTTGCCGCTAACTTATATTGGTACGGCTGGTTTCTTCTCTAAAGATGCGATTATTGAATCTGCGTTTGCTTCACCACTTGGCGTCTCAGGCTTTGCCTTTACCATGCTGGTTGTTGCAGCCTTGTTTACAAGCTTTTATTCATGGCGATTGATCTTCCTGACATTCCACGGCAAACCGCGTGCTGCAGCTGATGTGATGCATCATGTGCATGAATCACCACCCGTGATGCTCGTACCACTTTATCTCTTGGCAGTTGGTGCTCTTGCAGCTGGCTTTATCTTCAAGGGATATTTCTTCGGCGATAACTACGACATGTTCTGGCAGTCAGCGCTTTATACAGTCGAAGGCAATACAGTGTTGGAAGATTTCCACAATGTGCCGGTATGGGTAAAGTTGAGCCCGTTTGTTGTGATGGTTATCGGCTTTATCACGGCTTGGTTTATGTATATCCGTTCACCGGAAACACCGAAGCGTTTGGCTGAGGATTTCTCAATTTTGTACAATTTTTTGCTCAATAAATGGTATTTCGATGAGATCTACGACTTCATCTTCGTTCGCCCTGCCAAATGGCTCGGCACATTCTTATGGAAAGAAGGCGATGGTCGTGTGATTGACGGATTTGGTCCAAATGGAATAGCAGCTCGCGTGCAAGATATCACGGCTCGCGTTGTTAAGTTCCAAACTGGATATTTGTATCACTATGCCTTTGCCATGCTCATTGGTATTGCTGCCCTCGTAACTTGGATGACTCTCGGGAGTGCATTTTAATGATTGATTGGCCACTTCTATCAACCGTCACCTTCCTGCCGCTAATCGGCGTTTTGGTGTTGCTCTTCATGAAAGACGAGGGGGAAACCTCACGACGTAATGTTTATTATGTTTCGTTGATGGTGACCGCGTTCACATTTGTCTTCTCGCTATTCGTTTGGATTGGGTTTGATAATTCAAATCCTGGCTTCCAGATGGTTGAGAAAATGGACTGGTTGGGTGCAGGCATTTCCTATCACATGGGTGTCGACGGCATTTCTATGTTGTTCATTATTTTGACAACATTCCTGATGCCGCTCTGCGTTATCGCTAGTAAAGACGCGATCAAAAACCGTTTCCGCGATTATATGATTGCGTTTCTCATCCTTGAAACACTGATGATCGGTGTCTTCTGTGCGCTTGATATCGTCTTGTTCTATGTGTTCTTTGAGGCAGGCCTTATTCCAATGTTTATTATCATTGGTGTGTGGGGTGGTCAGCGCCGCGTTTATGCAAGTTTCAAATTCTTCCTGTATACATTGCTTGGCTCCGTGCTCATGTTGCTTGCGATCATGGCAATGTATTGGCAGTCCGGCACAACGGATATTACGAAGCTACTTGAATATGATTTCCCTGTTTCCATGCAGACATGGCTATGGTTGGCATTTTTCGCTTCATTTGCTGTGAAAATGCCAATGTGGCCGGTTCACACCTGGTTGCCAGATGCACACGTTGAGGCGCCAACTGCTGGTTCTGTGATCCTGGCGGGTGTGCTATTGAAACTTGGTGGCTATGGTCTCATTCGTTTTTCATTGGCAATGTTCCCAGTTGCGTCTGCAGATTTTGCGCCATATGTGTTTGCACTTTCAGCGATCGCGATTGTTTACACATCGCTTGTCGCCATGATGCAGACAGATATTAAAAAGCTGATCGCATATTCATCTGTTGCGCATATGGGTTATGTGACCATGGGTATCTTTGCTGCAAATGCACAAGGTGTTCAGGGCGCAATCTTCCAAATGTTGTCTCATGGTTTGATCTCAGGTGCATTGTTCTTATGCGTGGGTGTTGTTTATGACCGTATGCATACACGTGAGATTTCAGCCTATGGCGGCTTGGTCAACAATATGCCGAATTATGCTGTGGCCTTTATGTTGTTCACCATGGCCAATGTGGGCTTGCCGGGCACTTCTGGTTTCGTCGGCGAGTTCTTGGTGCTTATCGGTGTATTCCAAGTTTCGACATGGACCGCATTGTTTGCAACGCTTGGGGTGATCTTGTCAGCGGCCTATGCATTGTGGCTCTATCGCCGTGTGGTCTTCGGTGCGCTAGAGAAAGAAAATTTGAAAGCGCTTCTTGATCTTTCCGGACGCGAGAAATCAATTCTGTACCCGTTGATTGCTCTGGTTATTTTCTTCGGTGTTTATCCGATCCCAGTGTTTGACGCGACCGCAGCATCTGTTGATGCGCTTGTCACCCAATATTCTGCTGCACTTGAGGCAGCGCAAAATATCGCAATATCAGCGAAATAAAACGAGGATGCTACTCAAATGACAACTGAGATTTTAATGGAGAGCCTGCATCTATCTCTGCCAGAAATTATGCTGGCAGTTGGCGCTATGGTTTTGTTGATGATCGGTGCTTATGGTGGGCGTTCGACGTTAAATGCGATTAACGGATTGTCTGTCGCTTTGCTGATTATTGCTGGGCTCATGCTGATCTTTGTCGTCGGGCAGGGTGAAGCCTTTAATGGCGCTTATTTGTCTGATCCATTTGCGAAGTTCATGAAAGTACTTGCGCTCATCGGTTCAGCCGTTGCGTTGATGATGTCAATTGGTCATTCGCGCTTTGAGAAAAATCCGTTTTTCGAATTTCCAATTTTGATCCTTTTGGCAACTGTTGGCATGATGCTGATGATTTCAGCCAATGACATGATTGCGCTTTATTTGGGTCTCGAATTGCAGTCGCTTGCACTCTATGTTGTCGCAGCTATTAAGCGTGATGATGATAAATCGACAGAAGCCGGTTTGAAATATTTCGTTCTTGGTGCTTTGTCTTCAGGTATCCTGCTTTATGGCGCGTCGCTCATTTATGGCTATACAGGTCATACAGGTTTTGACGAAATCGCAGCTGCGCTGACCGGTGGTAAGCCAGAGCTTGGCCTCGTCTTTGGTCTTGTGTTCTTGCTTGCAGGTATTGCATTTAAAATCTCTGCAGTGCCGTTCCATATGTGGACCCCTGATGTGTATGAAGGTGCGCCAACGCCCGTCACTGCATTCTTGGCTGCTGCACCAAAAGTTGCTGCAATGGCTGTTTTCATCCGCCTTGTGATCGAAGCCTTCCAAACTGTGACACATGAATGGCAGCAGATCGTTGTCTTTGTCGCAATTGCCTCAATGGTGCTGGGTGCATTCGCAGCGATTGGCCAGAGCAATATCAAACGCTTGATGGCGTATTCATCGATCGGTCATATGGGTTATGCGCTTGTGGGTCTTGCAGCTGGCACGCAAACCGGTGTGTCGGGTATTGTTCTTTATATGCTCATCTACATGGTTATGACGCTTGGCACATTTGCCTGTATTTTGGCGATGCGCACCAAAGATGATGGTAATTTGGAAAATATCAACGATTTGGCTGGCCTTGCGAAATCAAACCCATTCATGGCGGTCATTTTGACGATCTTCATGTTCTCGCTTGCGGGCATTCCTCCGCTTGCTGGTTTCTGGGGTAAGTATTTCGTCTTCGTTGCGGCCATTGAAGCTGAGCTCTATGCGCTTGCGATCATCGGTGTCCTAGCGTCTGTTGTTGGTGCTTACTATTACTTGCGCATCATCAAGATCATGTGGTTCGATGAAGTGAAGCACGAATTTGCGCCTGTAGCAGGTGAGCTTCGCCTTGTTTACAGCTTAGCTGGCCTATTTGTATTGGGTTATGTGCTTGTTGGTGGACCTATCGGGACTGCTGCAGAAGTTGCAGCACGTACGTTCTTCTAATTGGTTTTAAACAACGACATCGATTGGCGTCACGTTGAAAAAGGTGATGTCACATCCACCAATGACTTTTGTTTACAAGAAGCGCGTAACGGCGCTGCTTCTGGTTTGTGGGTAACAGCGGAGCGTCAGACAGGCGGTCGTGGGCGAAGAGGCCGAGAATGGGTGTCTGAGACGGGCAATCTATATGCGTCGCTCTTACTCAACAATCCCGCACGCAATGATAATATCGGCACATTGCCTTTAGTCGTTGCATTGGCGGCAAATTTTGCGATCAGAAAGGTATTGCCAGTTTCAACTGCCAGATCGCAGATCAAATGGCCCAATGATATTTTGATCGACGGTGCGAAAGTCTGCGGGATCTTGTTGGAGTCCGAAGTCATCTCCAAGGATCAGATGTCGATTGTGATTGGGATAGGTATCAATATTTCGCATCATCCTGATCAGGCGCTTTATAGAACAACTTCGCTTAATGCGCTTGGTATTTCGGTCTCTCCGCAAGATCTGTTTGCGCATTTGTTTGAAGAAATGAAATATGTGTTGGCGCTGTGGGATCAAGGTCGCGGTTTGGCCGCAATTCGCGATTTATGGCTTGAAAATGCAGCCGGCATTGATGAAGATATTAAGATCAATCTTCCCAATGAAGTTTTATACGGTCAATTTATCGGTTTGTCGGAGGATTGCAATTTGATTTTGCGCCAAGAAGATGGCGATGAGATTAAGATTGCAGCAGGGGATGTTTTCCTTCTTGATAGGTAAAGAAAAAGAAAGAATATTATATGGCTAGCGAGAACGAATTCGTATTTTTACCGCTTGGTGGTGTCGGTGAGATTGGTATGAACCTGGCGCTTTATGGCTATGGTGATCCGAATAATCGCGAATGGATTATGGTTGATTGCGGCGTTACGTTTCCAGGTCTAGAGCTTCCGGGTGTTGATCTTGTCTTGCCTGATATTCGTTTCTTGGAAGAAGAGCGCCATAATCTTAAGGCAATTATTATCACGCACGCGCATGAAGATCATTATGGTGCGCTCAATGAATTGTGGCCCCTGCTTAATGTGCCGGTTTACGTCACGCCGTTTACTGCCGGAATGTTAGAGGCCAAACGCGCTTATGAACGTTCGCGACGCGAGATCCCGGTGACGATCTTTAATGCAGGCGATGTGTTTAATGTCGGACCATTTGAAATTGAAGCCGTGGCAGTTAATCACTCGATCCCAGAACCTTTATCACTGGCGATTAAAACCGACCTTGGCAAAGTTATCCATACAGGTGACTGGAAGATTGATCATGATCCTTCCTTGGGTCCATTGACAGATGAGAACAGATTTCGCGCATTAGGGGACGAGGGCATTTTGGCGATCATGTGCGATTCCACCAATGCCATGCGCGAGGGGACTTCACCAACAGAACAATCCATCAGCAAAAACCTTCGCAAGGTGATTGAGGATGCGCCGGGGCGTGTTGCGATTACTTCATTTTCCTCAAATGTCGGACGTATTCGATCAATCGCTGAAGCTGCGCGCGATGCAGAACGCGAAGTTTTGTTGCTCGGCAGTTCAATCAAACGGGTCGTGTCCGTTGCGACCGACCTTGGCATGATGGATGGTTTGCCAAATTTCCTAGAAGAAGATGAGTTTGGCTTTATCCCGCGAGACAAGGTGGTCATCATCATGACTGGCTCGCAAGGTGAATCTCGTGCGGCTCTGGCGAAATTATCGCGCGATGAGATGCGTCATGTGGCCTTGGCAAAAGACGATACAGTTGTGTTTTCTGCGCGCGCGATCCCTGGCAATGAAAAGGGTATTCTCAATATCAAAAATGCTTTGATTGATCGCGGCATTTTGATTGTTGAAGACAGTGACGAATTACCGATCCATGTGTCGGGGCATCCGCGCCGAAATGAACTGAAACAAATGTATGAATGGGTACGTCCAGAAATTTTGGTGCCAGTACATGGTGAAGCTGCACATTTGGTGGCGCATAAAGCGCTCGCTGAAGAAAGTGGTATTGCCAAAGTGCCACGCGTGCGAAATGGCGATATGTTGCGCCTCGCACCGGGTGAACCTGATGTGATTGATGATGTGCCAAGTGGGCGGATATTCAAAGACGGTGCTGTGATTGGCGAATATGATGATCTGGGGATCTCTGATCGTCGCAAGTTATCCTTTGCTGGCCATGTGGCTGTTCAGGTGCTCTTAGATCACCGCTATGAGTTTAACAGTGATCCGCTAATCAATTCGATTGGATTGCCAATCTTTGATGATTCTGGCGATGAAATTGATGATGTGATTTATGATGCTGTGATCGGAGCTGTAGAAAGCATTCCGCGCGTTCGTCGTAAAGATTTAAGTCTGGTGCAAGAATCGGTGCGTCGCGCTGTTCGTTCAGCGGTGCGCGAAGTTTGGAACAAAAAACCTGTCGCCACTGTGTTTGTTGAAAAAGTGTAAGGGGGGTGAATTGTCATGCTTGGAAATCTAAATCATGTTGCCATTGCAGTTCCGGATCTTAAAACAGCCACTGCGCAATATGAAAAGATGCTTGGTGCAAAAGTTACAGCACCGCAAAAACTTGATGAGCATGGTGTCACTGTTGTGTTCATTGAATTGCCAAACACAAAGGTTGAACTTTTAGAGCCGATTGATGAACATTCTCCGATTGCCGCATTTTTAGACAAAAACCCGAAAGGTGGCATGCATCACATTTGCTACGAAGTGGATGATATTGATGCGGCAAAAAGCCAATTGATCCAAACAGGCGCTCGTGTATTAGGTGACGGTAAACCAAAGATCGGTGCACATGGAAAACCCGTCCTGTTTTTACATCCAGGTGATTTTTCCGGTACATTGATTGAATTAGAAGAAATTTGATCAGGAATTATCATCCATGGGCATTGGCACATATGCGGCAATATATTTTATCATTTGGTGGATATCGCTGTTCTTGGTTCTGCCATTTAGCGGTAAATCCCAAGCTGAAGAGGGTGAAGTGGTGTTAGGCACCACGAAAAGTGCACCGGCTAACCTAAAAGTCTTGCGGATCGTGATCATGAATTCGATCGTTGCAAGCGTGTTCTTCATCTGCTTCTTTTTGTTGGTGGAAGTGGTGGGGATCACCTATGAAGATTTCACAGGGCTCTTCCCAAAATTCTAAATTTCGATTGATACATCGGTCATAAAAAAAGCAAGGCTAAATTAGCCTTGCTATTAGTTGTCGCGGATCTCTACCCGTCGGCCGGTGGCTGCGTAATGAACGCGCCTGAGATCTAATCCTCCCAAGACTTGATCGCGATTTAGGCATGTTTTCGAAAAACTGCCTTATTTTCGAGCGAAGTTAAACCACTTGCGAAAATTTGTCACCCGTTTTTTTACGGTGTTTGAAAAAAAACGAAGAAAAAATATCAGAGAACCAAGTAAACAGTATTTATTATTCGAGCTTTTCAGATCGGCTGTAAAAGAGTAGAAGTCATCAATGATTAAATAACAGCCGATTCCGAGCTTTTGTTTTCGGAACACAATACAATTATGGATAAGCCATGCGTCTTTCTCAATATTTTTTGCCTATCTTAAAAGAAAACCCAAAGGAAGCTGAGATCGTATCTCACCGTCTGATGTTGCGGGCAGGCATGATACGTCAACAATCGGCTGGAATTTACTCTTGGTTGCCACTGGGTAAGCGCGTTTTGGACAAAGTGAATGACATCATTCGCCAAGAACAAAATAGAGCGGGTGCGCATGAGATTTTAATGCCAACCATTCAATCTGCTGATTTGTGGAATGAAAGTGGCCGCTATGATGATTATGGCAAAGAGATGCTGCGCATCAACGACCGCCAGGATCGTCCCATGCTCTATGGTCCAACCAATGAGGAAATGGTCACCGATATTTTCCGCTCATATGTGCGTTCTTATAAAGAGCTACCGCTGAACCTTTATCATATTCAAACCAAGTTTCGTGACGAGATCCGCCCACGTTTTGGCACCATGCGTTCGCGCGAATTTATTATGAAAGATGCCTATTCATTTGATTTGAATAAAGAAGATGCGGAATTTGCCTATTACAAAATGTTCACCGCATACTTGCGTACATTTGATCGTTTAGGGTTGCGTGCTATTCCAATGCGTGCTGACACCGGTCCAATTGGTGGCGATTTGAGCCATGAATTCATCATTCTTGCAGATACAGGGGAATCAGAAGTCTTCTGTCATAAGAAATTCCTTGGATTTGATATTCCAGAAGAAGATGTAGATTTTTCAGACCGTGCAAAGATGAAGGCGATCTTTGACGAATGGACAGAATATTATGCTGCGACATCTGAAATGCATGATGAGGCGGCATTTGGTGCCATTGATGCATCTGAACAAGTGTCTGATCGCGGCATTGAAGTTGGGCATATTTTCTATTTCGGCACAAAATATTCAGCCAAAATGGGTGCGAAAGTTATGGGTCCTGATGGCCGCGAGCATGAAGTTCATATGGGTTCTTATGGCATTGGCCCGACACGCCTTGTTCCCGCCATCATTGAAGCGTCTCATGATGACAATGGTATCATCTGGCCAGAATCAGTTGCGCCATTTGATGTGGGAATTATCAATATGAAAGTTGGCGATGAGACTTGTGATGAGGCTTCGATGAAAATCTATAGCGAATTGCAAAAAGCAGGTCTTGATGTGTTGATTGACGATCGCGATGAACGTGCGGGCGGAAAGTTCGCCACAGCTGACTTAATTGGCGTTCCTGAGCAAATCGTTGTTGGACCACGCGGCATGAAAACTGGTGAAGTTGAAGTTAAAAACCGTAAATCAGGCGAACGCGAAAGCCTGACACTAGAAGCAGCGATTAATAAGCTAACTGCGGGATAAGACAGAGAAGGCTTTGAAACCATTGAGCAGCAAAACTGAAGAAATGCCATCATCCAAACCTTTTGGTGTGTTTGAACGTCTTGTTGCCTGGCGCTATTTGCGTTCCAAACGCAAAGAAACCGTTGTGTCCGTTATTGCTGGCTTTTCTTTTGCAGGCATTATGCTTGGTGTTGCGACTTTGATCATTGTAATGGCGGTGATGAATGGTTTTCGCGCTGAACTTATCAATCGTATTCTGGGCATTAACGGACATATGATTGTTCAGCCTATTGACGAGCCCTTTAGTGATTACACCAATCTTGCCAAGCGCATAGAAGGCGTAGACGGCGTTGAGATGGCGCTTCCGATCGTGGAAGGCCAAACACTCGCTTCTGGCAATGGTGGCGCAGGAACTGGCGCGCTAGTGCGCGGGATCACCGTTGCTGACATTGAGCGCCTGACTTGGGTGTCTGAGAATATCAGGGCAGGGGATCTTGTTGGTTTCGCTGCCGAAGAAGGTGTTTTGATCGGTACACGAATGGCCGATTCTTTGGGATTAATTGCTGGCGATAGCATTACGCTGGTTTCGCCCGAAGGTGATGTCACACCATTTGGGGTGACACCGCGCGTGAAGTCTTATCCAATCTCAGGCATCTTTGAGATCGGTATGTCGGAATATGACGCATCGATTATCTATATGCCGTTGAGCGAGGCGCAATTATATTTCAATACGGAAGATGAAGTTCAATCCATTGAAGTTTTCATTGATGAGCCTGACAGTGTGAATGACTTCCGTCCTTTGATTGAGACAGCGGCTGAGCGGCAAATTTTCATCACAGATTGGCAGCAGCGTAATCAAACGTTCTTCTCAGCCTTGCAGGTTGAGCGCAATGTGATGTTCATGATCCTCACTTTAATCATCCTCGTTGCCGCACTGAATATCATATCCGGTTTGATCATGCTGGTGAAAGATAAAGGGCGCGACATCGCGATATTGCGTACCATGGGTGCGACGTCGACCTCTGTGATGCGCATTTTCTTTATGACGGGTTCCGCGATCGGTGTGGCTGGCACGGGAGCAGGGGTGATATTGGGCGTTGTTGTGTGTTTGAATGTCGAACGCATTCGCCAATTCTTCTCATGGCTATCAGGCACGACACTGTTTAACCCTGAACTTTATTTCCTCAGTCAATTGCCTGCCGATATGGACCTTGGTGAAACGATATCAATCATTGTCATGGCCTTTGTGCTGACATTTATCGCAACATTGGTTCCGGCTTGGCGGGCATCGAAAATCGATCCTGTGCAGGCATTGAGATATGAGTAGATATGATGAATGATGCGAGCCGAATAAATATGAACGATATCTCCAACGCGCAAGATTTGGCAATGGAACTGCTCGCGGTTGAACGTCATTACGAGCAGGGTGATGAAAAACTGACGATCTTAAATGGTGTCAATTTCAAGCTAAATCGCGGTGAAACGGTTGCCTTGATTGCACCTTCGGGTGCGGGTAAATCAACCTTGCTCCACATGGCGGGTTTGCTTGAACGACCTGATGGCGGCGAAGTGATTATTGATGGCGTTGCTTGTAGTGATCTCTCAGATGAACAACGCACCGATGTTCGTGGCAAAAAGATTGGTTTTGTTTATCAATTTCATCACCTCTTGCCTGAATTTTCTGCCAGCGAAAATGTTGTTATTCCGCAATTGATTAGCGGCTTGGATAAAAAAGAAGCTGAAAGCCGCGCCAAAGAACTGCTGGAATATCTCAAACTTGGCCACCGCATCTCGCACCGTCCGACCGAACTTTCAGGTGGTGAGCAGCAACGTGTTGCGATTGCGCGCGCTGTGGCCAATGCGCCGAGTGTTTTGCTTGCTGATGAGCCAACGGGAAATTTAGATCCTGAAACTGCGACATATGTCTTTGAAGCGCTTGAAGCGCTTGTGAAGCAATCTGGTTTGTCTGCCATGGTCGCAACCCATAACCATGATCTTGCCCGCCAGATGGACCGCTGTGTTACGCTGAAAGATGGCCAATTGGTTGAGCTTTAAGTAAAGATGTTTGTTTGTCAGTCGGGGCTATAGCAAAATTGTGAAAAATCCTGCCCTGTTGAGACAAATTCCGCAACTGACATCGCGCCGGCTTTGATTTTAACGGGCTTATCGTGTTTAAAACCCTTGCCTGTGAGGAGATTTAAATCGCACCCCCCATAGGCTTCGGTATCGAGCGTGTCGTAAAATGAATAGGTGTAACCAGCAACAATCAATTGGCTATCTCGATAAGCAATTGTGAGCTTTTGTTCCCAACGATTTCGGCCAATTGCGGAATTTTGTGAACCGACAATAACAGATCCATTTTGTGTTGTAGTAACCCATGGCTCTTGGCCAAACATAACACTCGAACCCCAGACTATATCGGGGATATGATGTAAAAGGGCTAAGCGGCCACTTTCATCACTTAAATAAAACAGACCATCAAACTGCTCGCCATTATTGATGTTGAGGATTATCACTGGATCTTCGATGCCATCATTATTCCAGTCAGTCGTGGCGACAGAAAAAATTGCATCTGGGGTAATTAACGGCTCCTCAATAGGGTCGGCGAAGGCGGAGAATGAGCATAATAACGCGATGGATGTGATCGATAATCTAAACAAGTTTAATTCCTTTCGCGCTGGATATGAGGTGTTTATCCGTATTCTGCAGCATCCTGCTCAACTGCTTTGTGGATGTTGAGCAAAACGTCAGGGTCAGCGGCCTGAATTCGGCTCCAGTTTGGAATGAACGGTGTTTCCATCGGATTGTCGAGATAGGATTGACCCGCTTTCATGATGTTTGCAGCAAACAATTCAACCGCTTTTTCTTCCACATGACGATCCGTATGAAGACCGTTCATTGTCGCATCATTATAGTACATTTCAACAAGATCGAGGGCGATGCGGAAATAAGTGGCTTTGAGCGTTCTAAATGTTGCATTGGATAGCGTCACGCCATCGGTTGCGAGTTTGCGATAAAGCGCTTTTGAAATATCAATCGACATCCGAGACAATCCAGCTTGCGCATCTTCCTCAGAGAGCGGCTGGTGCTTGTGATCATAAGCATCTGAAATATCAACTTGGCAGATCACGCGGTTAGATAAGTTCCGCCAAACTTCCGATAGAACGCCGATTTCCAGGCCCCAATCTGATGGGATGCGCATATCTGGTAGAATAGAGGTGCGCATGGCAAATTCGCCAGCGAGTGGGTATCTAAAGGCGTTGAGATAATCGATATAATCGTTATGTCCGCACGTTTTTTGAAGGGCCAGCAGCAATGGTGTGACCAGCAACCGGGAGACACGTCCATTGAGCTTTCCGTCTGCAACACGAGGATAATAGCCTTTAACAAAATGATAGGCGAAAGCCGGATTGGTCACAGGATAAACAAGGCGCGCCAGCATTTCTTTCGAATATGTTGTGATGTCACAATCGTGCAAGGCAACGACATCTGAGTTTCGCGACGCTAATGCATATCCAATGCAATACCAGACATTGCGGCCTTTGCCAGGCTCTTCGGGTGCAAGTTTGGCTGCGGCCAGTTTTTCATGGATTGCTTTGAGGCGCGGGCCATCATTCCACAAAATGTCGTGTTTTTGGGGAAGCCGCGAAAAATATTGCTTGGCAAATTTGAATTGTTCTTCATCGGCCCGATCAAGGCCCACGACAATGTGATTGATAAATTCAGCTTTACTCAGCTCATCGACAATATTTGATAGAGCAGGGGCTTCAAGTTCTGAAAACAGGCTGGGAAGTATAAGCGTGATTTTTCGGGTTTGGGCAAAATGCTTGAGCTGTGACTCAAGTTGTTCAAACGGGATTTGTGCCAGATTATGTAAAGTGGCAACGCTACCATTTTGATGAAAATCAGCCATGTTTTATAGAGTTCCTTTTTTCAGTTCATCTAGTTTACACAAACAAACTCAAAACGCACGTATTCCAGCCCGTAGGACCCGAATGTGCGGAATATGTTATGTGATCAGGTTTATTGGGCGCAAACAAATATTGATTGGAATTGTTGCTCATCACAAAACCAATATCAGCATGTTCTAACATTTGTTTATCATTTGGTGCGTCGCCAAGCGCGACTGTGATTATTGTATCACCACCGGTTTGAAGCTGTCCGACAATTTCATTCATCCGATCAACTTTGCCGGCGCCGAAAGATATGGTGAGAAAACGACCGCCTTGTTGGGCTCGAAGACCATTTTCGGTCAAGTATTTAATGAAATCTGCAAGTTTATCTTGCGAGCCAGACCATAGACCTGGTTCTGAATATTCGCGTTGCTTGGCAAGTATTGCCGCTTGCAAACTCAATGATGTTTGGCGCGAAACATCTTCCGTGGTCCAATCGTGAAAGCCGGTATAAAGTGTTCGAAGCGCAGCTGGCGCCTGGTTGATAATTTCGATGATCTTCTCATAATCGCTGACGCCATCTGCAGACCCGATATGCGCAGCCAAAACACCTGCACCATTTTCAACAATTGCTGGAAATGTCTCAAAGCCGAGCTCTTGACGAAGTGGCCCGATCTCGGCTGCTGTTTTACTTGAAGCTAAAATAAGAGGCGTATTGGTGTCGCGCAGCTTTTTAAGTGCATCAGATGCTGGCGCATAGGAATATGTGTCATGGTCCAGCAACGTGCCATCTAGATCCGTGAAGATGACGTATTTCTTTGTCTTTGAATTAGACACGATTGGTAATCCACCGACACTGATATGGTGCGAAGGTGATCTCGCCAGTGTCATCATTATTGACATCTTCGCCGGATAGGAGATCAAACCATTCATCTCCACCGATCAAATTAAGCGCCATGGTCTCAATGGTGAGCGTTTCTGACGTCATATTATGGAGCGCAAATATGCTCTGCGATCGATCAATGCTTTGCCGCCAGAACCCGAAGATTTGATTGCCCAACTGCAATGTGAATTGCGTTGCATTGGGATGAAAAGCTGCTTGTTTGCTCCGAACGGTGATGCGCGATTTCAACTCGTCAAGGACGATGCGTTGGTTTGATTGCGGATCATCAAGCTTTTCGTTGAGTGTTTTGTAATCCCAGCGGTGGCGGTTGATCGCGCGGTTATGTTGAGATTTTTCAACGCCTTCGTGATCGTTAGGTGTTGCAAGCATGGAATGGATATAAAAAGCTGGCACGCCTTCGAGCGCCATAGCAATGGTTTGGCTGCATAAGAAGCGTTGAATGCCATGATCATCCAGGCCGTGAACTGTGCCTTTGAGTGCTTCGAACAACGAGACATTCATCTCATAGGGATGCATCTTGCCATCATTGCCCTGGCGCATGGATACGCGCCCGCCATGGGCTTTGACAGTATCGATCATGGCGTCGATATCCTCTTGCGGCAAAAGCCCTTCAACCGGACGAAGGCCAACGCCATCATGCGAGGCTGTGAAGTTAAAATAAGCACAACCCATTTGCGCTGGCGGCATGCGCATTTGCCAGGCATTGAGATGCGCAGATGTGCCGTTGAGCAATCCGTGCAGCAGAAGCGGTGGCAATGAGAAATTATAAATCATATGCGCTTCGTTACGATTGCCGAAATAACTGAGATTTTCCGTATTCGGTACATTGGTCTCGGTAATAATGACAACTGGATCGCGATCATAATCAGCTAGCAAACGAATGAGCCGCACAATCTGGTGGGTTTGCGGCAAATGAATGCAGCTGGTGCCGATTTCTTTCCACACAAAGGCAACGGCATCAAGACGAATGGTTCTAACCCCTTGATTGATGTGGTCCCGCGTTATGCGCAAAAACTCAAGCAAGACTTCCGGGTTTGAAAAATCAAAATCGACTTGGTCATGGCTAAACGTACACCAGACATGTTTGGTGCCATTGGCGGTTTCAACCTCACGCAACAAATCATGCGCGCGTGGTCTGACAACAGCGCTCGTGTCATCATCAGGTGACGCTTCAAAAAAGAACTTATTATAAGGCTCATGACCTTGCAGATATTCGTTAAACCAATGGCCTTGGCTTGACATGTGGTTGAGCACGAGATCGGACATGAGACGAAAATCTGCAGCAATGCGGCTAATATCTTCCCATGATCCTAACAGACCATCGACTTGGCGGTAATCTGTGACCGCAAATCCATCATCTGATGTATAGGGGAAGAAGGGCAGGATATGCACACCGTTGACCGTATCGCGCAAATGCCGGTGCAGAAAGTCGTTGAGCAAATCAAGCGGCTTATGTTCGCCATCAACAAAGCTGTTGCCATAGGTAATGACATAATTGTCTTTCTCAGACCAAAGTTCATTGCTCGGAACACGTCCACGGCGGCGCGGCTGGCTGTTTTCATCCCAATAAGCGTCAATTACCTGATCGGTCAGCGCTTCGTTATCCAGATCGGGATAAATGGAATGAATAAGTTGAGAAATAGAGTTTTTAAGACGTGCTGAAGATGAATCAGCAATTGTCGGAAGTTCTGTCAATGTTAATTCGCTTGTTTTTCGCTTGTCTAATTGCGTGTTGCTTGGGAGGCTAACGTCGCAAAATTATCTTACAATGGATTCGGTTGATGGCAAGTCCAACATGCGCTAAGGATGGTATTAAATAAGCTTTGTTGCGATATGAGGTGCTTGAAATGGTTGGCTTTTTGAAAAAACTCGGTTCAATGTTTGGCGGTGAGGCAGCACCTGCAGCTCCCGATAAACAGGAGAGCTATGAAGGCTATACAATCACTTCAACACCGATCTCAGAATCGGGCCAGTTTCGTCTATGCGGCGTGATCACCAAAGAGATCGATGGCGAGCAAAAAGAGCATAAATTCATCCGCGCTGATGTCTGCCAATCTAAAGATCAAGCCAATGATTTAGCCAT
>JAHDFS010000075.1:0-8125 GCA_020628035.1 Rhizobiaceae bacterium
GTTGAAGGCACGCTCAATGTGATTTGGGAAGCCGATGCAGATTTTCTGGAAGAGCCATATAAAGGTGCAGATGCTTATGTAACCAAAGATGGCTTTATGTATGCCCAAGTCACCACATTTGATGGTTCAAAACTAAAAATGAAAAAGTAAAAACGCGATCATGCTTCAACATCTCCCTCGGTTAATTATATATCTGAGGGAGATTTTTCTTAGATAGATCCATCATTTTAAAGTGCGATCACACTGCCGCAAACAACCTTCAATTGCGCCTTTAAATTTTGAGACATTTAGTATCAAAAACCAAGAGTTGTAAATTTACTATAATTTTCATCAAAACCGTGGAATCACGTGATCAATTTTCATAGTTAATTAAGGTTTAATCTGAATAACAAGGTTTAAGGGGCGTAATTTTACGCTGGTATGATGCCGTAGCCTGCTTTTGCATGTCATTTTATATGTCTGGGGTTGGAGCTATGAGTATTTCTTTTGTAAAGTTATCGATTATTTCGTTATGTCTCTTTTGCGGGTTTGTAACGGCAGGTGCTGCGATGGCAGCAACACAAACATTGCCTGATTGGGCAGCAGAACTTCAAACACAAATTGACGCGCAGCAAACAAATTCAGATCATATTTGGACCATGACCGCTGCAGCATTGGTGCTGATGATGCAGTTTGGGTTCTTGCTACTTGAAGCTGGTATGGTGCGTTCAAAGAATTCAATCAACGTTGCACAGAAGAACATCTCTGATTTCTTTCTTGCCGTCGTCGTGTTCTATCTCTTTGGTTTTGGCATCATGTTTGGCGCGAGCGAAAGCGGATGGCTTGGCAGTGTGTCCGAGCTTGGCATGTTTAATAAAATGGAAGAATGGCCCTATACATTCTTTGTCTTCCAGGCCGTATTTGTCGGTACGGCTGCCACCATTGTGTCAGGCGCAGTGGCCGAACGGATGAAATTTGGCGGTTATCTTCTCATTTCTATTGTCATCGCGGCTTTCATCTATCCGGTATACGGCCATTGGGCATGGGGCAATTTGCTTATAGGCGATAATCCGGCCTGGCTTGCCGATGCAGGCTTTATCGATTTTGCAGGTTCCACGGTGGTGCACTCGGTAGGTGCCTGGGTTGGTCTTGCCGGCATCGTTGTCATGGGTGCGCGATTTGGCCGCTTTGGCAAAGATGGAAAACCAATTGAAATTCAAGGTTATTCAACTGTGCTATCTGCAGGTGGCGCCATTGTGCTACTTGTCGGTTGGATCGGCTTTAATGGTGGTTCCACAACAGCGGGCACACCCGACTTTGCCCGTGTTGTGGCAAACACGGTCATCGCCGCTGCATTTGGCGGAATTGCAGCCATGTTTATCGGTCGTTTTTATGATGGACTTTATAACCCAACGCGCTCGATCAATGGTTTGCTTGGTGGCCTAGTTGGTATTACGGCAGGCTGTTTTGCTGTGGATCCGCAAGGCGCTGCCATTATCGGTCTTTTATGCGGCATGTGTGTGGTTGCTAGCGAAGAAATTTTGCTAAGGTTCTTCAAGCTTGATGACGCGGTTGGCGCGGTCTCAGTTCACGGGATCGGTGGCGTGGTTGGCACATTGCTTGTGGCTGTATTTGCAACGCAGGAAAATCTTGTCGCCGCAACACGCTGGGATCAGTTCCTCGTTCAGGCGCAAGGTGTCGCTGTGGCATTTGCATGGGCTTTCCCGCTTGCATTTATCGTCTTCAAATTGGTGGATATCGTCGTTGGATTGCGCGTAACCCAGGAAGAAGAGCATGATGGGTTAAATGTCGCTGAACATGGCGCGTCGTTGGGAACGGGTGAATTGCAAAAAGTGCTGGCAACTTTGGTGACCGGAGACGCAGATCTTGGCACGCGCTTAAAGGTGGAGCCAGGTGATGAGGCCGGTGAGCTTGCGGAATTATTTAATCTTCTTCTCAATAATTTGGAGGATGAAGAAAAAGCTAAGAGCCGTGATGCTGCTGAACGTGCGGCCTATGCAGAACAAGAAAAGCATGCGGTTATGCAGATTTCGAAAATCATCGATGCGGCACGAAAAGGCCAACTCGAGGGCCGCATGGATCTTGAAGGCAAAACGGGTGTGATCAAAACCATTTCAGAAGGTCTAAATGGTCTCCTGGATGCAACATCCAATGTTGTTGGCGATATGAAAACTTCCCTTTCAGAGCTTGCCAATGGCCGTCTTAAAACCGTCGAGATGCAGGATGCCCAAGGTGACTTTGCAGATATTAGACTGTCCTATAATGAGGCCACATCCAAAATGACGAAAGTTATTCAAACGATCAGTTCAAGTTCAAAAGAAATTGACGGATCCGCCGGTCAATTGGATGAAACAGCATCAAAAGTTCGCAATCAATCAGAGATTCAGGGCGCTAAAATTAATGAATCCACACAACGATTGACGGAGATGGAATCTGCGATTTATGGCACGGCTAAAAATGCTGAAGATGCGTCTCTAGCAGCATCGGAAACGAGTAAGCTTTCTGGCATGTCTCATGAAAAAGCAAATGCTGCTTTGCAAAGCATGCATCAGATCAAAGAATCATCTGAAAAAGCGCAGAAGTTCATTGAGCTTGTGGACGACGTTGCGTTCCAGACCAATATTCTTGCGCTTAATGCAGCCGTTGAGGCCGCGCGTGCTGGAGAATCGGGCAAGGGCTTTGCAGTTGTTGCGCAGGAAATTCGCGATCTATCAATTCGCGTTGCTGATCTTTCTCAGGAAATCGGCGGTATCATGAAAGAGAATAATGTCTTGATACAAGGCGGGGTAACCGTAATGGATGAGATTAAGAATTCACTGGGCCAAATCACTGATGTTGCGCAAAACTCAGCGAAAATCATTTCTGAAATCAGCCAAGCGTCGAAGTCTGATACGCAAAATATCTCCGCCATCAAACGTCTCGTGGATGATATCGAAGAGCTCATGCAATCGACCTTGGGTGAAGCGCGCAAGACATCAGAAGTGACGAGTTTGTTACGGAGTTTCTCCGCAGCTCTACATAATGATGTCTCTCATTTTGAAACGGAAGATGTGCAGGTTGATGTTGCTGCGGCCTGATAGCCAGAAGCATAAAAACCAAAGATCAGAACGGCCCCCAATTGGGGGCCTTTCTTTTGCAAGCTCAGTTGGCGCGCGTGCTCCAATCTCAAAGTTGGCACCACAAAATTATGAGTTTGTGCCTAAAGCACGCGTTGCAGCATATCACGCATCCACAAATAAGGGGTTGTAAGTAAGATTGTCGGCTTGACTATCTTCATTCTGTCAAAAAAGCCTGTTATTGAGACCGCGTTGCAATTATCTGATTGGAGAATGATATGAAAATCGCAGTTCTTGGTGGAGATGGCTTTGTGGGTTGGCCAACATCACTTCATTTATCTGAAAAAGGCCACGATATTCATATTATCGATAATCTCTCACGCCGCTGGATTGATACAGAGCTGGGTGTTCAATCACTGACCCCAATGGATTCCATTCAGGAACGCACACGTATTTGGCATGCGGAAACAGGCCGTCGCATTCATTTTCATCTCATTGATCTGGCCAAAGATTATGATGTGTTAAAAAACTGGCTGGCTGAACATCGTCCTGACGCTATTGTGCATTTTGCCGAACAACGCGCCGCGCCTTATTCCATGAAAACCGATCGGCATAAAAACTATACCGTCAATAATAATGTCAACGGCACGCATAATCTCTTAAGCGCAATGGTCGAGGTTGGCTTGGATGCACATTTGGTGCATTTGGGAACCATGGGAGTATATGGCTATTCAACCGTTGGTGCCGCTATTCCAGAAGGGTATCTGCCGGTTGGTATTCAAACCATGGATGGCGAAGTTAAACAGCAAGATATTTTATATCCCGCCAATCCAGGTTCGATTTACCACATGACGAAATGCTTGGATCAGCTGCTGTTTCAATTCTATGCCAAGAACGACCAGCTGCGTATTACCGATCTTCATCAAGGCATTGTTTGGGGGACGCATACAGAGCAAACGCGTAAGCACCCACAATTGATCAATCGCTTTGATTATGATGGCGATTACGGCACAGTTTTAAACCGCTTCCTTATCCAAGCTGCGATTGATTTCCCATTGACCGTCCATGGTACAGGCGGTCAGACACGCGCCTTTATTCATATCCAAGATTCAGTCCGCTGTATTGAACTTGCTTTAAACGAAGCGCCGAAAGCTGGCGATCAGGTACGCATCTTTAACCAGATGACCGAAACACACCGGGTGCGCGATCTGGCTGAATTAATTTCAAAACTAACGGGCGCGCAAATCGCTTATCTGCCTAATCCTCGAAAAGAGGCAGTTGAGAATGACCTTGTAGTGAAGAACGACCAATTCCTTGAACTGGGATTAAATCCAATTACTCTTGAGGAAGGTTTGTTAGATGAAGTGCTCGAAGTGGCAAAGAAATTCTCATACCGCGTCGATCGTAGTCGTATTCCTGCAGCTTCCGCCTGGACCAAAGATATTGCCAAAACCGTTGAAACGGACCCGGAAAATCTTAGTCTGAAAATTGTCTCATAACATGCCGGAAAAACATGCTTATGTGACATTGGTGACCAATAGCGACTATGCCATGGCAGCAGTCGCGCTTGTCCGTTCAATCTTATTGTCGGGCTCTGAAGCTGCCATTGTTGTGCTCTATACAGAAGCTGTGCCACCAAGCGCTCTTGAACCACTGGACGCGCTTGGCGCGCAATTGCAGCGGGTGTCTCATTTGCCAATGTCAGAGGCGTTTAACCAGCGTCACGCCAAGAAAAACATCCATTCAAAATCTCCCTTTTTAAAAGGTGAAAAGCCGCAATTTCACACGCCATTGGATAATTTCATCAAGCTTCGATTGTGGGAGATGGATGAATATGATCGCGTGGTCTTTTTGGATGCGGATACAATTGTTGTTCGCAATGTCGATAAACTGTTTGGCTATCCCGAATTTTCAGCAGCGCCAAATGTTTATGAAACCTTGGCAGATTTTCATCGGTTAAATTCTGGTGTGTTTGTCGCAACGCCATCCAAGCGCACATTTGAAACAATGCTCGCAGAACTTGATCAACCTGAAGCCTATTGGCGCCGCACGGACCAAAGCTTCTTGGAGCACTTCTTTAAAGATTGGCATGGTTTGCCGGTATTCTTCAACATGCTGCAATATGTCTGGTTCAATATGCCAGTATTGTGGGATTGGAAATCCGTTCATATCGTCCATTATCAATATGAAAAACCCTGGCAAGTCGATCACCCAAAATCACAACAGCTTAGTCTGTTGATCAAGTTGTGGCAGGCTTATTATTCTGGGAAAGATATTCCAAATGTCGATGATTTGCCCAATCCGATAACAGAAAAAGCACCATGACGGTAAAGCGGATCATCGTCAGCGGTGCTTCGGGCTATGTCGGACGCTTCATTGTGGAGGGGCTCCAAGAAGCTGGCCATCAAGTGCTCGTTTTGGGTCGCAAAGCGCCACAACCAGATTTTTTCAGCAAGCCGGTTTTATTTCAATCTATGTCTTTGTCTCAGACGGATTATGATCCAAGTGTTTTTTCAGGTTGCGATGGTTTTGTGCATGCAGCGTTTCATCACGTGCCGGGAAAATATCGTGGCGGCGAGGGTGATGATCCCGATGCATTTATGCGCCTCAACCATGATGGCTCCATGCTGTTGTTTAATGCGGTGAAAGCTGCTTGTGTACCGCGCGCTTTGTTCCTTTCCAGTCGCGCGGTTTATGGCACGCAGAAGCCGGGCGTGAATTTATACGAAACACAAGAGCCCAAACCAGATACGCTTTATGGTGAGGTGAAACTTAGAACCGAACGCGCGCTTGAAGATCTCGCAGGTGAGAATTTTCATCCCATCATTTTGCGCGCAACTGGCGTTTATGGCCCCGCCAAGCGGCCACTTAAACATAAATGGACTGAGTTGTTTCATGATTTTGAGAGTGGCAAAGAGATAGCACCAAGGGTCGGAACCGAAGTTTACGGCGAAGATCTCGCCAATGCTGCGAGCCTTTTGCTGGATGCATCAATAGATGACATCAAGCGTGCAGCAAATCATGAAATCGCGCCAATTTTCAATGTCTCTGATATCTTGCTCGATCGTCGTGAATTGTTGGAGACCTATGCGGATGCGAAACGAGTGCGCAAAGACTATCTTCCGGTTCGCGCAAAAGCCGATCACTATAATGCCATGGATTATACCCGCCTGAAATCGATAGGCTGGCGCCCAGAAGGCAAACTTGATTTATCTTGGATATGAACTCAAATTAGTATGCCAGCTAAGATAACTTAGCCGGCATATTTATTTTATGGAATTGTGGAATTAACCCACCAAGCCGCCATCTTCGCGGGTAATGGCAATCAATGCAGAACGCGGCACAGCGTCACCACCTTCTGGCCAATGGCTGTCTCCACGTTCACCCGGATGCTGAATGCCGACAAACATTGTCCGACGATCAGGTGACCATGTGAGCCCCGTGACTTCGCATTCTTTTGGACCAACGAGGAAGCGGCGAATTTCACCTGTCACCGGATCACCGGCAAGCATTTGGTTATTACCGTGACCGGCAAAGTTTTCCTCGTTCTTGTAATTGCCATCTGTTTGGATCCACAGCAGACCGTTTGAATCAAACTTCAAGCCATCGGGTGAATTGAACATATTGTCCGCATTAATATTGGGTGAGCCCGCAAGCGCATCATCATGCACGTCTGGATTTCCCGCCAAGCAATATAGATCCCAGGCAAATGTATCCGCCGTATGATCAGAGCCTGCTGGTTTCCAACGTACGATCTGACCATAAGGATTACCCTCCCGTGGGTTCGGGCCTTCAACGGGTGTAAGATCGCCACCCGCATTTGGTTTGATACCACGGTTCTTGTTGTTTGTGAGCGCACAATAAACTTCCGATGCGTTCGGGTTTGAGGTGACCCATTCCGGACGGTCCATGGTTGTCGCGCCCACTTTAGAAGCGGCGATACGCGTATGAACGCAAATCTCAGCTTTGGACATGCCGGTTGCTTCAGGAGATAATTCAAGCCATTTACCAGAACCGGACGGGTCAAACTTAGCCGCGTAAAGTGTGCCATTTTCCATCAAATCATTGGTGTCAGCTCCAGGCGCAAAAACACCATCAGAGACATAACGGTATAAAAATTCGCCGCGCTCATCATCACCCATATAGATCACAACGCGACCATCATTATTGACAACAGCTTCAGCGTTTTCATGTTTGAAACGACCAAGCGCAGTGCGCTTCTTCGGTGTTGAAGTTGGATCGCGCGGGTCAAGTTCAACCACATAGCCTGCGCGGTTTGGTTCATTTGGGTTTTTCTGAACATTAAAACGATCATCGATTTTCGCCCAGCCGTAACCCCAGTCTTTTGACGACACGCCATAGCGCTTGAGTTCGGCTGAGACTTTATGATCTTCATCAGTTGCAGAGAAATAGCCGTTAAAGTTCTCTTCACATGCTAAATATGTGCCCCAAGGTGTCATGCCGTTACCGCAATTGTTCCATGTACCCAAAGAGACGGTGCCTGTTGGATCAGCGTCTGTTTTTACAAGATCATGGCCAGCAGCCGGGCCTGTCAAAGCCATTTCGGTATCTGGGGTGATGCGGCGGTTATAAGGGCTGTCTTTGACAATATTCCAGCCATTTTCACCTTTGGCGATCTCAACAACTGTCAGGCCATGCGCCATCTTTCCTTTGGCAATGTCATCGTCACTTGCAGCTTTGCCATCTGGATTATTACCCCAGATGATTGAGCGGTTGGTATATTCATTATTAGCGACATAGATCAATTTGCCATCATGGGCAAAAACTTCCATCCCGTCGATATTATCACCAAAAGCGCGCGCTTGGCTTTCCGCTGTGCCACGTGTTGCGTGATCAAATTCAGGAACATCTGAAAAGAGTGGATCTCCCCAGCGAACAACAACTTCTGACTTATAGCCGGGTGCGACTTTAATCGCGTCTTCGGTGCTGATCGCAATTTGATCAAACGCAAATCGATTATCTGCAGCTTTTGCTTCGCCAACAAATCCAGAATTCATAACGGCAAAACTACCAAATGCCAGAACCCCACCTAAAAATCCGCGGCGACT
>JAHDFS010000075.1:8225-16097 GCA_020628035.1 Rhizobiaceae bacterium
GTATTGCTTCAGGAGATAGGCCTGAAGAATATCCCGCTATGAATATGACATTTGAGGATCGCGGTGAGCGGTTCCGGTAAAGTGTCGATTATATTCGCCAGATGGCAAGTTCCCGGCCGCATTTTGCAAATGCCTATGGTGAAGTCTCAGGTGGTATTGATATGTTGCCAAAACCTTCATCCGGGCAATTGCCGTTATTGATCACGGGTGGCAGCCAACAACATCCAGATTGGATTGCACAAAATGGCGATGGTTGGATGACCTATCCGCGCAATGTCGATGCACAGGCACATATCATTGATAAATACCGTGCGGGGATCAAATCATTCCAATTACCAAATAAGCCTGTCATGCAGTCGCTTTATATTGATCTGGCAGAAAATCCGGACACGAAGCCGCATCCCATTCATTTGGGCTTTCGATCCGGTTCAAAATACCTGATCGAATATCTCAGTTCACTTGAAAAGATCGGTGTCAATCATGTCGCGCTTAATCTGCGTTTTAACAACAATGATGTCGAACAGACAATGAAACAATTGGCATTAGACATTCTACCAAACTTCTCACATGAGGAATAATGAAATGAGCAAAACAATTCTAATCACAGGTGCCACCGATGGCATTGGTTTTGAAACAGCTAAGATGCTCGCAGCCGAAGGAAACACCATATTATTGCATGGCCGAAACAAAGATAAATTGCAGAGCGTTGCGCTGCAAATTGGCCGGGATACACAAACATATCTGGCAGATATGTCATCGCTTGATGATGTTGATCAAATGGCAAAAGCGATCCTTAAAAAACATGATAAGATCGATATTATCATCAATAATGCTGGCATATTCAAAACGCCTGTTACAACGACAAAAGATGGGCTTGATACTCGTTTTATGGTCAATACCATCGCGCCTTATGCGCTCACTCAACAGCTCCTGCCCATCATGCCAGAAGATGGCCGCGTGATTAATTTATCGTCTGCGGCGCAAGCGCCTGTTGATATTGATGCCCTTAAAGGCGGCGTGCAGTTGGACGCAATGTCAGCCTATGCGCAAAGCAAGCTTGCAATCACCATCTGGACGCAGGAATTGGCAAAAGAAATGCCCAATGGTCCTGTCTTCGTCGCAGTGAATCCTGGATCTTTACTGGCCAGCAAAATGGTCAAGGAAGGTTTCGGCGTTGAGGGGCATGATTTAAGTATTGGCGCTGATATTTTGCGTCGTGCTGCATTATCTGATGAGTTCGCATATGCGTCTGGCAAATATTTCGATAATGATGCAAGACGCTTTGCAAGTCCCGAACGATCAGCATTAAATGTGGCCCATTCACAAGCCATCGTCGAGGCAATTAAAAGTATTATTGCGCAATTGCGTTCTTAATTTTGGGCACGATCAGCTAAATGTATGTCTTGCCATATTTATGAATGAACGAACGGACACCGAGCTTTCATTCTTCCGGCATGCGAGCAAAATGGACGCTGTCAGAGGTGGATCAATATCAATGGGGCGATAACGCACATCTTCTGAATGCGCATTGGAAAGCGAGGCGGGTACAAAGCTTATCCCCATGCCAGTGGCCACAAGATTAAGCGCTGCACCAACTCGCGGTGCTTCCTGAACGATATTTGGTGAGGAATCGCTCTTATTCAACGCAGAAATTACGCTGTCATAGATGCCAGGTCCAGAAGAGCGACGATACAAGATCAACGGATGCTCAACCATTTGAGCTGCGGATATTTTGCTAAATGCCAAGAGCGGATGACCAACAGGCATGGCCAACATAATTTCTTCATCCGCAAGTTTATATGTTTTCACATTTTCAACATGCGAGATGTTGGTTCTGATAAAGGCCGCATCGAGCTTTTGTTCTGCTACATCGCGTACAAGCTCGGCGGAGCCATCTTCTGTCAGGTTCAGTTCAATTTCGCTATTTTGCTCTCTGAAGTTCTGGATGGATAATTTCGTCGATGGATGAAAAATTACCGAGCTCGTAAACCCGATCGTGACGGAACCTTGCTCACCGCGCTCAATGCGTTGTGTTTTAGAAATCGCCCGATCCAAATCATCCAATAATCTTTCAGTGTCTGAAAAGAAGGCTTTGCCAGCTTCGGTGAGCTCTACGCCGCGCGGCAAACGGCGAAAAAGCTGAACACCCAGTTCTTCCTCCAGCGCTTTGATTTGCAAACTGAGCGGCGGTTGCTGCATTTCAAGCTTCTCAGCAGCGCGCGTGATATGCCCTTCTTCGGCAACTGCTTTGAAATAGCGCAGATGTCGTAATTCCATTGTCATATCCAAAATATATGAGTTTTACATGTTTCATATAATATCTCTAATGATATTGATTGTCTATTATGGCTCCCATTATCTATTGGAAAGGAGCTGTTCATGCAAAGCGATGTGACGACGACAGAAGAATGTTTGGCGCTAGCCAAAGCTGAGCTGACTGTTGCGCGAAAAATCTTAGCGCACGAAATCAGCAATTATCCAACGCCCATTGCCGTCTGCGATTGTGAGTTTAATTATTTGCTGGGGCAGCGCCAAAAAATAGCATCCGCGCTTGCGGTGCTGGAAGCAGAAACAACAGAACTCATCCAAAAAGGCCATTAAACAAAATGAAAATCGCTATTCTAGATGACTGGTTCAACACGCTGCGCAAGCTCCCTTCGTTTGAAAAACTTCGCGGTCACGATGTCACCGTGTTTAACGATCATGTTGAAGACATTGATGAGTTGGTTGAACGCTTGGTCGATATGGATGCACTTGTGCTCTTTCGCGAACGCACTCAGATCACAGCTAACTTGTTGGATAAACTGCCAAAACTAAAACTAATTAGCCAACGAAGTGTTTATCCACATGTGGATGTGGAAGCCTGCACAAAGAACAACGTACTTCTGTGCTCAAATATGCATGCAGGTACGCCATCTTACGCCACAGTCGAGCATGTTTGGGCGCTGATACTTGCAAGTTATCGTCAGATCCCCCAGCAAAATGCTTCGATTAAAGATGGTCATTGGCAGATGGGTGTGGGCCGCACCTTACAAGGTAGAACGCTGGGGCTTTATGGGTATGGCCGCATTGCAAAGGGCGTTGAGCATATCGCCCAAGCCTTTGGCATGAATGTGATCTGGTGGGCATCAGAAGCTGGTCAGAAACGCCTTGTCAATGATGGGAAAAACATCGCATCTTCACGTGCTGAGTTCTTTTCAAAGCCGGATATTATTACCGTTCATGTGCGGATGAAACCTGACACAAAGGGCATCATTACCGCCGATGATTTTTCAAAAATGCGCAAAGATGCACTCTTTATCAATACATCTCGCGCTGGCCTTTTGGAATCTGGTGTGTTGCTCGAAGCACTCAATCAAGGGCGCCCTGGAACGGCAGCCATTGATGTCTTTGATAAAGAACCCATCACTTGGCAAGATGATCCACTGGCAACTCACCCCAATGTATTGGCGACACCCCATATCGGCTTTGTGACGGAAGACGAATACGAACTTCAGTTTAGCGATATCTATGATCAGATCATCGCTTATGCAGCTGGAGAACCTATTAATATGATTAATCCCGAGGTTTATAAAAAATGACCAAGACTGCCGATATCATTGTAGTCGGATCAGGCAATGCCGCATTATGTGCCGCAATCGCAGCGCTTGAAAAAGGTGCAGATGTACTCGTCATCGAAAAGGGTGATGAAGCATTGGCGGGCGGGAATTCAAAATATACCGCTGGCGCCATGCGCTTTGTCTATAATTCAAATGATGACTTAATGCCGCTGCTGAAAAATCCAGATGATCCGCGTCTGCCAAACACCGATTTCGGATCTTATACAGCGGATAAGTTCAGCTCTGATCTTTTGGGATTTAATGACGGACGAGACTTATCCGTTGAGCAGAATATTTTGATCGATCACTCTTATGAAACCATGCTGTGGCTCGCAGAAAACGGCATTAAATTTGAACCAATCTACGAGCGCCAATCATTTGAAAAAGACGGACGGTTTGTCTTTTGGGGTGGCTTGACCCTTTGCGCAGATGGCGAAGGTGTTGGTCTGGTCGACGCTGAACTTGAAGTCTTCTTAAAGAAAGGTGGTCGCATCCAATATAATTGCGCGGGTACTGAACTCATAACCGAACAAGGCAAAGTGGTTGGCATTCGCATTGAGGATAAAGATGGCAATCGAGACGAGTTATTTGCCGGTTCTATTATTCTCGGCTCCGGTGGATTTGAAGCAAGTCCTGAATTAAGAAAGAAATATATCGGTTCTGATTGGGATCAAGCGAAAGTGCGTGGCACCCCTTTAAATACAGGTCAGGGTTTAAAAATGGCGCTGGATCTTGGCGCGTCAGAATATGGCTTTTATCAAGGATGTCATGCCACGCCGATGGATTTGCATATGAAGGATTTTGGCAATCTCGATATCCCGCATTTTGAACGTAAGAATTACCGCAAGATCTGCTACTTTCTCGGCATCATGCTCAACGCCAATGGCGAGCGTTTTGTCGATGAAGGGATTGATTTTCGCAATTACACTTATGCACAATTTGGCCGCGCGATTATTGAACAGCCCGGACATTTTGCCTGGCAAATTTTCGACGCAAAAACCGATTATCTTCTTTATGGCGAATATACATTCCACGATGCGCATTTTGTTGAGGCAGATACGCTGGATGCACTGGTGGAAAAACTCGATGGTATTGAGGATAAACAGCAAGCGCGCCAGACCATAGAAGACTTCAATAAAGCAGTGGACCAAGACACACCATTTGATCCAACAATTAAAGATGGAAAAGGGACAAGTGGTCTTGAACTCGCAAAATCAAACTGGGCGCAATCTTTTGATAAAGCGCCTTATAAAGCCTATCCGGTCACCTGCGGGATCACATTCACCTATGGTGGGTTAAAAGTGAATGACCAAGGCAATGTGCTGAAAGAAAATGGCGATGTTATCGAAGGTTTGTTTGCCTGCGGTGAACTTGTCGGTGGTGTGTTTTTCAACGGATATCCGGGCGGTTCCGGCCTAACATCAGGCGCCGTTTTTGGGCGGCGCGCGGGGTATGGCGCAGCGCAATCTATCAAACAAGAGCATGCCTGATATATCGAAAATGCACACCTTAAGTGCTGTGTATTATGATATATTTTTAGGCATCAAAAGGAGAGTAATTATGAGACAACTAAATTTCCTTAGCCAAATTAGAGCCGCACAAAACATGACAAATGCATTTGAGCGAAGCAGAAAATTCTCCCAAAAAGATCTCGCTGTTCTGGGTCTGCCAGCAAAATTATCTGATCGTTTTCAAAAGTAATTTGCGATCACTTACGCTTCGGCAATATAATGGAGATGGTTTTCCCTTCTCCATTCTCATGCGTGATGTTTGATAGATAACCGCCATGATTGGCGCTTACATCTTTGGCAATTGCTAAACCCAGACCTGAGCCGGACTGCGCTCTGTCATCGGTGAAAAATGGTTGGCAATACCGGAAGAATTTCTCCTCGGAGATTGGTTCACCATCATCACTGATCTGGATTGAAATTTCGTCGTCATTCGACATGAGGGTAACCGAGACATTCGTGCCCTTCGGTGAATATTTAACGGCATTGTCGATCAGGTTCACAATGGCTTCTCGGATTAAAACCTTATCGCCTTTAAGCATGATGCCCTCTGCGACATCTGTCGAAAAATCCTGATCTTTCTCAATGGCTTTGGTCGCGACCGATCGCGCTGCATCCAGTGTTAATTCAGATAGATCAAAAGTTTCACCGGCATCTTTTTCAATTGCGTTTGCACGCGCATTTGTGAGCATTTGACTCACAAGCTCGCTGGTTTGATCGCTCACATCAACGACCTGTTTCAGACTTTGGTTTCTTGCTTTGCCATCCTTAGCTTGCAGTGCGACTTCAGCTTGGACCTTTAACGCTGCAATTGGATTTCGCAATTGATGTGCTGCATCACCGATAAAGCGTTCGCGATTGGCCTTTGATCTTGCCACGCGCGCAAACAAATCATTCATTGAAGACACGATGCCAGTTAACTCAATTGGCATGGGTCGTTTGATCGGTGTCAGATCCAAAGGTGTGCGACTATCAATGGCCTGTTGCAGGCGACGTAACGGCTGCAAACCCAAAGACACCGCAAACCACACAATTACACCTGCAGCAATGACCAAAGCCATGAGGCGAATTAACGATCGGCCAAATAAGCTAAGGGTCAAGTCAGCGCGTTGAGTGATTTCTTGCCACGTGGTGATGGTCGTCCAACCATTAAGGTCACGCCCTGATAACAATTGCCGCATAATGGTCACGCGGACAGGGTTCCCTTGATATACACCATCGTAAAAAATGGGTACGCCATCTTCTAATTCGGTTCCTTCCGGTAATCTGGGATAGCCGCTATAACCTGTTACAAATGCGCCATTGGGGCCCAGCACATGATAGAAAAATTCGTCGCCTAAATTTTCTGTCAAAACCTTCAGCGTTTGCTCTGCTAAGAGTGTGCCGTTGGATGCAACAACATGCTCCGAGATTGTCAACATCGCCGCGAGCAATGTTTTATCATGCAGATCATTTGAGATCTTGCGCGCGGAAATAAATGTTTCCAAAGACACAATCACAGCAACTGCCGTCAGCGGAATAATGAGCCAGAGTAATAATCGTCTGCGGATCGAAGTCATGACGATTCCTTAAAGCAATAACCAAGTCCGCGGACGGTTTTGATAAAGCCGCCATGGTCACCAAATTTTTTCCGAAGTCGATGGATATAGAGTTCGACCGTGCTGTCCTCGACATCAGCCCCAGCGCCATAAAGGTGTGTGATAATCTGCTGTTTTGAAATCACATGACCGCGACGATTGAGCAATATTTCAGCCAAGGCAAATTCGCGTCGAGGAAGATCTAGTTCTTCGCCATGAAGTTTAATTTCCCGTGCTGTTACATCAAATTCAATGGCGCCAAACTGCAAAACCTTTGCGATATCTTTGTCTGATCGCCGCAATAATGCACGTGCCCTTGCCTTCAATTCCGCCAGGTCAAACGGTTTTGTCATATAATCATCAGCACCCAGATCTAGTCCGCCAATTTTATCGTCGATTGTGTCTTTGGCTGTCAGCATGAGAATCGGTGTTTGAATATTTTGCCGCCTCAGGGAACTCAGAACTTCTAGGCCAGACCTGCCTGGAAGATTGATATCCAAGATAATAAGATCAACCGTTTCTTGAGACAAAAACTGGCTCGCGGATGATCCATCATAAAGCTCATCCACACCATGACCATCATCGCGGAAAGCACGTGCAATCCCATCTGCTAATGGTCTATTATCTTCTACAACCGCTATTCTCATCGTGTTCCCAAAGCTCAAATTAAAAAACTTTCATTTTGAAAGCTGGATGAAAGGTTCGCCATTTACTCCTACATTTGTCAACATAGTATTTGGGAGAAATACACGTTGCCTGCGGTCCATTGCGCCTTTGCGTTTGCCGTAGAGATTAATTCTTGGGAGGAATATATGAAAACTCTATCTAAATTCGCTCTGACTGCGTCTGCGGCTGCGATTGCGCTTTCAATGGCAACATCTGCAAACGCCATGGATATGTCAGGCAAAACTATTGAATGGACCATTCCATTTTCTGAAACTGGCGGTTCTGCTAAATGGGCAAACTTCTTTGCTCCACTACTTTCAGAAGCACTGCCTGGTGCACCAACGGTTGTTGTAAAGTTCATGCCGGGTGCAGGTTCAACCAAAGGTGCAAACTGGTTCCAGCAGCAAAAAGATGGCGACGGAACGGTGATGTTCGGCTCATCTGGTTCAACTCAATTCCCTTATTTGTTGGGTGATCCACGTGTAAAATATGAGTACAAAGACTGGAACCCTGTTATGGCAA
>JAHDFS010000001.1:0-7106 GCA_020628035.1 Rhizobiaceae bacterium
AGGAAACTTGTTGAAGAAAGACTTAAATACTGCTGATGAATGGCTAAGCCGTGCAGCGCAATTCGGTGATGCTGCTGCCATGCATGATCTTGCATTTCTACGTCTCGATCACGCAAATATTTCTGATCCAAGCGAGGTTGTATCTCTGCTGCGAAAAAGTGCGATGCTTGGTTATTCAGGCTCAATGACAGCCCTTGGTCGGCTTCATTTACAAAACAGATTCAAACTCCCTGAATCCGGATCCGTCGACTGGTTTGAACAGGGCGCAGCTGCCGGTCACGCCGGTGCAATGGAAGAATTAGCACGTATGCACCTCAACGGCACTCAGGTTGAGAAAAACCTTACAAAGGCGCGTGATTTCGCAATGCGTGGCGTCAAATTAAAGCATGAAGGCTCGGCTGCAATCCTTGCCAAGATTAATGAAGTTTCTGAGTTAGAAGTTGCAGTAAAGGAGTAGTCTGATGGTTTTCAGTTCTTTAGAATTTATATATTTATTCCTACCGCCAGTTCTGCTTGGTTATCTTGCCTTACGTGCGCTGAAGCTTGAGACTGGAATTATCCTCTGGTTGATCACAGCATCCCTTGCATTTTATGCCTGGTGGAACCCTTATTACTTGCTTTTATTGCTCGGTTCCGTTGGATTTAACTACCTGGTACATAAAGCACTTGTTAAAAATCCATCCAAAGCGATCTTTGCCTTCGGCACTGCAATGAACTTAGCCACGCTTGGATTGTTCAAATATGCAGACTTTCTGATCGAAAATGTAAACGCAGCTGCAGATCTATCCATTCCTCATTTGGATTTGATATTGCCGCTTGCAATATCGTTCTACACATTCCAGCAGATATCGTTCTTGCACGACACTCTTAAAGGTAACTTGGTCAATTGCGACTTTAAAAGATATGTTCTTTTCGTCACATTTTTCCCGCAACTCATTGCTGGTCCAATTGTGATGCAAAAAGACACGATCCCGCAATTTCATTTGAAGAACTTCTCGAACCGAGTTGTCACGAACCTTCTATTGGGTGCAACTTTGTTCTCAATTGGCTTGTTTAAGAAAATTGTCTTGGCTGACAGTGTCGCGCCATTGGCAAATATGGTGTTCGTCGCAGCCGACGCAGGTCAGGATCTCACCACGGCGGCTGCTTGGACAGGTTCGATCGCCTATACATTCCAGATCTATTTCGATTTCTCTGGCTATTGCGATATGGCGCTTGGTTTGGCATTGATGTTTGGCATTCGACTGCCAATGAACTTTAACTCACCTTATAAAGCACTCAGCATTGTCGATTTCTGGCGCAGATGGCACATGACCTTGTCTCGCTTCCTTCGCGACTATCTTTATATCCCTTTGGGCGGCAACCGTTCGGGCTTGCTTGGAAGTAAAGGCAATTTGATGATTACCATGCTTTTGGGTGGCCTATGGCATGGCGCGGGTTGGAACTTCGTAATTTGGGGTGGTCTTCACGGTGGCTATCTGATCGCAAACCATTTCTGGTCAAGTTCAGCAATAAGCACCATGTTCAAAAACGTTATGGGTCGACATATCTATACTGTCTTTGCATGGTCGATTACGATGCTTGCAGTTATCGTAGCCTGGGTATTTTTCAGAGCAGAAACGTTGCCCGGAGCGCTAACTGTCTTAACATCAATGGCCGGAATGGGTTCAGAATTTTCCATAACATCTGGTGCATTATTCGCTGACGGCGTTTATCAGACAATGATGATGTTCGCGATGATGTTCATGATTGTCACCTTTATGCCAAACAGCATTCAGATGACACGCAGCCACCGCCCGATAATCTCAGCAGCGGGTGATGTGAAGAAAATTGGCGGCAAATTGAAATCACTTAGATGGTCAATGTCACCACAATGGGCCACATTTACCTCCGTCATATTCTTCGTCACGGTGATACAGATTTACCGATTAAACGGGCTTACGGAGTTCATCTATTTCAACTTCTAAACTGGGATCAACCCAGCACCTGGCGGGCCAATCGACCCGCCATTTTTTTTCGCCAAAATGTGTAAATTGCATTTTGCAAATGAGAACTTCCCAAACTGCAAATTTCGACGATGCCACGATACAGTGAAATCCGCATAAGATATTGTTTTTATTATATTTATGATATTGGCATGGATCTTGAATAGCTATCTACAAGATCAATTTAACATAGGTAGATAGCATGAACTTTCACATTAACAACCTAGTTGCAGAACAACAAAATGTCTTGGAGTTGTTCAATGTCCAAAAACCAAAACCATCGATTTCAATTATCGGTCTTGGTTATGTCGGTGCTGTCTCCACAGCATGTCTTGCAAATTTGGGTCACGAAGTCATTGGCGCAGATCTTGATGCGCTGAAAGTCGATCAAATAGCAAATGGCATTTCACCAATCCACGAAGAAAACCTTCAGAACCTTCTTCAAGAAGGCGTTGGAGATGAACTGATCAAAGCAACAACAGATGTCACAGCCGCAGTACGCGATACGGATATAACTTTCGTTTCCGTGGGCACCCCGACCAAAAGCGATGGCGGCTGTGACGCCTCTTACATCATTTCTGCAGCACAAATGATCGGCAAAGGCCTGAAGCAAAAAAATGCTTATCACCTTGTTGTCATGCGTTGTTCAATTCCACCAGGAACAACACTAAATGTCATGGTTCCAGAAATCGAAAAAGCTTCTGGCTTGAAGATGGGCGAGGACTTCGGCATTTGCTTTAATCCAGAATTCTTGCGCGAAGGTACGGCGATCGCTGATTTCGAAGCACCACCAAAAACAGTAATCGGTGCCAATGACGAACGTGCTGCGATTGCGTTGACAGAAGTTTATCAGCCAGTTGATGAGAATGTGATTATCACAACAATTGAAGCTGCTGAAATGGTCAAATATGTCGACAATATTTGGCATGCGACCAAAGTGTGCTTTGCCAATGAAGTGGGTCGAATTTGTAAACCGCTCGATATTGATAGCCACGAAGTCATGAATATCTTCATTCAAGACACAAAGCTCAATCTTTCTCCATATTACCTCAAACCTGGTTTTGCTTATGGCGGTTCTTGCCTTCCGAAAGAAGTGCGCGCAGTTGCTCACTTAGGCGAAGAATTGGGAGTGGATCTACCGCTCGTCAATTCATTGGCAAAAACCAACGAAGAGCAAATCCAATCCGCGGTCGATCTGGTCAAAAACACAGGCAAACGAAAAATTGGTTTCCTTGGCTTAGCCTTTAAGGCCGGCACCGATGATTTGCGCGAAAGCCCTATTCTTGAAGTGATCGCATCGCTTTTAAAAGACGGCTACGACGTTAAAACCCATGACCCAGCCATCGGAAAAGATACAGCCATTAAAGGCCAGTTCAACTATGTGCGCAATGTTTGCCCACATCTGGAACAACTGATCGATGAACTTCCAGACATGATGACAGATGATTGCGGTGAACTTGTCGATGACTGTGATGTTGTGGTGGTCACGCAAAAGAACGCCAATTTCCAGATGCAGGTCGGTGCACGATTGCACAACAAAAAGGTGATCGACCTCGTACGTCTGTTCGACGAATTACCCAAGACCCAGTCATATGAAGGAATTGGCTGGTAACCCCCTGAAAACAAGAATAAAATTTAAGGAAATATGCTATGACTCTATATGATGGTATGAATATTTCCCCGGTCCTTGGTACCAACCAAGCTGACAATATGCGGGGAACAGGGCGGTCGGAGGTTCTCTCCGGCGCCGGGGGGGACGATACGATCCAAGCCCTCAGCGGAAATGATGAAGTTTTCGGCGGCACCGGCAATGACACGCTCTATGGCCAGGGCGGCAATGATACGATGTATGGCAATGGTAAACCCAAATATATCGACATGTCCCAGTTCCAAGTCACGCAATCAACCCAAGCGACTGTCACCTTCTTGGATGAAGGTGCGGGGTTTCGCAACGCGTTAGGCGTGTATGAAATTAATGCTGATGGATCTTTCTCCAACGTTCAGATCCTTTTTCCAAACGCTTCTAAAGTCGGAAGTGGCGGCGATCTGATCCCAGGTCAATCCAACGTCCAATTTGACGTCAGCCAAGGTGCGCAACTTGGTTTCTTTGTTGTCTCCAACGGTTACGGAAAAGGCTATCTGAACCGTGAGGCATTATCGGCCGAAACCGGCCATTTTGAACTGCGTAACTCAGATGGTGCCATTGGTTCGACATCGGATCGAAGTGTTGAACTCTATCATGTTGACGACGATGGCTCTGAAACTGCAGTGCGCAGTCAATACGGATATTCACTTTTCCATTCCATTGGCACATCCGCCAATGATTACAAACCTAATCCTGATGAGTTTGGTCACGTTGTGGGGCGAGCGAACACCGTGAGCGGTGAAGTTCTCATTGGATTTGAGGACCTTTATGGCGGCGGTGACAAAGATTTCGATGACACTGTTATCTCCGTTCATATCGGACAACAAAACGTATTGGGTATGTTGCCTCAATCCAATGGGAACGGCGGTGTTCTTCCAGATGATGACATGATCTATGGCGGTGACGGAAACGACACGCTCTACGGCATCAGCGGCGATGATATGCTCTCTGGTGGTAATGGCGATGACAATCTGAACGGCAATTCCGGCGAAGACATGCTCTATGGCAATGATGGAAATGACGTTCTCAACGGTAATTCCGGCAACGATTATCTCTCCGGCGGTAATGGCAATGATGAGCTATCTGGAAATTCCGGCAATGATGAACTTCACGGAAATGATGGCAATGATGAGCTGTCCGGCAACTCTGGTAATGACACGCTAAACGGTGGCAATGGCAGTGATCGCCTTGAAGGTGGGTCAGGTGACGACGTGCTGAATGGCGGCAATGATTCTGATATTCTCATTGGTGGATCAGGAACCGATACACTAGATGGCGGGTCTGGCAATGATACTCTATCAGCCGGTTCTGGCGACGATATTCTCGAAGGTGGGTCTGGCAACGACACACTCAACGGCAATAGCGGTAACGATCAGATGTCAGGCGGCTCAGGCGCGGATACGCTTAATGGCCACTCCGGTGATGATGTGCTCTCAGGTGGATCCGGTCAGGACCGTCTCGTTGGCGGAGGCGGTGCAGATACCCTTGATGGCGGCGAGCATAATGACCGTCTTTATGGTGGATCTGGCAATGATATGATCGATGGTGGCACTGGCAATGACTATATCAATGCTGGTTCCGGTGATGACCAAATCGATGGCGGATCAGGAAATGACAAGATGATCGGCGGTAGCGGATCTGACAATTTCATTTTCACTAACAGTGATGATGGGATTGGCACCGATTGGATCCTTGATTTATCGCTTGATGATACCATGACCTTTGCGGGATTTGATTTTGCAAGCTTTAACGATCTCATGGATCTCGCTTCTCAAAATGGAAACAACGTTTCCATCGACTTAAGCGATGATGAATGCATCAATATCAGAGACTGTCAGCTCGACAGCCTGCAAAGTGACATGATGTTCTTCATCTAGAAAAGCCGGTTCGGCTGTTTAGCAGCCGGACCAATCCCTTAGGGCGACTTGATTAAATGTAGTCTTGCCATCGACCATGCTGCAGCATGATGCGTGATGGCGATCTCACCGGAAAAAAGTGCTTCGTCGATTTCATCCACACTCATTTCCAATTGTTCCATTTCTTCAAGATCACCGGAATCTGGTGCTTGAACAGACTTGCATCCAGTTTGGATAAAATAGGAACCAATACAGCCGCGCTGATTACCATTATCAGTAAACGTGCCCAACAAATGCGTTTGGGCAGCTTTCACACCTGTTTCTTCTAACAGTTCACGTGCACAAGCCATTTCTGGTGCCTCACCTGGATCGACAAACCCTCCTGGAAACGTCAGTGAACAACGACCGACACCATGCTTATATTGGCGCATGATCAAGACTTTGCCATTCTCTAAAAATGGTACGCCGATAACAAATGGCCGTAAATGAACTTGATAAAAATCATCGATCACCCGTTCATCATCAATCTGAACCTTCTGACGCACAACTTTAAGATAAGGTGCGACTTCGAAGACTGTATCTTCAGTAAGGGTTTTCCATTTGTCGGCCAAGTTCATACCACCTTTCAAGTTCGATGAATCTTACTCATGAAACAAAGATGGTGACAAGGATAAAATGTGTTTCCGGCGAGTATGAAAACAGCCTCCCCGGAACCACAGATATTTCTATACAAGTTATTTTTGTGACAGCTATTCAGCTGAGCTGCGAACAGACCAGGTCTGATATGCAGACAAATTATCGCTGCATGGCACAAGAGATAGTACCTTGATTTGGTTTGCATCGCTGCGACCTGTGCGTGTTGCATCAGCAAGAGTTAGACACATGCTATTTGCAGAAGCAGGTGTGATGGTACCTTGACCAGAAAACGTGAAGGATTGCGCCGCACTACCGTCGCAGCTGGCCAAATCGACAGAAGTATCAGCATCGTTGGAAGCAACGGATGCGCAAACGTCAAATTCAGTCATATAAAGGACGCCATCAGCAAATTTGGCAGAGTCAAAAGTCTGATCAACCCCAAGTTCCCCTGATGGGCTATAGCATGTATGGCCCTGCAATCCATCATCTGGATTGGCCTTATCGCCTTGTGCTTTTGCAATGTCTAAACAATATCCGTTCTGAACGTTATCGAGAATATCAGTGAGATAAATTTCAACTTTTTCTGCATGCGCTGTAGTGATTGAGAATAAAGCTGAAAGTGAAAATGCAAGTGTGATTGTTTTTAACATATCGATCGACCTTTCGATGTTAATTCAAGGATGGCGAAGGCCTGATTCAGTGATGGCCTGACCGCGATGGCATGACCTCACTGAACCAAAGTCATGCGATGCATTTCCAACAGGAATGTGAAGCAAATATGGATTTGGTTTTTTTTAGAAACGAATTTTGCGCAAGTGATATTTTCGCGATAATTGGCTGATACTTATCTTACAATTTCATCAGTTCTTCGCGTAAAGGCATGCCTTGGCTTTTGTATTTTTCAAGTGCCTCTTGACTATGAAACTGCATCACCGCGTCATCAAATGACGCGCGTTCCTTAAGTTGTGTCGTCCAACGATCCAG
>JAHDFS010000001.1:7206-71358 GCA_020628035.1 Rhizobiaceae bacterium
TCACCGCGTCATCAAATGACGCGCGTTCCTTAAGTTGTGTCGTCCAACGATCCAGTGATAAAAATTGCTCACCCGCCCAGTCTGGTGTCAGCTGCAAAAACCCAATTCTGATGACAAATGGCAAAATGGCAAAGTCAGCGAGTGACAAGGTTTCGCCGCATAAAAACTCATGTCGCGCAAGCTTATGGTCAAGCTTGTGATAGATATTCTTCAAATAAAGGATTGCAGACGAGGCTGCAAAGCCTGATAAGCCATTTTGCACGACATCATGAATACGTTGAGCTCTGGCCGTATCCGGAATACGATCCAGCTTTAAGACAAGCTCTTCCCGCGGTAAATTTTGAAGTTTGGTGCGATTCAAGGCAAGCGTGGTCAGCACATGAACGGCCAAATGAAATCGAACAGATTCCACCATCCAGTCTTTCATCACATCATCAACATTTGTGCTGAGAGAAAAACTGCGCCCCTCTTCTACTGTTGCTGCAAGATGCAGCATGATGTCGTTTGATTCCGTTAAACAAATATCATGATCGATATAAGTTGGCACAGACGCCTTTGGATTGAGAGCCCTGTAATCTTTGGTAAATTGCTCACCCTTTTTCAGATCAATCACTTGCCCCTGCCAAGCGATATTCAGCTCAGCCAGAACCAGCCGAACCTTTTGCGAGCAAACAGAAGTTTTAGAATGATAAAGGGTTGGAATGTCCACATTATTGTTCATATGAACATTCCAATATCAATTAGAACTAGGCAGCAGAGCTCGAACGTACGCCATCTACGATTGCCTTGAATTCGTGGTCATCAAGAATATCCCGTTTTTGAATACCAGCTTTCTTCACCTCAGCCAGCATTTCAGCGACTTGCTCATCGTCAGCTGCACCCAAATTGAGCTCTTCAAGTTTATAAAGAATTGAAGCCTTTCCGCTTTTCTTGCCCAGAACAACTTCACCCACGCGACCCGTCAGTGCTGGATGTGTCCCAAACATTACAAGCGGATCATGCATAACGAAATTAATGCCAATACCGGATTCTCGAGTAAAGTTGCCAGACCCCAAGATCGGTTTGTTGCGCTGGATTGGGATGTTTGAAAGCTTGGAAAGCAAATCACCCAGTTCAGGCAATTTGTCCATGCGATAACCCGTGTCATAGCCGTATAGAAGGTCAAGACCCAACATCAATTCTTCAAGTGCGGCATTGCCGGTGCGTTCACCCAAGCCATTACCGCATGAATGAACGCATTCCGCCCCAGCAGTCACCGCCGCCAATTCCGTGGCAACCCCCATACCAAAATCGTTATGCGTATGAATTTCAATCGGCAACGAGGTCATCTCTTTGACCCAACGCACCATATATTTAATCGCTTCAGGTGTCGCACATCCCATTGTGTCCACAATTCCAATGGAATCCGGCGGCGCTTCAGCCATCACGCCTTTGCAGAGATTTTCCAAATCATCCGCACGCGCACGTGTCGTGTCATAAGGGAAGAACACTGCATGCAAACCGTTTTCTTTCGCATAGCGAATGATCGGCGCACTCTTTGCCAAAACATCTTTCCATGTCCAACCAAATTGCGTGACGAGTTTTGGATAGCCAATCGGCACCTCAATAATCACGCCATCAGCACCGCATTCAAGCGCCTTATCAATGTCAGATTTCATTGCACGGGCAAAAGTATAAATGCGTGATTTCAAACCCAGCTTTGTAATCTGTTTGATGGCTTCTTCATCTTGTGGCGATACAGCAGGCATGCCCGCTTCAATCCGCTCCACACCAACTTCATCGAGCTTTTGTGCAATCGCAACTTTATCATCAATGGAAAACACCACACCTGGCGTTTGCTCCCCATCGCGCAGCGTTGCATCATGAATGTCTACTTTTTCCGGAAGGTCTAGGGACTTTCTAACCTCTGGCACGAAGTTATACGGACTTACCCAGTATTTTCCGTCTTCAAAATGATCTTCGCGCACTTTTTTCTCCAATATAATGTTCGTGTGACCTGTCAGGTGATTTTTCTGATACTATTTTTCACATATATTTTACTATTTCAACAAAAAATATCAATATTTTTAAATAATCTACATTATAATTTTTCCGTGAAACTGATGAAAAAATTGGTGCAATCTATCGCTCAATTTTTCAATATAGTACTGAAAATAATGAATTATTTTCGGATACACCAACCACAACAGGGACTTTTAACTCGACAAAATATCAACTTGTAAAGTCTCAAAAATATCGATATTATTATTTTATGATGCCAAACTCTTTTGCAATATCTAACTTTTTATCTGCTGTGGCCCATCGCGGGCGCACAATAATTGGGATGCCACACGAGGACCGAAAGAAAGTCACAAGCGATAAAGTCATCGAATTGTGCCACAAACTTTTGTCGAGCAAAGGTGAAGCATCGGGCATAGCATTGTCGTTCGAAATTCTCGATTGCTACCAATATTTGCCGCGACAGGAGAAGCTGCTCTTCTTCAAAGCATTACTGAGCGAGTTTTCAGCACCGCAAGAACAAGCGCTCAATGCGGCGCGCGCATTTTTAGAAAGTCCGTCTGACAGCAATCTCGCACTTTTGTCTGAAATGAGCGAACCCATTCGCCGGCGTTTAATCTTACGGCTCAACCAGGCCGACAATGCCACGCTTTTGCTGATTAAGATGCGCGAAGATCTGCTTGAGTTCATGAGGGAGGATCCTGAACTTTCAGACGTAGACAAAGACTTTAAAAAGCTTTTCACCTCCTGGTTCAACGGTGGCTTTCTCAACCTAAAACGCCTTGATTGGTCAAGCTCTGCGTCAATCTTGGAAAAGATTATCCGCTATGAAGCCGTCCACAACATGTCTGGCTGGGATGATTTGCGCAAACGTCTTGATCCTCCTGATCGCCATATTTACGGCTTCTTCCATCCACGCCTTGAAGAGGAACCCCTTATTTTTGTGGAAGTTGCGCTCACCGCTGATAAACCGCAAGAGATTGGCTTTATCCTTGAAGATGGTCGAGAATTTTTAAATCCGGAAAGCGCAAAAACGGCAACTTTCTATTCCATCTCAAACTGCCAAAAAGGATTAAGAGGTATTCCTTTGGGCAGCTTTTTGATTAAACAGGTCGTTGAGGATTTGCGCGAAACATTTCCAGCGCTTGAAGAATTCGTCACCCTCTCTCCCATACCTGGATTTGCAAGATGGTTGAATAATTTCTTAAACGACGAAACCAAGTTGCTGCCAAACGAAATCAGAAGCGCATTACTAGAGCTTAAAAACACGCAATGGCTCGAAGATGAAAATACCAAATCAAGAATCTCTGCCGCAGTGCATATGGCCGTCGCCTATTACATCACCTATGAAAAAGATCGAAACGAGTTACCGCTCGATTCAGTCGCAAAGTTTCATTTAGGCAATGGCGCACGGCTTGAACGCACCAATTGGCCCGCAGATTTATCCAATACAGGGCTTAAAAACTCATTCGGAGCCATGGTCAATTACAGCTATCGCCTCAACGAAATTGAAAGAAACCACGAGCGCTTTGTTGAAAATGGTGAGATATCCACATCTTCAGCCATATCTCGCTCTGCAAAAGGCTTCATGAACAACGTGACCTTGTTGGAAAGCACCATCGATGATATTGCGTAAACGATCAAAAATGGTGCTTCACATTAATGTGGGGCAAAACCTAAAGATTTGACATAGATAAGAGCCAAAACGTGAAAAACATAGACACAATGAGCGAAGAATTCGACAAACCAGCATCTGTCAACGGCAATGGCGAAGTCACATCTTCTGAGTCTATAACCAGTCGAGCTTACTCTCGTCTTCGCGATGATATTATCTCAGGTGTTTTAAAACCCGGCCAAAAGCTAAAAGTCGAAAAACTTCGTCAGGAATATGAAGTTGGTTCAAGCCCAGTTCGCGAGGCACTTAGTCTTCTCACATCAGATCATTTTGTTGAGCGCATGGATCAACGCGGGTTTCGTGTGGCATCTGTTAGCGCTTCAGAATTTGAGGAATTGTTGAAAACGCGTTGCTGGCTTGAAGAACGGGCTTTGCGCGAATCCATCAAAAATGGCAAAAGCGGCTGGGAAGAACAAGTTGTTCTCGCAACTTATCGTCTATCGCGCGTGCCGCGCACAGAAGATGGCGATCACTTCATTGCAAATGTAGAATGGGAAAAGCGCCATAAGCATTTTCATATGACGCTGATTTCCGCCTGCGAATCCAGTTTTCTCCTGAAATTCTGCGACCAGCTCTACGATCAAAATGTCAGATATCGCCAATTATCAGGTAAAGCGGCTTATCCAAAACGCGATGTAACAGCAGAACATGGTGCAATTTGCGATGCTGTTTTGGCGCGAGATGAGGATCTCGCAGCCAAATTATTGATTAGCCATTATGACAATACTGGCAATTTTTTGAAGGAAAATATGGAAAGCTAACCAACGCTTTTTTAGCGTTTAGCCAGCTTCCTTTCCAAGCACAAAATCAAAATCTACTGTGAAGAACGGCATGGTGACATTATCACCAATTTCCAAACCTGCTGGGATTTTAGTTTTATCTGTCTGTTCAACATATTCCATGATGAGCTTTTCACGCACGCCAAATACCGCATCATTATCCAGGTAAGGATCATCACTTGGGAACACTTCGGTCACCAATGAACGATAGCCAGGTGCCGTAATAATGAAATGCAAATGTGATGGACGCCAAGGGTGACGTCCCGTTGCTTTGAGCATCTCACCGACAGAACCATCAATTGGCACTGTGTAAGGCGCAGGCCGCACTGTTGTCAGCTTATAGACACCATCATCGCCGACGACCATATGGCCGCGAAGATTATATTCTGGCTGCTCATTATCCTGATTGGAATAAAGACCATTATCTGCGGTTTGCCAAATTTCAATCTCAGCACCGGCGATTGGGTTGCCATCGGGATCTGTCACCTTACCTTCAACAATCACAGTCGCGCCATCATTATCACGCTTTAAATCACCGCCAACGGGCAGATCTGGTGCGCCCAGAATATGGAAAGGCCCCAACACACTTGATGGCGTCACACCCTCTGGCGAATGCACCATATCGACAAGCGAGGACAGCCCCAAAACATCAGACAAAAGCACAAATTCATTACGCTCATCATCGGTCATTTCTCCGGTAAAGCGTAAGAATTCAAGCCCGCGTCGCCACTCTTCATGGCTTAGATTTGTTTCGCGCACAAAATCATGTAGATGATGAACCAAACGATCTAGAATGAACTTTAGACGCTCATCCGTCTCCGGTTCGCAATAATCCAAAAATGCTTGGGTAATAGACTCTGTTGTTACGTTGCGCATTTAAGGCCTCCAATAAGTTAGTTCAAAATCCCAATGGATAGAACTGGGTATTTAATAATAAGAACAAGAACGAGCAGCATGATCACTGCAAATGGGAAGGCACCCATAAAGACGTCTTTGAGTGAAATTTTGGGATCGTTCAGTGTCGCTTTGATCACAAAACACGAGATCCCTAAGGGTGGTGTAAGCAGCCCGATTTCCGCACCGATCACAGTAACGATGCCGAACCAAACTAAGCTAAGCCCCATGGATTCAATCAAAGTCAAAAATAGCGGCACTACAATGAGAATGATCGAGGCCGTATCCAAAATGGTGCCCAAGAAGAGCATCAAAAGGACGTAGATGATCATGACGGTCACAAAACCAAAATTATATTCTTGCAAGAACGCATTCAGCTCATTTGGCAAACCGGCATAACCAAGCATGCGGCTATAAAGCGATGCCATCAAAATGAGAAACAAAATAGACGCGGTGATATGACCAGTTTCAATGGCTGTTTGCCACAAACCTTTCCAAGTGATCTTCTTGCGCATGAAGGCAATGATCAACGCGACAAATGCGCCTGCAGCCCCCGATTCAACCGGCGTCAACCAACCAGTGTATATTCCGCCCAGCACAACAGTGATCAAGAACAAAATTGGCACAGTTTTATCAAACACCTCAAACCAGGTAAGTTCTTCAACCTCTGTGCTTTTCACATTTTTGCCAATAAATGATGGCCAAAAACGCCCTGCCAATAAAATGCCAATGATATAAGCGGCCGTTAAAACCAAACCAGGAACAATGCCGGCTAGAAACATTTCACCAACGGACTGCTCGGCCACAAAAGAGTAAATGATCAGCATCGCACTTGGCGGAATAATCATACCAAGAACCGATGATCCAGCGACCACGCCAACAGCAAAGCGCGGGTTATAGTTTAAGCGCTGCATCTCCGGCACTGAGATTTTGGTAAACACAGAAGCGGACGCAATGGATGAACCGGTCACAGCAGCAAATACAGCATTTGCACCCACCGTTGCCATGCCAATACCGCCTGTGATCTTGCGGAACCCACGGCTCATAACCGTATAAATATCGGTCCCTAATCCGGCCCTGGACACCAATAACCCCATGACGGTGAACAAGGGTATGGTGGCGAATGCATATTCCTCCACACCATCGCCCACCGCCACTTTTAAAAAGTTAAACGCTAAAATGGACTTGCCCGAAATCAACCAGATGGACACAAATGACACCAAACCCAAAGCGATCGGGATATACATGCCGATATAGACAAGGAAAATAATTGCGACGACTGAAAACGCGCCAATTTCTACAGGTGTCATAACAAGCTTCTTTTTTGGTATTTATTATTCATTACGTATCGACCGATTTTGCATTTTCAGCCATGGCCTTTTGATGATTGCCGAACAAAAGGGCCTGTTCAGTATCGAGCAAGGCTTTGAGCAAAAATATGATGGCGCAGAGCGTGACGCTAAACGCGATCGCAAGCTTGACGGGCCATGTGGGTGCTGTGAAAATTCCCGGCGTTCCGGCATATTCACAACGTCCAAACGCGTCAGATAAATCGCGGAAAAAATCACCCGTTAATGGCGGCCCAAATTCTGGCGCCACAAAGAATGAGCATGTCTCATAGGATTCGACAAATTCTGGCCAAACGGTCCATGCGATTAACACCATGAAAACCCCAGCAATAAAATCGATTACCCGCGAGATATTACACGCGACTTTGGGTTTTAACCCATGAATGAGATGCAAAAATCCATCTGATCTCGTCAGGCGATTTGATCTGACCACATCAGGTAATTGCAAGAATACGATGAGTGCCAGAGAAAAGATCACAAGCTCGACGACGCCATTAATAGGGTCGTGCAAAATGCCTCTGGCAACCACATCCGCATTGAGGATCGCAACAAGTGCGAAGATCAACATGGTTCCGATGGTATTGGCAACAATGGCCACACTCACGGAACTGTTGAAAAACCGGCGAAAGAACGCGCTAATCATTAAATATTTCCTCCGCCGGTTAACGTCTTAAAGTTCTGCAGCCCAGTCACGAAGTGGCGTGAAGCCAGCATCTTTGAGCTTACCAATGTAAGCTTTGAGCATATCTGAACCTGGTGCACCTTCTGAATCAAGCTTCTTAGCCCAATCAACAGCAATATTCGGCATTGAATCTGCCCATGCTTGGCGTGCTTCAGCACTCATTTCAACAACGGTGCCACCACCAGCTTTATAAGCTTCAAGGGATTCAGCTGCGCGATCCATCGCAATACCGGCAACATGGTCACGATATTCAAGAGCAACCTTTTGAAGCACAGACTTCACTTCGTCGGGCAGTTTGTTCCAGACATCTTTGTTCACTGTCACTGTTTTGGAATTCACAGCACCCAGGTCAACTTTGAGCATATATGGCGCAACTTCTGCGATCTTAAATGTTTTCGCAGCTTCTGGCCAAAGCATGGCAGCTTCTGTCACACCTGTTTGGATCATGTTATAAAATGTTGGCAGACCGCCACGTACACCGGCTGCGCCTTCGATGCCTTCAAGATATCTTAGGTTATAACCCGCACCAGCGACTTTCTTACCTTCCAAATCAGCCAGTGAATTGATCGGTGTTTTTGAGAACAACTGATAGGTATCCAGCACAACACCTGTTGCGAGATAAACCTGGTTTTCGTCATCCAGCTCTTTCGCCATTTGTGGGAATTCGCGGGCAATTTCATCAACTGCTTGAGCGACAACGCGTGCATCAGCTGCAATAAACGGTGTAACGGCTGAGATACCTTGGCTAGGTAGTTTTGAGTTATGGAAAATTGTTGTGACAATACCGATATCGCCAAGACCAAGCTGGATGCCTTCAAGCACACCGCGTGGCTTAACAATCGTTCCGCCATAACCTTCTTGCCATTTGATTTCATATTTGCCGCCTGCGGCGAGCTCTTCATTCACCCGTGGAATAAAGAAACCTGAGAATTCTTTTACCCACATAGAACGCTCTGGATATCCGTCGATCGCAATCATATTGATTGTTTCAACGGCAGATGCCTCAGATGTGTGTAAAGCAGTATTGGCTCCTAACGCCAATGCTGCGAGTACAACACTCGTAGTACTGATTTGTTTGACTAATTTTAACATTTTCTTCCTCCCAAATTGTGTTTGAAACCGGGATAGATCTCAAACCTAATAGTTAACTTGATGAAACAGAGCCTCCTCAGACCACGCCAGCAATCTGTCGTTTCATCTAATCGTCTTTGCGCACCCAACTCTCTTCAATTTCAGTTCCCGCTTGCTTGAAAAGTTTGGAAAGCGGGCAATATTTCGATACTTCTTCCGCCAATCTTGCCAATTCGGCCTCTGTCGCTGTGCCATCGGCTTCAACGGTCAGCTTAATTTTGACAAATGGGACATCAATCTCCTCCTGAAGCGTCACGCCCCGTCGGTCAAAATCGCAAACAGCTGAAATATCCAAATGACCAATGTCGATGAGCAATGATTCAGCGCATTTATGTGCAATCACATTCGTGCATCCAATGAGCGCAGAAATGGCTGTATCCGTAGGCGTTGGCCCTAAATTGGTACCACCTCGTGCCTCAGGTTCATCGATCGCAAAATTGAGATCGCGAATTGAAATATTGGACAATGAATGAGACGGGCTTTGTGCCTTTGCCCTTAATTTCACAGTCATTTGAGGCTTTAAATCAACCATTAAACGACCTCACACACATCATCAAAATCAAAGCGCGGCAAACGCTGAAACAACGCAGTTTCATCGGCATAACCGATATTGCAAAGGAAATTTGATTTAACTGTCGTTCCTTTGAAAAATTCTTCGTCAATAACAGCGTTAGAAAATCCAGACATCGCACCAATATCAAGACCAAGCGCGCGGGCAGCGATCATCAAATATCCACCCTGCAAGGTGGAATTGCGAAACGCTGTCTCTTCAGAATATTCAGGCTTGTCTTTAAAAAGGTGTCGTCTGTCTTCATGCGGGAAGAGTTTGGGCAATTCTTTCCAAAACTCAGTGTCATAAGCTACAATCACCGTCAGCGGTGCACCCATCATCTTCGGAACATTCGCAGGCTTTAACGATTTTGCCACGCGCGCCTTGCCCTCAGGTGTTTTCACAAAGATGAAACGCGCCGGGCAGCCATTCATGCTTGTCGAACCCATTTTCACAATATCATAAAGCTGATGGATGAGCCCGTCATCGATGGGTTTGTCTGTCCATGCATAGTGAGAACGCGCACCAGAGAGAATAAGCTCAATCGATGCATCATCCAATTGGTGAATTCTTGATTTAAGATCACGGGCATCTTGCTGAGCGGCTTCTCGCAACTTCAATAACTCTTCACCAGTGGGTGCACTATTTGGCACATTCATATTCATTCGACGTTTCCCGCACTTTAGGAATCTAGCTTCCAAACCTCTATAATTCAAAAATACCCACATTTATACCCATTCGTCAATAAATATCGATATTTTTTATTTGACCGGAGTTTATAATAAAGTATGGTTTTGTAGAGAATGTGGAGGAATTGAGAAAATGCCAAGCTGGAAAGACTACCGTCAGACATCAAAAGAACGCGGATCTCTTGCTTTTGAATTATATATTGTCGAATCAACACCAGCCATGCCGCCGGAACAAATGCTGGCCATCTTGCCCGAACATCTCGCCTACCAGGGTGAGATGGAAGCACAGGGCAAACTCTTTCTCGCTGGACCTTTGTCAGATGCGACGGGCGAAGAGATGAGTGGCGGTGGCATGATTATCTATAATGCCAGCTCTTTAGAAGAAGCACGCGAAATTACTGAAAATGACCCAATGCATAAAAAGGGTGGCAGAACATTTACCATCAGACGCTGGCTCGTTAATGAAGGCTCTTTCTCGCTCAATATCGGATTATCTGGGCAGCGCGTGGAGCTGGCAAAGAACTAACTTTCCGGCATAGCACATCGTTTGGAAGAGGCTTTTGCGATCAGTTTTCCATCATCTCGATGAATAAAAACGTCTGATCCAGATGATGCGAGATTGATGGATGCACCGATATCTAGATTACCAAGGTAAACGACTTCTCGCCGCTTTAATGGCTGAGTTGTCTTTTGTATTTGATCTTCAAAACGCTCCGTAAATTTCGAAAAACTTGGAAAATATAAAAGCCCAACCGCGTTAAAGTCGAGTGATCGGCATGGCGTGTAATCTTGGTTTCGATCGCACTTCATCTCCGGATTTGTATTTACGCGGGCGGTAGTTCTGGCGTGTTCGGCCAAAGTTAGTAATTCCTGCGGCGCCATATCTAAAGACAAGCTCGGCATATATTTATTGCGAACAATTGATGTATTCGCCTTGTCCTCACCATGGCTCACAAAGGTCGAAATCATCAATAATGATGCGATCTCTTGCTTGGCTAACAGTATTTTATGAACCGAACCGATCTGGTGATGGCTGACATGATAAAGGCTGGAGGTGATCTCCACATTTTTCGCAAGCAATTTGGTTTGTGGTGAAAGCTCAATAGATGTCGCACAAAACGCCGCATAAACCTCTCTTCCATAGACATCTTCAAACACAGCTTGTTTTTGACCCATGGCTTGGGCAATCAACGACCAATGAATATCCCCACCCAGTTTCAAAAACCACTGCTCAGATATGCCATCTGGTTGTAATTCAGCCATTCCGAGCGTGATCGAACGTGCGCAATCTATCTTTTGAATAGGATGTGTCTCAAATGCTGCGTGACTATTCATTCAGCTGCCACCACCGCATCTTGATTTAAGCTCTTTTCAATATGGTCTGCGAGATATCGTCCATCTTCATTGATGGAAAGAAAACGCCCTGACCCCCATTTGTTGAGCCAACCCAAACCAATGAAGTAAAATCCTGGCACATCACAAACACCGCGATTATAAACGGGTCGACCCTTTTCATCGAATACATCAGCATCAATCCAATCGTAATTCGGCCTAAATCCAATCGACCATATGACCGAAGTTATGCCCTGCTCCTTAAGATCAATTTCAGTGATCTCGTCTTTCGGTTCCCAAAGCTTTTCAAAAGGCGCTTCCACGGGAGCAGAGATGTTATTTTTTGAAATATATTCGTCAATAACGTTGCAAATACCGAGATAACTATTATCCGCGTCATCCAGATTTTTGCGGAGGTCTGGAAGAAAACGCAGCTTCTCATCATCCATATCTGATAGCGAGCCATAAAGGCTGACATCGCTTTCAACAACAAAGCGCCTGAGATCGATTTCCTTACCGCCATCACGCCCCGACATATAATGGTTGGTTTGCGTGAGCGCCTTATGTGGATCGGGGTGCTCTGCAATTGTTATATCATAATGCCCCATATCATAGAGCCAATCCGTTGCATCGCGCCCACGATATTTCCGCGGACTACGCGGGGCAGGTCCAACAGCTAGATGAACTTTGCGTCCATCGCGCACCAGATCTTCCATGATCTGCACACCGGATTGTCCCGTCCCCACAATAAGGGAAGCACCTTGAGGAATTTGCGCCGGCCGGCGATAGTCTTTCGAATGCATCTGCATCACAGATGGATCAAGCTTTTCTGCATAAGGCGGAACAATGGGCGCATCATATCCACCGGTGGCAATCACGACCTGTGAACAATGCCAATGACCATCAGACGTGATAACATCATAACCATCAGCTTCTTTGCTCACGTTTTTGACTTCGACATTTTCCAAAATAGGAGGTTCAAAACTTCGCGCAAAACCATCGAGATAATCAACAATCTCATCTTTAAGCATAAAGCCATCTGGATCATCTCCTGAATAAGGAAAATTCGGCAATCGACATTGCCAATTTGGGGTCACAAGGCAAAAGCTGTCCCAGCGATTTTCACGCCAGGAATGGAACTTTTGATATTTTTCCAAAACCACATGTTCAATGCCTTTATTATGTAAGTACCAACTTACAGTAAGGCCGGCTTGCCCGCCGCCAACTATGACAACAGGAATTTGGATTTTGTTTTCATTGGTATTTGTTAAATTCATAAAAAGTTCCCCTATGAAGACATGCTTAAACAAGTGACCATCGGATCGCTGTCTTGCTCAAACTTTGCAACCTGATGATTGATACGCTCCAATTGCCCCATCGCTCGGCTGCATGGATGACCATATATTTGCGCAACACGATTGGATGCAGATTGCAAAGCTGTCGTTGCTCGCAAACTGAAATCTGAAAGCGGGTAGGTCGTATTGGCCGAAAGGTGTTGAGTGACAATGGTTGAAGGCGAATAACACCGCTCCCGACTGCCATCGGGCCATTTAAGCGTGAACCATACTTCAGGCATAACAGACCTCCGTTTTCCCCAATCCCAAATAAGCTGCTTCTTGATAGTCCCAAAAAAGCGTCGAGCGACCTTCGAAACTCAAATCAATGGATGTGTTCTGATTAACCGAACCGATTGCATGTGCAGTAATACCCCGCGCCGCAAACCGTTGCTGAACATCGGCCGCGTTTTCAGGCGTTGCGGACAACAAATATCCAAAACTTGGAAATGATCGCATCCAGCGCATGACGCCGATATGTTCTGGTGGTTTTATGCGGGAAATATCAATCTCGATACCGACACCTGAGGATTCTGCCAGCATCAGGGCTGTTCCGATCAGCCCGCCTTGGCTAATATCCTTTCCAGCACGGACCAATCCGTCGTCCGCCAATTGCGGCAGTAACTCCAAATCAGCACGCAATTCTTCAGGTGAACGATTGCTGGCCGCAAAAAAATTATCGAAATTCCGATAACTTCCGCGATGATCAATCGCTGCAATCAACACATCGCCGGGCTGTGCACCAAAACTTGTAATCAATTTATTTGCGCGTCCGAAGATCGAAACCGCCAAGTTCAATTCCGACGCTGAAAAATTTGTATGCCCACCCAGAATTGAAACGCCATAGGCCTCAGCTGCATCCCGTAATCCTTTTAAAAGTGGCTTGGCAAGTTCAGCATTGGGTGCCCAAATTTGATCAATCACACCAATTGCACGACCACCCATTGCAGCAATATCTGACGCATTGACCATGACGCCGCACCAACCGGCAAACCAAGGATCATCATTCACAAAGGATGGGATAAAACCTTCACCTGCCAACAAATCAAACCCACCATCTGAACGTTGCAGAAATGCCGCGTCATCGCCCGGATGCCCCGCACTTCCAGACCCTATCTGCAGCCCCTTTGCAGCGTCAGATATCGATAGTTTTGAAGTAATAGAAGGGTGCAATCTCAATTCAGATGCCAATTGCGAAATATCCATCTGATCACGCCGCAATTTTGTGAGGGCGATGATACCAACCCTCTTCTGGACTGTAGTTCGGCGGGTAATGCGCAAGATCAGCCGACATCAACATATGCGCCACACCATGACAATCTACCTCTTCGACCGGTTTCCAACGCATGCGTCTGAATAGAACGACATTTTGCATTTGAACATGGGCATTAAACAAACGGCACCCCCGCGCATTTGCGCTCCGAACGGCAAGGGAAATCAACTCAGCACCCAAACGACCAACATTGCGGTATGCAGGATCAACGGCAAGACGAGAGCCCCACCATACCCCCGGCTCTGCTGTGTGAATGCGCACTGTTCCAACAACCGAATGCGCTTCATGAGCAATGGTTGAAATTGCCACAAGATGGGTCGCAATCTCGTCAACATCATCACGATCATGCTCTTTGAATATGCCTTGCTCACCCACAAAAACTTTATTGCGTAAATCAAACGCTCCCTGCCGCTCCCAATGCGTTGAAGCAGCTCGAATAAAATAACCCGGTGAGTGAAAAGGGATGACGTTTTTAGCCATGATCAGACCTTTAACTTCTCATATGTCGAAAGCGCTGAACATGCACCGCAGCGGCCACAACCCGCCTTAATGTCTTCAGATTTCATTCCAGAATTTCTGATCATCTCACTCAACGGCTTTAAGATAGCTGCCATAAATTCAGATTTTGGTGCTGGCAGACTTTCAAGCGGCGTTCCTGAAATGGGGACAAAAGGAACTACAAACGGATAGACACCCATATTGCAGAGCTTTTCCGACATTTCTAAAATGGCGTCGGCGGTATCACCCAAACCTGCCAGAATATAAGTCGATACCTGACCATGTCCGAACACTTTAACGGCCGCTTCAAAAGAGGAGAAATATTTCTCTAACGGCACTGAGGCTTTTCCTGGCATCACATCAGCGCGAACTTCCGGAGTTACAGCTTCTAAATGCATACCCAAACTATCAATGCCTGCATCAAACATGCGCTGATGCCAAATATCATCTGCAGGTGGTTCACACTGGCCTTGGATGGGAATATCAACGGCAGCCTTGATCGCTAATGCACTTTCGACCAACACCGACGCACCGCGATCATCACTGGCGGGCGTACCCGTTGTCATGACCATATGCTCAATGCCATCAAGTTCAACAGCCGCCTTGGCAACTTCTGCCAGTTGCTCAGGGGTTTTATGCGCGATTGTTCGACCTGCAGCCAAGCTTTGGCCAATGGAACAAAACTTGCAGGTCTTCTTACGGCTTTCATAGCGAATACAGGTTTGCAAAACCGTTGTCGCCAAAACGTTACGCGAATGCAAAGTAGCGATATGATTATATGGAATACCTTCAGCGGTTTTTAAATCATAAAATTTTGGTCGTCCCGGAAATTTGATCCGCGCAATTTCCTCACCGTTTTTGGTAACTTGAGATGAGCCATCTTGATCAGGCGCCTTTACCAAATAAGGACTTTTAAATGCCGGTGCCGTATGTACAGGCACCATCACAGTGGTGCCATCTATCGTCAACGCCTTATGGTCCGAAGGCCCCGCCCCACCACGACGACTCTCGTGGCCGGCATTTGGGTCATCAAGGCGCATGCCTCGGGTTTGTAAATCATTGATGAGCTCAGAAATCGACATGTTCAAATTCCTTTTGTGCGATGTCTGCTAATTCGGGCATATTGGGTTCTAAAGTGTCGAGATTTGAAACCTGACGCACCTGCGTGGGGCGCTGATCATGCACCAAATGTAAAAGCTCTGGCCGCGCGTAATGGCCAACGCTATCCATCATCCGTTTGCGCTTTGTGATGAGCTTCATATCCAGATCGGCAATCAAAATGCCCTCACCTTCGGTGATGGGATCAACAACATGGCGTCCTTCGGGCGAAATGATGCACGTCATACAGCCATCTCTCAAACCCTTTTGCAGGGAAGGATCTGGATGGATGGATTGAATTTGTTCTTCCGTCAGCCACCCGGTTGCATTGACGACAAAACAAGCGGCTTCAAGCGCATGGTGTCGCATAGAAACTTCTATTTGCTCACCAAATATCGGACCGACGAGACTCCCTGGGAAATGGGCAGCATGAATTTCTTCATGCTGAGCCATTAATGCGTAACGAGCCAGCGGATTGTAATGCTCCCAACAGGCGAGCGCGCCGACGCGACCAACTTTTGTCTCGACAACTTTCAATCCGGAACCATCGCCCTGCCCCCAAACCATGCGTTCATGATAAGTCGGTGTAATCTTACGGCGCTTGAGAACAATTTCTCCGCTCGCATCGAACACCAATTGAGTATTGTAGAGCGAGCCATGATCACGCTCATTAATTCCCACAACGATCACCGCATTGGTTTTGCGCGCCGCATTGGCAAGAGCCTTGGTTTCCGCAGATGGCACAACAACGGCTTCTTGATACAATTCAAGATGCGGCTTCCCCTGTTGGACGGGAGGCAGAACAAACGAAAAGTAAGGATAATAAGGGATAAATGTCTCGGGAAAGACGATGAATTCAGCACCTTTTGATGCAGCTTCATCAATCGCATTTAACACCCGTTCCATGGTTTTCTCGCGTCCTGAAAGATCAGGGGCAATTTGAACAGCTGCGGCTCTGACAGTATCGGTTCGCATTAAATTTTAATTCTCCGCGGGGTGGATTTAAATCAGATTATGTCAGGCCGAACGATCCGGCCTGACATGGTTGGGGTTACACAGTCCATGTATCCAAAATCACGGCATCGGCCTTTTTGTGGATGAGAATGCAATCGAGCACATCTTGCGGTGCAATCGGCGTAATACCCGGCAAAAGTGATGGCTCACCATGGCCGTAAAGTGCTTGCAAAGCGAAACGACATGCATACACTTTGCCACCTTCACCCATGAATTTTTGCAAGTTCACGGCAAAGTTTTGGTGACCGGGAAATGCTTCATCGCCCAATGTTGGGAAACCACGTTGAATTCCCAATGTGACACCTGGACCATACAGCAATATCGATGTTTCGTATCCCTTACGGTTTAAGCGTATCGCATTGAGAATATTGACTAATCCGATAGACCCTTCAAAAGCAACGGTGTGAAACGTTACCAGTGCTTTCTCGCCTTCATCGGCTTTGACATCTTCAAAAACTTTTTCTTCGTAATCGACGAAATAATCTCCGTCTTTATGAGCTTCCTTAGCTACAGCTGGCATTTTAAACTCCTTCTAAATGACAACATAAGGCTAAGTCACGTAAATTGTATGTGTCAATCATAAGTGCAATCTACATACAATAAAAAATCATTATAAATACAAAACGCATATTTCACGAGCAAAAACACATTAAATGTGCAGTGAATGACCTATAAGTAGTCAAAATATCGCTTCAAAACATCTTGATATGCGAAAAAAAATGATCCATACATTATGCAACAATTGTATGTAACAATTTTTGCGGGGCACTTTTTTATGATCGATTGGAAACCGATTCTGAGCAATGACGGAACACCGAGATATCTCGCGATCGCCGATGCATTATCTGAAGATGTACGAAGCGGTGTTTTAAAAGTGGGAACGCGACTGCCTCCACAACGAAAACTGGCATCCCGTCTTGGTATCGATTTCACAACAGTCACCCGCGCTTATGCAGAAGCACAAGCACGTGGGTTAGTCCGAAGCGAAGTTGGCCGAGGAACATTTATCGCCCGCAGCTCAAGGCACGGCGCACAGCCTGATCCTGAACGATCAGCGGCTGAAGATCTTTCAATGAACATGCCACCGGAAACAAAAGATCCAAAATTGATTGAAGCCATGCAGCAAGGGCTGGACTATATCTCCACCAATATGCTTGGGCTTTTGCGCTATCAAACCGCCTTGGGTGGGGAGAAGGATAAAATCGCAGCATCGAGTTGGCTTTCCCTGCGCGGCATGGTGCCCAAACTTGAACGCGTTGCTGTAACCCCAGGTGCCCATGCGACCATGACAGCAATATTATCCATGATCGCCGACAAAGGTGATTGTATCTTATGCGAAAAGATCACTTATCCAGGCATAAGGAATATCGCAAATTTGATGGGCGTTGCACTTATTGGCTTGGAAATGGATGAAGATGGTATTTTGCCAGATGCGCTGGAAAAAGCCATCAAACAACACAAACCAAAAGCACTTTACCTCAATCCAACGCTGCACAATCCCACAACAATTACCATCCCAACGGACCGTCGTTTAGCGATCTCACAGATCATCAATAAACACGGCTTGCAACTGATTGAAGACGACGCCTATGGCTTCATCCCCGAAAAAGCACCAGCACCTCTTGCTGTGTCGTCCCCTGATTTAACCTGGCACATTGGCGGCTTGGCAAAATGCATTGGTGCAGGCCTGCGCATTGCCTATACGGTGACCCCGTCAGCCAAACACACGCTTGCACTGGCTCAATCCTTAAGAGCACTAACGGTTATGCCATCACCCATGTCGATGGCACTGGCAACCTGCTGGATTGAGGATGGTACAGCTGATCAAATCAGACGGTTTATTCGCTCTGAAACCGCGATCCGGCAAAATATGGCGACCAAAGCGTTAGATGGTTTGGATTTTAATTCAGCAGAGAACGCGTTCAATATTTGGTTGCGCCTTCCTGAGGGGGCAGCACGCGCCGAAATCATTGCCAATATGGCCGGGCGACATATCGGCATTATTCCATCTGATGCATTTACCGTCGGTGGCAACGCGGATGAACATGTCAGACTATGTTTGGGTGGCACAATCGACCGCGATAGGCTGCAGTCGAGCTTACATTATCTCTCACATTTATTGATGCCGGGAAGTTTTATGACGGGTTAAACCGTGCAAACCTCGAAATTACTTTCCGTTTGCCAGCCATTCACGGCATCATTTGATCAACCGCATCCAAAATGGAATAAACAGGTAGATCTGTCACCGATTTGATGGCCGGAATATAAGGTGGCAGATTTCCACATTCGATTAAGATCGCGTTGATATCAGCATCAGATTTCAAAAGATGCGTGATTTCCTTTTTGAGGAACATTTCAATCTCATCGGTCTTTAAGATATCAGATTGCTTTTGCTTTTCTTGCAAAATCGCTTCCGAAAACGCCTGACATTTCTCCATGCCAATGATCTCAACTTCATCCAGCGCAATACTTTCCGAAAATTGGAGAAGTACGCTCAAATCTGGCTTGGAAGCTGTGAGAATTGCGATCTTTTTAGCACCCAAAACAGTCTTGATTTTCGCATAAAGTGAAAGCGAAGATACCATCACGGGCACATCAACAGCCAATGCAATTCTGTCCTGCTCTTTAAACAAAAATCCACAGGTAGAAATGATGGCTGACACGCCAGATGCTTCGAGCGATTTTGCAGCATCGATGAATTTCTGACGGACAACATCCGGCATCGCTTTATCATTGACGACATCAAGACTGCTGACGCCCTCTACAACATGAATGATGACATCATTAGAATAGGTATCCGGATTTCCAGCATCACCTAATATTCTGGGAAACTGGGTATCCAGCATCAATATGCCAAGCTTCTGATTGGTCACATCAAAGCCCCTCACCTTACGTTCTAGATCCACGCCTGGCGAAAATCGCCGGCGTTATATAGATGGGTATTTGCGCAACAGCGATAAAAACACTGAGCAGCGGATTAAACGGCAAGACTGCCAGATAGATTGAAACATTGCGATTACCAAACATAAAGCCCAGCGCGTCTGCCTGATCAGATGGCATCTTATGCCGCAAAACCCAGCGCATAAACACATGACCACCTAAATTTAACAAAAGCGCCAGCAGCAGTAGATAAAAGGCCTGCCAAGGCGCATTGATAATCTGATCGATCACACCGTCAAAAAGTGGAAACAAGAATAAGATCATGGTCAAAACGGCAACACCTGAAAACATATCCTTATTGGATGCAATTCGATCCTGACCCACAAAACGCTGGATGAGGATCGCCATAACAAAGCCTCCTGCAATCATCATTGCAATGTCTAAACTCATGACCCAAAGCGCCACTGAAATTTCTATTCCAATGATGGCAAAGCACAAGGGCCCCAATATTGGGACAAGCAGCATGCCCAAAAGCGCGACTTGTAGGGTCAGCCGCGCATCAAAGCCGATCAGCATGCTCAAACTAATTGACGAGCTCAAAGGCGGCGCTGCAATAAAAACGGTGATCAGCAAAAGATACTGGCTTGGAATTTCTACAATCTGAGAAAACGCTCGTATGATTATCGCAGTAATCAAAGTCCCAGCAATAACAATCAACAGTGTTCTCAGAAAGTGTCTTGGCTTGAGCAATTCAAAACTGGCTTTTTTAAAATCAAATTGCGCAAAGCCCACAGCAAGGATCAACGCGACAAGAAAAGGCAAAGCTGGCCGCATGACCGAAGATACTTCAGGCAAGAGCGCAGCAACAAACACCCCGGCAATTAAAAATATGCCGGACCGCTGTCCGATATAGGATAGAAGTTGCATCCCAGTCCTTAGATTATGTTGGCCAGCTATCCAGGCGTTGCACGCATATTATCTGGTAACCACGTCGCCAATTCAGGCCAGGTCACCAAAATAACCACCATCAACACCATGAGTAACACCATTGGTATGGCTGTTTTGGCAATATAGGAAATCTCATGTGAGGTCATGCCTTGAAGCACAAAAAGATTAAACCCAATCGGTGGGGTTACTTGTGCCATTTCAACAACGATCACAATGAAAATGCCGAACCATATCACATCAATGCCAGCTTGACGGATCATCGGTTCAACAATGGCCATGGTCAAAACAACGGATGAAATTCCATCCAAGAACATGCCAAGGATAATGTAGAACACCGTCAACATCGCAATGAGTGCGATGGGCGACAAACCAAGCCCATCAATAAAGGATGCAAGCGCCCGAGGAATTCCGGTAAAGCCCATAGCAAGCGATAAGAATGCAGCGCCCATAAGAATGAGCGCAATCATGGCAGAAGTCCGTGTCGCGCCCATCAAGCTCTCGTAAAAGGTACTCAAGTTCAGCGATCTTTGTGAGGCTGCGAGTACCAATGCACCGATCACACCAACAGCTGCCGCTTCGGTTGCTGTTGCCCAACCGAAATACATAGAACCGATCACCGCAAAGACCAAAACCAATACCGGAATAAGGAACCTACTTTCCCGGAACATATCACCAAGTCCCATGGCTTTATCGGCTTCTGGGCGTTCGCTCTTGCGGACAAAATGCCAAGCGACGATATAGCTCATAAAGAGGCTGGCAAGCACAAGACCGGGGATCACACCGGCTAAGAATAATTTGGAGATCGATTCATTAATCGTCACACCATACACAATCAGCGTCAACGACGGCGGGATCATCAGTCCCAAAGTCGCAGCACCCGCTAGCGTGCCGATTATCATATATTCTGGATACCCACGACGACGTAGCTCCGGAATGGACATTTTGCCGACGGTTGTCAGCGTCGCTGCAGACGAACCAGACACGGCTGCAAAAATTGTGCAGCCCGCAATGTTAGTGTGCAGCAATCCGCCGGGTAACAACCTCATCCAAGGCGCAAGCCCACGGAACATATCCTGCGATAAGCGTGTGCGATAAAGGATTTCACCCATCCAAATAAATAATGGCAAGGCGGTGAGCGTCCAGCTGGATGCGCCTGTCCAAATCGTGGTGATCATGGCGTCCCCTGCCGGACGAGATGTAAATAATTCAAGTCCAACCCAAGCAACGCCCATCAGCGCGAGCCCAACCCAAACCGAGCTCCCCAACAGGCCAAAGAGGACGATCAAAAAGATAATTGTTGCATAAATTTCTGTCATCAGACCATCTCGCCTTTGATATTGCTTTTATCCAGAACAACAAACCGAATGAGATTGTCCCACAATGCGATCGCAAGAAGTGTTGTGCCAATGGACATTGGAATTTGCGGCAGCCATAACGGCGTATAAACCATTTCAGAGCTTGTTGCCTCCCATAACGCTGCCCATTGCGTGGGGCTCGTTACAATGGTTTCAAACAAGGTCAACAACCATTCAGGGACCGTGTCCTGTCCTTGAGTTCTATCATTGAGCATTTCGGAAAATATATTGGCTTTAATGGCATATCTCGCAAAATAGGTGGCGATAATTGCAGCAACAAAAAGCGCGAAAATATCGACCCATCTCTTGGTGAAGTTGTTGAGATTCAGAAGAATTGAAACCCGAATATGAGCGCCGCGGTTCAGCGCATGTGCGAGCGCAAAAAACGATGTCGCTGCCATGGCATAACCGGCAAATTCAGTCGATCCATGGAAGGTAACGCCCGTCCATCGGGCAATCATTTGCGCCACGATAAGCAGCAAAATTATCACCATGAAAACGGCGGCAATAATGCCGCTTGTTGTGTAAAGCACATTGAGAACACGCCAAATGGGCGCCAAGATTTTTTGCGCTTTGTCTTTTAAATACCAACATGCAATGGTCAAAATCGTTGGCAAAACAAATAGCCAAAACCAAAGCGGCAAACCAATAAATGGTTTCCAATCCATTATATAACCCTCAACAAAATTCAGGCCCTTCGCAAGGAAGGGCCTGGATAGTATTACTTCATAGCTTTGTAAGCGTCGAGAATTTCTTGACCTTCGCTACCAGCTGTTTCAAGCCATGCCGCGGTCATTTTCTCACCAATAGCCTGAAGCTCTGCCAAGAACTCAGGACCAGCATCTTCAACTTTCATGCCATTGGCTTCTAGTTGCTCAAAATACCAGTCTGCAAGTTCAGCTGATTTCGCTGCACATGCTGCACCTGTTTCATCAGCAGCTTTTTGAATTCCAGCTTTCACATCATCTGCCAAACCATCCCAAACACCTTTATTGACGATGACAGAATTGCGCGGCAACCAAGCGTTCACTTTGTAGTAATGTGTCAAATGCTCCCAAACCTTACGGTCATAACCCGTTGAACCAGATGAGATGAAGGCTTCAGCCACACCCGTTGCCAAAGCTTGGCTCAACTCTGCAGCTTCCACTTGCACTGGCACCATGCCTAGTTCTTCAGCGAAAGTCGCCGTTGCCGTGTTATAGGAACGGAACTTAATCCCTTGCGTATCTTTGGATGATCCCACTTCTTTTTTGAAGTAAAAACCCTGACCCGGCCATGGGCATGTGTATAGTGAAACGAGATTGAGTGCTGCAAGCTGAGCATTCACCTTAGGTGCAGCAGCTCTCCAAAGCATATCATTTTCTTCGTATGTTGTAGCTAGGAACGGCACATTGTCCCATGCAAGCAATGGAGCTTCATTGGCATGCGCTGACATAAAGCGCTCACCAATTGGAGCCTGTCCGGTTTGAACAGCACGCTTGATCTCGCCACCTTTAAAGAGTGAACCACCTGGATGCACAGTAATTTCAATTGCACCATTGGTATATTCTTTAACTTTATCAGCAAATACGACACCCATTTCACTGTGATAGTTAGTGGCCGCATATGCCATTGGCATATCCCATTTCTCAGCCGATGCTGCACTGCTCAGCGCGAGTGCCGCAACACCTGTTGCTAATGCTAATTTTACATTTTTCATTTTCTTACTCCCGTTCATTGTTATCGATCCGCTGCATATGCAGAAAGATCAGTGTTAATTGGTTGATTAGATGCAAGTCTCGCCAGCCACTGACCTGTTTTGGGCCCTGCCGACAAGCCTATATGCTGATGCCCATATCCCAAAATAATATTTTTCACCTTGGGACTAACGCCGATCACAGGAAGTGAATCGACCGTAGATGGACGGTGACCCATCCATTCTTCAATCCGGTCATATTTTAGATCCGGAAACAATTTGGCCATTTGTTTTTTCAAAAGCTCGAGCGGTGCTTTTGATGCTTTATTTTTAAGGCCACCAAATTCAACAACACCCGCACAGCGCATGCGACCATCCATCGAATTCACTACAAATTTTCCACTCGCCACCATGATGGGCGATTTCAAAGTTATCGACGGATTGTAATATTCCAGATGATAACCGCGCTCTGATTCCATCGGCACCGATATCCCTAAAAGCTCATTCCATTGAGATGTCCAAACACCTGTCGTCATGATGTATTTATCGGCTTTGAGCGGGCCATCACTTGTAATGATATGCTCGCAATGATCGCCTTGAATATCAAATCCGGTAATGGTCGCCTTGGAAATTGTGCCACCATTTTTTTCAAACTCAGCGGCAAGCGCTTTGACATAAGCGCCAGGATCAGAAATGCGACCGTGATTTGCGCATTGGACACCATAACCAAATCGCCCGGCTAAATTTTCATCATATTCAGCGATTTGTTCTGCGCTTCTGACCTTATAAGAATAGCCTCTGTTCTTGCGAATCTTCCAAACATATTTTTCAGCGTGAAATGCATCTTCATCATCATAGCCGAACCAATAATCTTCAGTGCCGATATATTTCTTTGCCTCGCTATCACCAGCAACAGCCAAATGCTGTTCAGGGCAATCATGCAAAAGCTCCTGTAATGCCTGCGAGATATGTTCGACCGAGCTATCATTGGCATTTTTCAGATAGCGCCCCAGAAATGGCAGCAGCTTTGGAAGATAAGACCATTTGACAAACAAAGGTTGGTTGGGATCAAACAACATGCCTGGCGCTTTTTTCAAAATGCCGGGGGTCGGCACTGGCACAACCGCAATTGAAGCTAATATACCTGCATTGCCATGAGATGTGCCTGCGCCCGGCCCGTCACGATCCACAAGCGTAACCTTATTTCCCAAGCGTTGCAGCCATATTGCGGTTGAAACACCGACAATCCCCGCGCCAACAACAATGACACTTTGTTGATTTTCTTTCGTCACTCAAATTCTCCTAAAGGGAGTTTGACTTGACTGGGGTATAATTACAAATACTATTATTTTATGAAAGCATCATAAAAAGTGATATAATGATATTCAGACAATTACAGGCATTTCATGCTGTTGTAGAAAAAGGCACAGTTACAGCGGCCGCGCAAAGCCTGGGAATTTCCCAGCCAGCGATCAGTAACTTGTTGGCACAACTTCAGGCGAAAACCAATCTAGAACTATTTAAGAAAGACCGCGGTCGATTGGTCGCAACGCCAGAAGCCAGCATATTGTTTAGCGAAATTGACACGGTTGTGCGTGGTCTAAGCCGAGTCGATCATCTCATCTCCAATTTACAAAACGAACGCGTTGGCTCGCTGCAAATTGCTTGCACGCATGCCGTATCATTCGGGTTTATGACCGGCTTGGTCTCCGAATTTGTGCGCGATTATCCCAATATCGATGTGCTTTATCAAACCAGATATTCTCATAATATTCAGGAATGGGTGGAATCAGGCCTGGTTGAAATCGGCGTATCAGAGACACCGGTATTAAAGGAAAATCTTGTCAGTTATCCCTTGCGATTTATCTGCCAATTGGCAATTCCTGAAAACTCGCCACTTGTCGAACTTGATGAGATCACTGCCGAAGATCTCGACAATGTGCCATTTATCGAAATGGGTGCCGACCATATCACGAGCCATAGAATTCGGCAGTTATTCCTAGATTCCAACGCGCGTCTGCGCATTAAGTGTCAATCCCACTTATTCAGATCATTGTTGGAATTTGTCAAAACAGGGTTGGGTGTTGCCCTGATTGATCCCTTCACCTTGGCAAATGATGATGGGAAAGGATATGTGGTGCGCCCATTCAAACCGTCCATCTATTTCGACATGGCGATTATCCATCACAAGACCCGCCCTGTATCCGCGCTCGGCCTTAAATTCATTGAACAGGTCAAAGCCCATATGTCAGTCTATAGCGTCCCAATTACGTAAATTGCGTCATCAATCCATCAGATATCTACCAGCGATAGATGGATAAGCGCGAGTTTCACAAACAGTTTGGTTGACGGATCAGGATGATCCCGCGATAGATGGGTCATGACGCAAACAAAACAGCCCAATATCGTAATGATCCTTGCCGATCATGTCGCCTATGCCGGACATTATGGATCGGAACGATATGACTATACTTGGCCACATTTAGAACGAATTGCCAAGGACGGGGCGAAGTTTAACAAAGCCTATGCCATTACGCCGGTATGTACGCCATCTCGCGCAAGTTTTTTGACCGGGAAAAGACCCGATAAACACGGCATGCGATGGAATAGCGAATATCCAATCCCTTATAATAGAACCGAATTCAGAGACGATGAGCAATTGTATAATGCACATCTCACCAAGGTAGGTTATGAAAATTACTATTATGGAAAATGGCATTGTGGCATTGATAAAACAGCTGAAGATTATGGCCTAAACGGCTGGAGCCTTGCAGAATATGGCAATCTTTATGCATCAGAACGCTACAAGGAATATTTAGCCAAAATCGATCAACCGCAACCCGTTTGTCGGATTGACCATCATTTGTTACGTCCTGAACTGGATGGCACCGAGGTTTTGATGAACCCGAACGAGCCATGGGATTTCATGGATGGCGCAGGCGTTCTATTGGGATCAGCAGAAGTCCAAGAACAATTCTTTATCGCCAATCTTGCAATCGAACAAATTCAAAAGCTCGCCCAACGAAAAGATGACAAACCATTTTCCATGGTGATCAGCATGTGGGGGCCGCATCACCCCTATTATCCAAGTGAAGAGTTTGCCAATCTCATCAACCCCGATGACATCCCGAAATATCCAAGTTTTGACGAAAACCTGGACGATAAAGCCTGGCGCTATCGTATCCAACGAGATCTGCGCTGCCAGCATCGTGCCTTTGAACGCTGGCCAGACTGGAAAATCTGGCAAACGGTCATGGCACGCTGTTATGCAGCCGGTCTGCAAACCGATGCCGCGATTGGCAAAATTAGCGATGCGCTTGAAGCGGCTGGTTTAGCGGATGACACACTTCTCATTGTTACGGCAGATCACGGAGATGGCATTGCCGCCCATGGGGCAGGATGGGATAAATATTCTTCTTTTACGGAAGAAGTTGGTCGTATCCCGCTCGTCATGCGCTGGCCTGAGGGTTTGACGAAAAACACTGAAATTGCTTCTCCCGTTAATTTGTTGGATGTGACGGCAACCATGCTGGCTGCTGCGGGTGCAACATCTCAATTCGATCAAGCGCTCAAACCTGATGGCGAGAGCCTTTTGCCGATGGTAAATGACGGCAAACAACGAGATCACATGATCTGCGATCATTATGGTCATTCAGGCGATGTTTTATTCCAGAAAATTCTCTATCTGGATAACTGGAAATACACATCCGTTTGGGGTGATGATGATGAGCTCTATAACCTGAAAGACGATCCTCATGAGCTCAACAATCTAATTGACGATGAGCCACAAAGAGATCGCGCTACGAAGATGCGTCAGATCATCTTAGATCATCTCACCCAACGACGCGATGAACGTAGCAAATGGCACAAAGCGGAATTTTGGGAGGATGGTATTGTATTTTCCTCACCAGAATGGCCGCGTGAAGAAACACTGCAAGTCTATAAGCTAAAGGTTCAACTGGGTTTACCGACGTAACGACAATTGAAATACGACATAACTAAAACTGGATAAACACCTCAAATCCATCCGCCTCACCTCGTCGGGGCGAGAAAATGGTGAGCTTACCACTACATTGCTCAACGATGGATTTTGCTATTGATAATCCTAACCCGGTACCTTCTGCACTTGTATCGCCGCGTTCAAACGGCAAGCCCAGACGTTCTATTACATCCTGCGGAACCACTTCACCCTCATTGGAAACCGATAAAGTTTTTTCACTCTGAATATCAATGCAAACTTTTTGATCTAAAGCGCCATGAATAAGCGCGTTCTCAATCAGATTACGTAACAAAATCGCAAACGCGTCCTTTGTAAGCTTTGCGGATAATTGATGATTTTCAGAATTGGTGAGCTCGACGCGGTCACTCATTTTCGAATTGGAGCGAAAGTCATTTATGATGAGCGACAAAACAGGCATCAAATCCACATCTTGATCGCTTTTAGCAAAGCCCGCTTCAAGACGAGAGAACTGCAAGAGCTTCTCTGATAAGTCGGATAAATGGCGCAGCGATTTTTCGATATCATCAGCACGCTGTTTGCCCGGAATGTTCGCAAGCTCAATAGCAAGTCTTTGCGCTTGCGCGAGGGCACCTGCTAAAGGCGTTCGCAATTCATGCGCACTTTTTGCAGCAAATGCCCGCTCAGTATTGAGTGCTCGACCCAAACGATCCAAGAGACTGGCAACTTCGTCAGCAATGGGTGCGAGTTCGCGCGGATAAAAATTTGATGTTAAGGGAGAAAGGTTGGTTCCGTCGCGCTCTGCGATATCTTTTTGCAATTGATTAACTGGCTTCATCGCGTGCTTGGCTGCAAACCATACACCCAAAACCATGAGCGGGATCAAGGCAGCAAGTGGCAACAATAATGCCAAAATACTTTCCCAAAGTGCGTGGCTGCGATGATTAGTCCGTTCGGCAATAACAATGCCATATCCAGTTTCAGGATCGGTGATCGCGAAATATCTGACATTATCAATATTGGAAAACCCATCTAGCACCCCTGAGGACGCAATATCGGCCTGTAAATCATCTGAAAGCGCAATGCGTTTCCCACTGGCATTACGAATATAATAAGCAAAATTTGCGTTATAGTTTTGAAGCGAAGCTATCTCATATTCGTTTTCTGGCAATTCGCCCTCAGCCAATTCTTCCAAATCATGAATGGCAAGTGGCAACAATCGAATGGCCGCCTGTTCAAGCGATTGATCAAAGGCTTCATTTAGCTCATGGCGAACGACAAGACCAGAAATCATCGCAGCTCCGAGCCAAAAGCAAACAACGCCAAAGACGAGACCGAGTGTAAGTCTTCTGGTAATTGAAAAGGATCTATTCATTTATTGACCTGATAACCAATCCCACGCACAGTGTGGACGATATTCTTACCAATCTTTTTGCGCAATCGGCTGATATAAACTTCTACAGCATTGCTTTCGATCTCAGCGCCAAACTCATAAAGCGATTCTTCAATATCCCTTTTGGGAACGATCGCCCCGCGATTGCGTATGAGCCTTTCAAGTACCGACCATTCCCTTGCCGTTAAAGTAAGTTGCCTGTGGTTTAACGACACTGTTTTGCGTGCCAGATCAATTGTAAGATCATCAATTTCAATGCTTGGAAGCGTATGAGATGAATAACGCCGTGCAACGGCAGTTAATCGGGCGGTGAGTTCATTAAGATCATAAGGTTTAATGAGATAATCATCCGCGCCTGAATTAAGCCCTTCAATCCTCATTTCGATCTGATCTTGCGCAGTAGAAATAATGACCGGAACATCGTTAGCCTTGGACCGCAGATGATTAAGAATATCCATGCCCTTGCCATCTGGAAGACCAAGATCGAGCAAAACAAGTTCATAAGACGTTGTTTGCATCGCAAGCATGGTCTCATCAACACGCCTCATCCAATCAACACTATGACCGCTGGCGACAATGTGATCACGAATGGCCGCACCAAGAATATGGTCATCTTCTACAAACAATACACGCAAATGAAAATCCTTTCATGATCGCATTTGCGACACAAACCTTACAGGAAGCTGAACAAATATTTCAAACCTTGTAAGCATACTGTCAGCTTTCTTGCCTAGCTCTAACACACGTCAATTTTTTGAGCAAAACAGGAAAGGACAAAAAATGAGGAAGACTTTAGCTGTACTTGCAATTTCAACGACACTAATTGCGCCGGGCATCGTTCAAGCTAAAAACATTTCAGCGACCATCACCATGAAAGGTTTTCGAGGCCCACCTGCTTATGTTGCGGTTTATCTTACAAAGCCCAATGGCCAATTCCATTCCACTTTGTCCGTCCATGGTAAAAAAAGTAAATATCGCAGGCATCTGCGTGGTTGGATCAGAGGTGCATCGCGATCCAAACAAAGGCTCGATGGCTTAACCGGTGCAAGTGTGGGGTCGGGACGCACGCTCACCGTTAGCGCAAATGTTCAAGATTCGCTGTTAAACGCAGGCTATCAAGTTCACGTCGATACCGCCGTTGAAGATCGCGGTGAGTTTCGAAGTGATGCAGCCATCCAAGTCAACACATCTCAACCAAGTGCCGTCACCGCAGGCAAGGGCTTCGTAAAATCACTGAAAGTTCAACTTAATTAGGAACAACTAAAATGCGTTCTATTCACTCGCTGTTTGGTGTCGCGACCGCCATTTTGATCAGCGTGATCGCAATGACCGGAGCTTATCTCGCCTTTGAACCGGTCATCAACCAGTTTTCTGTTGCACAAAATTCTGGGTTAAGCGTCGCTGATATTGCCGGCATAACTGTCGATCATAACCCGCAGGTTGAGCGAATAGAACGCAAAGCAAATGGAGAATTTATTATCCATGCTGTCAGCCAAGATATTCCCACAAGTTCGGTGTTAGATCTTCAAACCAATCAGCTTCTACCAAAAGAAAAACCATCAGAACTCACCCAGTTTTTCACAGAACTTCATCGTTCATTGTTTTTGGCTGACTTTGGACGCGGTGTCATTGGGTTTGGCGCTTTTCTACTCATATTGATCTCATATTCGGGTCTTGCTCTATTGGCCAAACGAATGGGCGGTTGGCGCAAAATATTTGCACCAGCTAAAGGTACCCATGCCCAAAAACGGCACATCGATGTGGCGCGTTTTACTTTGCTTGGCTTTTTGATTTCTGCGCTAACCGGAATTTATATGTCGCTTGCAACCTTTGGCGTTATTCCAAGTTCGTCAGATGAAACACTGCCCTTTCCCGATCAAGTGGCAGTGGGCGAAAAAATGTCAGTCGCCCAAATGCAAGGATTAGCGAACATTCCGGCCGCCAGTTTACGCGAACTCATTTTCCCCTATCCGGACGATCCGATGAATGTTTTCACTATCAGAACGGATCAAGGTGAAGGTTTTATTGACCAAGTCACAGGTAAGATAATCGCATTCCAACCCAACTCGCTTTGGCAAAACATATACGAATCCGTCTATGTGATACATACGGGCCGAGGAGGAATTGCAGCCGCCGCATTCGCGCTCATATTAGGTCTTTGCGCATTGGCTGTTCCTTATCTTTCAATAACGGGCATGGTCATCTGGTGGAGGCGCCGGAAAACAACGACACGCGCATTCTCAAATACCCCTCTTTCAAAAGCAACAACTGTCATCTTGGTTGGTAGCGATAGCGGTTCGACATGGGGGTTTGCTTCTACGCTTCACGAAGCTCTGGCAAGACATGGTGAGAATGTACACACCTCTTCGATGAATGAAGTGACGCAAACACATTTTAACGCGAGCAAAATCTTTATTCTGACATCAACTTATGGAGATGGAAACGCGCCCACATCTGCCGATAAATTCATAGAAAAACTGGAAAGTTTAAAGATCAATTCAAATACTCAGTTTACCGTTTTGGGATTTGGCGATCGCCAATTTTCCAATTTCTGTGGCTTTGCACATTTGGTGGAAAATCAACTTTTGAGAAAAGGTGCACACTTCTTTTTCCCATTAGCCAAAATTAATCAGCAAAGCTCAAGTGCATTTAAAGTTTGGGGCCAATATATATCGCGTTGTTTAAGCTGCGAAATAGTGCTTGAACATAAGCTTAAACGCCCAGACACTAAAAAGATCACGCTCGAAAAAATCGTTGGCCGCTCGGAAGAAACAGAGGAACAAACAGCGATATTGAGGTTCAGAACGCCGCGTCATCACCTGAACCTATTGGGGCATGGCATTAAATTCAAAGCAGGCGATTTAATTGGTATCCTCCCCCCTGGAAGTCATAAACCGCGCTATTATTCAATCGCATCATCTTCAGAGGATGGTTTTGTCGAAATCTGTGTAAAGCGCCACAAATTTGGCCTGTGTTCAAACTATCTTTTGAACCTAAATGTTGGTGACGAAATCGATCACTTCATTAAAGAAAATTATAACTTCAAGCCAGCACCCAATACCAAACCACTGGTCATGATCGGCGCTGGAACTGGCATTGCGCCCCTGACTGGTTTTGCAAGAGAAAATGCCAAGAAACGTCCCACATATTTGTTTTGGGGTGGTCGAAATCCATATGTCGATTTCATCTACAAAGACACATTGATCGATCTGACCAGACAACGAAAACTGAGCAAGTCCTACTTCGCATTTTCAAGATTTGCCAACCGGCTCTATGTGCAGGACAGACTTAGATCTGAAGCTGAGCTCTTAAAAAGACTCATAAATGACGGTGCTCAGATCATGGTCTGTGGTGGACCGGAAATGGCGTCCGGTGTGCGCGCAGCGATAGATGGTATTGCGTCTCAACTGGGACAGAGCACGACTTCCCTACAACAACAAAAAAGGTATTTAGAAGATGTCTACTAATCCAGATATGGGCGTTATATTTATTCCATCTATCCAACCAGAATTGAAGCACTACACCATCCACGGCCCCACAATGGGAACACGTTATTCAGCAAGTTTTTATGCGCCATCGTCCATAGATATCGCAAAGCTTCATCGCTATCTGCAAAGAGCCGTAGACAATGTGGATGATCAAATGTCTCCGTGGAAAAAGCAATCTGACTTAGTACGTTTCAATGCAGAACCGATCGAAAAATGGATTGATATCCCCCTTGAAATGGCTGTTGTAATCAGCCAAGCCCTGAATATCAGCAATCTAAGCAATGGTGCTTTCAACATTGGTGTGGGGGATCTCATAAATATGTGGGGCTTTGGTCCTGACGAAGAATTTGTTGACGACCCTTCAACAGATACGCTTGTTGTTCCGCCTGCTCATCATGTATTTGAACTGGATATGGAAAGATTTCAGTTAAAGCGAAATGCCGCCGTCGCGCTTGATCTATGCGGAATTGCAAAAGGCTTTGGTGTCGATGAATTAGCACGCGTTCTGATCAATTTTGATATCAATGATTTTTTCGTATCGATTGATGGGGAGATCAAAGCCTCAGGTTCAAAACCAGGAGATACTCCATGGAATGTGGGGATTGAAAACCCAGATCCGTTAATACGCGATGCCGACATCAGCCTTGAGATTGAAGACATTGCGATTGCAACATCAGGGGATTACCGTCATTTCAAAAACACCGGTGATCACAAAATTTCCCACACGATGAACGCTGAACGAGGTCTGCCCGTTATGAGCAAAACCACATCTGTGACAATTGCTGCAAAAAACTGCATCTCGGCAGACGCTTGGGCCACGGCGTTGATGGTTATGGAGCGAAAAGACGCGATTGCGCTTGCTGATCAGATAGGCATCGATGCATTTATCTGCGAGCGATCAGACGAAGGGGTAAATTCATACGCAGCGGGTGCTTTTTCCGCGTTAGCAAGTGAATTAAACTGATACAGATTTCGCAGGTGCTAGCAAAGAATATAAAAGCCCTATGGGTCCGAAAACCACGCCCAAGACCGAATGTAATTTAACGTTCAAATTCTTGCGCTCGGCAATTTGAGAACTCAAAATGCCACACGCCAAGGAAACAACTAACGCGATCACCAACATAAATCTCTCCCACTCAAAATCTCACCTTATATGTGGGATGCAGCTTTCTAATTTCAAGTTCCATAGAACGTTAAGTAATATTTCTAAGCTGAATTCCAAAAAGCGCTTGACCCTGACACTAGTGTCAATGCTCTAGAAGATCATTCGCATCAAATTTTGCAGCATTAATAAGGAGCATTATGCGAATGACTAATCAGAATAATTGGCAGGATAAAGTAGCAATCGTAACCGGGGGCAGTTCGGGTATTGGACTGGCAACAACAAAAGCGCTTATTGAACAAGGCGCAAAAGTTCTCATTACCGGCCGTAATGAAGACAAGCTCAATGAAACCGCTGCGTCTGTAGATGGCATTGTAACTCTTAAGATTGATAGCGCTGATCCCGACAGTGGCAAACGCATCACCGAGATGGCGCTTGAAAAGTTTCAACATATCGATCTAATCGTCAATAATTCTGGTGCTGGTCAGCCAATGCCAATGGCGGCCTATGACGCAGATGTCATCAACAATATGTCGGCTGTGAATATCATTGCGCCCTCCATTTTGATCAAAGAAGCAAAAACCGAATTGAGCAAATCCAAAGGAGCCATCGTCAATATTGGCACAGCTGTATCACGAAACGCGGTTCCAATGATCGCCCATTACGCAGCAACAAAAGCGGCGCTGGAACATCTGACAAAATCCTGGGCGATCGAACTGGCAAGCGATGGCATTCGCGTGAATGCTATTTCGCCCGGCCCCGTAAAAAGCGGCGCGCTGACTGGTATGATGGGCTTGCCCGAAGAGATGGCACAACAAATTGAGGAACAGGAAGCCAAGCAGGTTCCCTTGGGTCGCCGTGGATTAACATCAGATATTGTGCCTTGGATCCTCCGACTAGGCCATACCGAAAATGAGTGGCTAACCGGACAAGTCCTTACAATCGACGGCGGTTGGTCTTTACGAGATTGATGTGATGATACGTCTGGGCGGGTCAATTGCCCACCCAGCGACCACTTGATCAATACTCAGACCACACCCACATAAACTTGAACAAATGAGTGAGGACAAAAATGCAGGCAAAAGAAGCAGCTAATTATTTGGGCATATCACAACGGATGTTGCGGCATTACGAAAAAGTTGGGCTGCTCGACATTCGCCGCAACGATAATGGCTACCGCATCTATACCGATGCTGATTTAAGACGTGCGCGGCGCATACGCGACTTTATCGCGACTGGTTTTTCAACACGCGAAATCCATTTGATGAGCGCATGTTTGTCAGATGAAGGCGACGGACCTTGCGAAGGCGGCATTACGCAGATGATGGAAAAGCTCGCTCATATCGACCAATTAATGCTGGATCTAAATCAGAAAAGAGAAGCCGTACTTGCGCGTATTTCTTCATTGAAAGCGGCTTTTCCTGAGAACAATTTAGATGCCGATATACAACCAGCCAAAACCGATAATCGGGTGCTCGAACACGAGCTAAACTGACGCAAAAATCGCAATTTTTAATCTGTATCTGCGTCAAATCAGCGAATTCCATCGCGGATTTTCGTGATATTTTTGATGAAAACCGGACATTAATCCTGGTAATTATCCCAAAATGAGACTTTTTTGCAAAATTTTTTTTCGAGGAAGTGATTGATTTTGCACGCGGTTTCAAAACGGTTTTGCATCCGCGTGCAAAAGTTTATTTTTGTTTACCTTTTCTTATCCAAAATAAAATGTACTCGAAAAACGGGAAGGTCGAACCTTGTGGGGAATACAATTTAGCTTCGACGTGCATGATGCCATCTTCGCTCATTAACTGAGATGTTTTATTGGTTGCTTGGATGGGAGGTTCGTATGCGAATTTCAAAAAAATTACCCTTAGCCGCGGTAAGCTTAACACTATTTGCAATTCTAGTCGGTGCGGCCACGAGCCTTTCCATCAGTACAAAATTTTTACAAGAAAGTGCGCAGGAAAAACTGCAGGCCATTGCCGATGGCAGACGCAACCAGCTTGAAACTTATCTTCAGTCGATTAAGGACGATGTCCGATCCATTTCCACCAATGCCCTTTCCATTCGGGCGGTCGATAAATTTGCATTTTATTTTCCATATGCAGGTGACGATCCAAAGGTAGAACTACAACGACGCTATATCACCGACAACCCTCACCCATTGGGCGAACGACATAAATTGGATTCAGCTGGGACTGATGGATTTGAAGGACAGCATGGCGAAGTGCATGGATTTTATCGCGATTTCGTTCAAAAGCGCGGATATAACGATTTGTTCTTGATCGCAATGAACGGAGACGTGGTTTATTCGGTCAACAAAACCGATGAATTTGCCACCAATCTTGTGGACGGCGAATGGAAAGATACAGGCCTTGGCGACGCATGGCGATGGGCCATGGAATCCGAAGAAGGCACATCATTCTTTGTCGATTATTCCAAATATGGACCAAAGAGCGATATGCCGGCGTCTTTTATCACCCAGGCGATATTCAAAAAAGGTCGTCTCAAAGGCGTTCTCGTCCTCGAACTCCCAAGCGATAATATGAAGCGCATTGTTAGCAATGCCACAGGTTTGGGTGAAACAGGTGAAACACTTTTACTTAAATCTGATGGAACGATGATTTTTGATTCTGCAAAGACAGATGAAAATGACGCCCTGGCCACAAAACTAAATCTAAGCCAAACACTCCTTGAGCAATCATTCGATAAACAACCCGTAGATCAACTTGAAGGTTACCGCGGCGAGAGCTTTGAAATTTCAACAGCGCGTGTAGATTTTGCCGATGCAAACTGGATCATTGGTGCATTGATTTCAAGCGATGAAGTATTTGCAGGTGTCGCAACATTACGAAATTATACATTTGCAATTTCGCTCGTGCTCATTGCCATATCAATGGGTCTGGCACTTCTCGTATCTGGCTCCATTACACGACCGATCAGCAATGCAATTGCCAGCATGAAGGACTTGGCTTCCGGCAATACAGATATCAATCTTGATGGTGCCGATAGAAAAGACGAGATCGGAGAAATTTTCCAATCCGTCGGTGTGTTCCGCGATGCAGCGCTTGAAAAAACTCGTTTAGAAAATGAAAGCGAGAAAACCCGCGCTAAAAACGAGCAAGAGCGTCAATTGGCGGAAGATTTAAAGGCGCAAGATGCCGCTAAGATCCAGGAAGCTGTAGCACAATTAGCTACAGGCTTAACCCGACTATCTGATGGCGACTTAACCGTCCAGCTCAACCAACAATTTGACGGAAGTTTAGATCAAATTCGAACAGACTTTAATTCGTCTGTTGGCAAGTTAAGCGCAACTTTGGCTCAGATCAGCCAAGTATCTAAAGGCCTTAGCATAAACTCCAACGAAATCAGCAATGCGACCAATGATCTCTCGCACCGTACTGAAACCCAAGCCGCGTCCCTTGAAGAAACCGCAGCTGCCTTGGACGAGATTACTGCAACCGTTCAAAGAACGGTCGAAAAAGCCAAAGACGCGTCCAAGAAGGCCAATGATGCACGTCAGGATACTGCAGCTTCCAGCGAAGTTGTTGCCAATGCCGTTGCCGCAATGAATGGCATTGAAAAAGCCTCCAATGACATTAATCAAATCATCAATGTGATTGATGAAATTGCATTCCAAACAAATCTGCTTGCGCTGAATGCGGGCGTCGAAGCTGCACGCGCTGGTGAAGCAGGAAAAGGCTTTGCGGTGGTTGCACAAGAAGTGCGTGAACTCGCAGGGCGTTCTGCTGAAGCTGCAAAAGAAATCAAAATTCTGATTTCCGCGTCAGAAAATGAAGTTTCCAATGGTGTTCGTCTTGTTCAAGGTGCGGGTGAAGCGCTTGAAAAAATCTCCAAACATGTCACCGAAATTGATGACAAAATTGGCGATATCACCATGGGCGCGTCCGAACAATTGGCTGGCATTCAAGAAGTCAACAGCGCGGTAAATTCTATGGACAAAGTCACGCAACAAAATGCTGCCATGGTTGAAGAAAATACGGCTGTGACACACGAAGTCTCCTCGCAGGTCAATGATCTCAACCAGTTGATTTCAACATTCCGCACAAATTCTGAAACGGCTCCTGAGGAGCAAAATCAAAGTGCAGCATAATGAAATTCGCAACGAACAGTACGAGGCAAATCTGTTGGGGCCAAAAGAGCTCCTTCTCAGATATCGTCCGAAGTGAATTCGCAGCTTCTTGGATCAGGTTCTTACGCATTAAAGATCGCGATTATCCCCTGACGTAAAATCGCCAATTGATTTAACCCAGATCAAGGTCCAAATTTTCACTTCATTTTTCACAGTAAAGTGATGGATTACACAGGCGGATCTGACGCTATATCCCGACGTCTTGCAACCAGGTTTTTTTACAATTTGCTCTTTACAACTATATGCAATCTAGAATAGAAGAGCAAAATTAGTGGTAAAAATTATCTAAAATGCCATCATTAACGATATTTTTTTATGCACAGCTTCAAATTGTACTTTGCAAGAAAAGTATCAGCAAGCTATCGAATTATACATGTTAACGTTACTTCAAGTATTATTACTAGTAAAAATCGGTAATATTTGATTTAGAAATAAAAATATTATTCTTTATTTTACTCTATATTTGAAGTATTTTTCCTGCTGACAAATAAATATGCAATCGACTTAAAGTTGTGCATTTGTAAAAAAATTAACGAAACCTTAAAAAAAACAGTTGCATCCCCCAAAGATTTCCAATCACAATCTCAACCTGTAATTGATTATTCTGAATTTCTTAAATTAAGTATTTTAGTAAATTGGGGATCTACTATGCGTAACTTAGTTGGTTTTTTCTGGTTGTTTTTAGCGATTGCCGCTGTTGTCATGATCGCTCAACCTGTCGGCATTGCCGCGCAAAGTTTCATATCACTGGCGATCATCTCATTGCTCGCAATCATCATGTTTATCCGTACCCAAGGTGTGTGGCGGCATATCTTTTTAGCATTAGCATCAGTCTGCGTGCTTAGATATGCTTTCTGGCGTGCCTTTAACACACTGCCACCCGCAGATGATCTTTATTCTTTCATTCCTGCCGTCATATTATTTGCAGCCGAACTTTACTGCATGTTGATGTTGGGCATGAGTTTGTTCGTATCCTCAGATCCCATTGCACGGCCGAAAGCGCCAACCTTTGATGATCACATCTTGCCGTCAGTCGATATTTTCGTCCCAAGCTATAATGAAGATGCAAAAATTTTAACGCTCACTTTAGCTGCCGCCAAGAAACTTGATTACCCAAAAGATAAGCTTACCGTTTATCTCCTTGATGACGGTGGCACAGATGAGAAATGCAATGGCAGCGATAGAGCAGCTGCCATTGCAGCGAAGGCTCGACGCAAAGAACTGCAAGATCTCTGTGCAAGATTAGGTGTCATTTATCATGCGCGCGAAGAGAACACCCATGCAAAAGCTGGCAATCTCAATGATGGTTTAAGTGTATCAACTGGTGATTTGGTTGCAGTATTTGATGCTGACCATATCCCAAGTCGAGAATTCTTAACCGAAACCGTCGGGCATTTTGTCAGCAATGAAAGACTGTTTTTAGCGCAAACACCGCATTTCTTTTCAAACCCCGATCCGATTGAAAAAAATCTCGGCACATTTGGCAAAATGCCATCAGAGAATGACATGTTTTACCAAAGGATCCAGCTTGGTCTGGACCGCTGGAACGCGTCGTTCTTTTGTGGATCAGCAGCCATTTTGCGACGCGATGCGTTAGAGCGTGTTGGCGGATTCTCTGGCATTACAATCACAGAGGATTGCGAAACGGCATTGTCATTACACGCACGTGGATGGGAAAGCATCTACATCAACAAACCAATGATTTCCGGCCTTCAGCCTGAAACACTCTCAAGCTTCATTGGTCAGCGTTCTCGTTGGTGCCAAGGCATGATCCAGATCATGCTTTTAAGAAACCCTCTCTTTCAGGCAGGCTTATCTGGTGCGCAACGCATTTGTTACCTGACCAGCAATCTATTTTGGATGTTCCCTCTCGCTAGGATCGCCTTCCTGATTGCGCCATTATTGTTCATCATATTCGACATGAAGATATATGTGTCTTCCTCAGATGAGTTCATGGCCTATGCCTTAACCTATCTGATCGTTGGCGAAATGATCAGAACATATCTCTATGGTAAAGTTCGGTGGCCCTGGATTTCAGAGATCTACGAATATATCCAATCGATATATCTCATTCGTTCAATCATCGCGGTTATGCTGTCACCACGTTCACCAAAATTTAACGTGACGGACAAATCATCAGGCAATACTGAACGAGCCTATCTATCCAATTTAGCACCCGTTTATATCATTTTATTTGCGATATTATGCGCCTCACAAATCTACGCAATTTATCGTTATCAAACAGAACCTGAAATTGGTGGACTGCTCCTTATCGTAGGTGCATGGAACCTTCTTAATCTCACCGTAGCAGGCGCTGCTTTAGCGGTAATCATAGAAAAACCATGGTCAAAAGATCCGCAAACATTGCCTGTTTCTCGTGAGTGCGAGATGCATTTAGGTGACCGAACAATCCCGGTGCTTCTAACATCCATCTCAGGAACAACTGCAACGATCCGACCGCTCAATGGAGAGATCATTGGCGCCGACGAACGAACCAGCGAAAAGAAGCGACTTTGGGCACAAAATGAAGCCACAGCAAACTTGATTTCTTTCATTGATTTCACCTTTAAATCCGGGATCAATCGCAAGGGTGAGGATATCGAACTTGAACTGGATCCATCAACGGAAGAGTTTGAACTCATATCAAATCTCATGATGGCAGATATGAATATTGCAAGAGACCAACGCGCGGCTCTCCAGAAACGAAAAAGTTTCATTCTGATGACATTTAAGCTCATTGGTTGGGCAATTACATCTCCGGTCAAAGCCATCTCCATGTGGATTTTTGACCGAGGCAACGACGATCTCAAAATGGAGCAGTCGCGTTCAAATATAGGCTTAAAAGACAAAAAAGGTTCGACGGTGCAACACCAGGTCGAGGCGGTATAGATCATGAAAAATTCAAAAAAATATTTGCTCACGCTAGCAACTTCTAGCGCAATCTTCCTCTCTGCTTTTACTCAGGCGCATGCAAATGCTCCGTTTAAACTGGCACAGGACACTGCAACAAAATCGCAAGCGAGCAACGCGATTTCAGGAGCTGAAAATCTCGTCCCATTTGCAGCAAACTCAAAGGAGTTATTTTTCTCCGGCGAGCGAAATGTACGCGAGTTTCCATTTTTCGCTAAGCCTGAAGATATCTCCGGTGATGTAACATTGGTCATCACTCAAAAAAGCGCCATTTCAAATGTTCCTGAATATTCAAAGGTTTCAGTCTTTGTAAATGACAACAATGTGGGAACGTTGCCAATTGTTTCAGGCGACCCCAATACAACTGAAATCAATATTCCCGCAGGGATCATTCAGCCAGGTTTTAATTCTATCGCATTTGATGTCGATCAGGCTCACCGTGTTGATTGCTCAATTGATGCCACCTATGAGCTGTGGACCCAAATCGACCCTTTACGCAGCGGATTTAAATTCTCGTCTGCAACAGGTGGCATATCTACAATTTCTGATCTCACAGCAATCGCCCGCACAAACAATGGAAAAACCTCCATTACCGGGGTCACAGATGAGCTTGATACAAAGCTTATGGATGGTCGCTTTCTGTCTGTTATTCAAGCAGTCGCAATCGCTGCGGGTCTCGATTACCCCGATGTTAAAATCTCTAGCACTATGGGCGAAGGCCCAGGCATCGATATTGCTGTTGGAGATAGAAACAGGCTGTTATCGCAATTCCCTCAATATGCTGAAATTATAACGCAGCAATCAGGTCTTGTTGTAACCAGCGATCCGTCTGGCAAACGCGCCCAGGTATTTGTCATAGCGGGAACGGATCAAGAATTAGATCAAATCAAATCTGGTCTATTATCCGTTGCCAATGACATTCATAATACTGGAACTGCGGCTGGTTTGAGAGCCTTACGAAAGTTTCAAGGCATCACGCTTGAAGCAAACCAACAAATCGCACTGACTGAACTTGGCTTAGACAATGGACTGTTTAAAGGCAGACGATTTTCACAAGCCATGCAGTTCCAGCTGCCCGATGATTTTTACCCAGGTGATTATGGCCGCGCTGAAATTGTTTTAAACGCGTTATATGCCCCCGGCCTGTCAGACGAAGCGAGAATGGTCATTACGGTTAATGACCTTGTTGTTTCAGACATCTCATTAGGAGAGTCAAAAGAAGGCATTATTGATGATCAACAACTGCCCATCCCCTTTAGCGCTTTTAGACCTGGAGAAAACTCAATTGAGATCACCGCCAGACTGCCTGCGCCAATCGACAAGGCTTGTGAAGTCTTGCCCGGCACACAGACCGCCGGTCGTTTCCAAATCTTAAGAAACTCATATTTGAATCTACCAGGCTTTGCGAAATCAGGTCATTATCCGGATCTTGCAACAACCGGGCGCACATTCACCGAGTTTCAAAACAAATCAAATGAAAACCGCATCAATATCTTCGCAAATCCTTTGAACGAAGATACCATCAATGCGGCGGCAACTTTCATGACCAAACTCGCTTATGCAAACAATGTCATCTACGACACTCAGTTTGTTGACGCGCTACCTGAAAATTCCAATGACCCTTTGCTTGTTCTTGGGTCTTTTGCAGAAATTCCTTTCAATTTCACACAAAAAATGAACATCGATCTATCCTTTGGCGTGGGTAGTTTCGAACGATTAAACAATGAAAAACCCGACCCACAAACCGGTCTTCTGTCGTTGACGCCTGATCTAGGTGTCGACAAAACTCAAGAGACTGAAAACGCCTTTGAAGAAGTGAATATTTCTTTCGTCGTTGAGCGAACAAAAACCCTATTCAGTACTAGCTTAAGGACCGTCAATAGCGCCATCTCAGAGCTTAAAAACGGCTTTATCTCCCTTGCCAATCTGCCTCAAGAAAAAGGGATACAAAGTGGTGAATTAGAATTTGAAGAAAGAGCTTACTTCCCGCCTGTTCGCGCTGACTTTGTGTTGGCGCAACGCATGGAACCCACCCGGATGATCGCACCTTGGATTATGATCGCAGCTAGCCACCCCGATAAGTTAGACGCATCCGTATCCACCATCACACACCCGATAGTGTGGCGAAAACTGGGGGGTTCCATTCAGGCGTTCGACTTTAAAGGAAATGTGTTGGAGCAAAAAGCCGCGAAGCAGCAAATTTTCTTCAATACTGTTGACCCAACTGATTTTACAAATTCCAGGCTCCTGGCCGCGGGTTGGCTCTCCAACAATTCAAACATGTACACAATCATCACAATATTTGTGTTTGTCCTTTTAGGTTTGTTTACCCACCTAAGCCTTAAAAGCGGACGTAAAAAACCATGAAGCGCCGGAGAATATTAACAATGTTGGGCGTCCTAATGTCCACAAGTGCCTTGCCTTCATTGGCGGTTAACACCGCCAACTATGCCGCACAAGATATCGTCATTGGCGCATGGCATCTTTACAAAGCACGATTTCTGGATGAGAGCGGTCGTATTGTCGATAATGTCAACGGAGATATTTCGCATAGCGAGGGGCAAGGCTATGCCATGTTGCTTGCAGTTGCGGCCAATGACAAATCCGGCTTCGACAAAATTTGGCTTTGGACCCAACAGGAACTTTTCATAAGAGACGACCACCTGGCTGCATGGCGGTGGGACCCTAATGAAAGCCCGAATGTAACAGATATTAACAACGCCACAGACGGTGACTTACTCATTGCCTGGGCACTTCTAAGGGCCAGACTGGTTTGGCGTGAAGATAGATACATCCAGCATGCTCGTAATATCTTAAAAGATATCCGGCAAAAACTGATCATAAAAACAAGTTTTGGAAGGGCTTTGTTACCCGGTGCAAATGGATTTAAAGCAGAAGACCAAAGTGATGGTCCATTAATCAATCTATCTTATTGGGTCTTCCCCGCAATTAGTGAGCTGGGATTGATAGACCCGCTCTTTCCAGACCGGGAGCTTATCGAAACAGGCTTATCCTTGGTTAGAAAGGCATCTTTTGGACCAAGTGGCTTGCCCGCAAATTGGCTATCTCTTGCAGATAACACAGTAAAATTAGCCGAAAATTTTGATCCATTTTTCGGATATGATTCCATCCGTATACCCTTATATCTCGCATGGTATTCAAATGAACACATGGATCTTCTCACGCCTTACGCCAATGAATGGGTGAAGGAACGGGGATATTCTCTCAAAGTCGTTGATCTGCAAAACGGAAAAGCCGTCGGCGCAATGACCGATGCAGGCTATCGGGCGCTTGCAGACATGGTTGTTTGTTCCATGAACGGCGTTGTTTCAGACAATCTGATCAATAATTTTTCACCAACCGATTACTACCCATCGACACTTCATATTTTAAGTTTACTTGCCATAAGTGAAAGGTACCCGACATGCCTAATCAATCAATATTAAAATACATCGCGGTCGCGGTTGTAAGTGCATCCTCGATCGCCGCTGCGCAAACTGTTTATTCGACAAATTCTGGCGCATTCATGCCGGCAAATCCATTGCCCGACTTCAGCCAACCACAGGATAATCGATCAGGTTCAAATATCCTTGGATTGAATAAGCTGGTTATGCCGGGACAAACGCCAACGCATAATCTGGCGCTTCAACAACAGACCAATATCTTGCCGGATCAGTATGGCAAGCCTCAGCAATTGCCAGTTTCTCAAGGGCAATTATTGCCACCGCCTCAAAATCAAAATATTGCACCGCTATTGCCGCAGCAAACAAAGGTGAACCCTGCCGGTGCAATCAAATTTGATAGCCAGCAGGCTAATTTAAACAACAATACAGCTAGCTTTAATTTCGGCAATAACGAAGAGACAAACTCGTTAAAGCCGGCATTGAGACAAGATAAATCTTTGGAAGTCGACACATCTGCATTACGGTTTTATGCAGCGCAACGGGATCTACAACGCGTTGGTATCGAAATGCGGAGATTACAAGCAGCGCATCCTGGATGGGCTCCCCCACCGGATCTATTTTCCCCGCAACAAAAAATTGATGAGCAACCATTATGGGATCTATTTGCGACAGGTAGTTACGACCGGGTTCGAGCGGAGATCACGGAAATAAAATCGCTTCACCCTGAATGGCTTCCATCTGAAGACCTAATGCAAAAACTCAAAGTTGCTGAAGCCAGAACAAGCCTTGAAAGAGCTTTTGGATTTGGAGATTGGGCGTCCGTTATTTCCATTGCGTCGCGCGAGCCCAACCTTCTGGTTTGCGAGGAACTTCAAAGTCTTTGGTATTTAGGAGAAACCCTTGCACGCGTTCAGGACTATCAACGCTCATTTGATCTTTATAAATATATATTATCAACATGTGACAACACAGAAGAACGTTTCGCAACTGTGCAAAAAGCAAGCCTTGTTCTCCCGTCTAACGGATTTCAAGCCTTAGTACAACTAGGCAAAACACTGCCAAATGGTTTGTCTGAATTTGAAGATATCAGTTACGATATCATGCGAAGACAACTCGGTGAAATCACAAAAAATGGTCGAGATCTTTTTAATCAAGTCGATCAGACACAGCTTCAAAAATATGCAAATTTTGCCGTTAAATCCGGCAACCCGAACGACCTTGGCTTGTTGGGTTGGTACTATTATTCGCAAGAAGAATATGAAGCGGCAAAGGCATGGTTTTTAACAGGTGCACGCATTAACCGCGACCCCAAACTTGTCGAAGGTTTGATATTAAGTTTGCGCGGTATGGATGATCATATTTCTGCGTTTGACATCGCCAAAACCCAACGCAAAACATCCGACGAGATTAACGACCAATACATCCAGATCGTGTCTTCATCACTTACGGATGAGGACATCGAACTCAAGTTATCAGAAAAATCGATGACACAATTTGAAGACATTGTCATGGATGCTGAATCTGCCTTAGGCGCACAATCTATCGGTTGGCACTTACTCGATGAAGGCGAATTGGACGACGCACGCGACTGGTTCTCTCAATCCATTAAATGGGATGTCAATGAGGAAGCAGTTATTGGACTTGCTGTGAGAGCCGCCCGTGCAAAACACCACCGAACTCTGCGATCAATCATCCGTAAATACGGAGATGAATACGCATCTTTGAAAAAATTCAGATAAGTATTGGGGTAACAATTATGCTTAAGAAAATTTTCTCTCAGACACTCAAACAACTGTTTATCGTAACGACTTTTGCAGCGTTGATCCTACCAATAAGCGTTGCAGACTCGGTCGCTGTCACCCCTGTATCAGCGGCCGAGCTTCAAACAAGCCTATCGGGTCGTTCTTGGCTATGGAAAGCTGAAGGTGTTGGTGCTGGAATCTACTTTGGTCCCGGCGGGCAAGGCACCGTTTCTTATCGTGGCAAAGTGAAGAAAATCCGTTGGTACACGCAAAACGGAAAGGTTTGCTATAGCGGTAGTGGAAGTTCTTGCTGGCTGGTTTATAAAGTTGGACGGGACTATTACTCTAGGTCAGCCCGCGGAGGACAGCCATATAAGTGGCACCCTCGACGTTCCACCCGCAAAGGAAATCATGTCTTTTAAAATCTAAGCTGCATCAATTGGCTAATCCGGCCTAGCCCTCACAAATGCGGGAACTTTGTCGCAGAGATTTTCGACTGTACAAATGCGTTTAAGATCTGAGTAATCGACTTTCCAGCGGCGCGCATTATATAGCTGCGGAATGAGGCAGATATCCGCCAGACCTGGTTCCTCGCCTGAGCAAAATGGCTTGTTATTTGAACTTTCAAGCAGCTTTTCAAATGCGACTAAACCGGGTCGGATAAAGTGATGCATCCAATCTGTTCGCGCAGGATCTTGCCCGCCTGTTGCATGACGCATCACTGATAAATTGCAGATGGGGTGCACATCAACAGCTATAGAATAGGCAAGCGCTCGGCTGATCGCCCTTTCTTTCGGATCTAAAGGTAACAGACCAAGATCGCGCGTATCATTTAAATATTCCAATATCGCCAGTGACTGTGTGAGACATATGCCATCGATATCCAGCACCGGCACCAAACCTTGCGGATTTCGTTTAAGATGGGCATCTGATTTTTGGTCACCGTCGAGCAGATCGATATTCACAATTTCAAAATCTATGCTCGCCAAATGAAGTGCAATCCGCACCCGATATGAGGCCGAGGATTTTGGATAATCATAAAGCGTGACAGCTGCCATGATAAACTTCAATACTTTCGATTAGATCTTTTGAACCTGCTGCTCAATCTTGCCAAAAATACTGTGCCCTTCGGCATCCTTCATCTCAATTGAAACCTGATCACCAAATCGCATAAATGATGTAGAGGGCTTTCCATTTGCAATGGTTTCAATCATCCGAATTTCAGCGATGCAAGAATAGCCAACTCCACCCTCTTCGATCGGTTTGCTTGGCGCGCCATCGACTTTGTTCGAGACTGTCCCCGAACCAATAATGGCACCAGCGCGCAATGGCCGCGTTTTCGCAGCATGAGCAACCAATTCACCAAAGTCAAAAGTCATATCGACACCCGCATTGGCCTGCCCAAATGGCTGGCCATTATATTCGACCAACAATGGAAGATGGACTTTTCCATCACGCCACTCATCCCCCAATTCATCTGGCGTCACGGCAACGGGAGAAAAAGCCGAAGATGGTTTGGATTGGAAAAAGCCAAAGCCTTTGGCGAGCTCTGCGGGGATCAAACCACGTAACGACACATCATTAACCAGCATAATGAGGCGAATGGCTGAAAGCGCTTCTTCACGACTTGCACCCATTTCAACATCATCAACAATAACGGCGACCTCACCTTCCATATCAATGCCATAGGCTTCGTCTGCAGCGAGGATAGGTTCACGCGGTGCTAAAAAAGCATCTGACCCGCCCTGATACATCAACGGATCTGTGTAAAAACTTTCTGGCACTTCAGCACCCCGCGCTTTTCTAACTAATTCCACATGGTTGATATAAGCTGAACCATCTGCCCACTGATAAGCTCTGGGTAACGGAGATAATGCGTTACGTTCATGAAATCTCTGCTCAGGTTGTGACCCGGTTTCCAAGGTCTCAGAAACACGTTCCAATCGTGGCGCAACATCAGCCCAATCATCAAGAGCTGCCTGTAGTGTTGGTGCAATATGACCAACCGCTGAACATTTTGTCAGATCTTTTGACACAACAACAAGCACGCCATCACGCGTGCCATTATCAAGTGTTGCTAATTTCATTTCGGTACTTTCTTAATACTCAATTGCCCAATTATGTTTGACTACACTCATTTGGGGTCTGGTGTGCCGTCAAATTTCTTTTCAATATCAACCCAACAGTCGATATAATCGTCCTGTAAGGGCGCTTCTTTTGCAGCAAAATGAGTAAGATGCTGCGGAAAACGTGTTTCAAACATAAACGACATCGTATCACCAAGCTTTTCAGGCGCAAGTTCGGAATTGCTGGCACCTTCAAACGCTGTTTTGTCAGGACCATGCGGCAACATCATGTTGTGCAGCGACATTCCACCAGGCGAAAAGCCATTGGGTTTTGCATCATATACACCATGAATATTACCCATCAGCTCGGACATCACATTTTTATGGTACCAAGGCGGACGGAAAGTATCTTCCGCCACCATCCAGCGATCTCGGAACAATACAAAATCGATATTGGCGGTACCCGCTTGCCCAGATGGTGCTGTTAACACGGTAAATATTGAAGGATCGGGATGATCAAATAATACCGCGCCGACTGGGCAATAGGTTCTCAAATCATATTTGCAAGGCGCGTAATTGCCATGCCAGGCAACAACGTCAAGTGGTGAGTGATCGATCTTAGTCTCATGGAACTGACCACACCATTTCACAGTGACTTTGCTCGGCGCATCCCTGTCTTCAAATGCGGCAACCGGTGTTTTAAAATCACGGCGATTGGCCATGCAATTGGCTCCGATAGGACCACGTGATGGCAACTCAAACTTCTGACCATAATTCTCACACACAAAGCCGCGACAAGGGCCATCTATAACTTCAACGCGATAAACCAAACCACGCGGGATAATAGCGATCTCTTGTGGCTCAAGATCAATCACACCAAGTTCGGTACAAAACCTTAGTGTACCTTCTTGCGGCACAACCAGAAGCTCAGAATCTGCGGAGTAAAAATATTCATCCACCATAGATTGGGTGACAAGATATATATGGCTGGCCATGCCAATTTGCGTATTCACATCTCCTGCCGTCGTCATTGTGTGCATACCCGTAAGCCAGGTAAGCTTATCTTCGGAATGTGGGAGCGGATCCCATCGATATTGACCAAGAGAAACAATATCAGGGTCGATATTTGGCGCTGATTGCCAATAAGGTAATTCAGTCTTGGTAAACTTATGCGTATGCTTGACTGACGGCCTTATGCGGTAACACCACGTACGTTCGTTCTGGTGGCTGGGTGCTGTAAAGGCTGTGCCTGACAGCTGCTCACCATAAAGACCATAGTTACATTTTTGTGGGCTGTTCATCCCTTGAGGCAAAGCATCCGGCAAAGCTTCCGTTTCAAAATCATTGCCAAATCCTGGCATATAACCTTTATGCGGGCCATCAAGAGATGGTGCAAAGGTCAATGTCGAAAACTTGGATGTCATTATGCTGTAACCTTATCGCCATAATCACCATTTGCAATTTCTTCGGCCTCAATACTTTCAAACAGGGCTTTGAAATTTCCTTCGCCGAAACCATCATCGCCCTTGCGTTGAATAAACTCAAAGAAGATGGGACCGATCACGGTTTTTGAGAAGATCTGCAAAAGGATTTTGGTTTCCCCTCCATCAACAACACCTTCACCATCGATCAAGATACCATGCTTTTTCATCTGATCAATTGGTTCATCATGATTGGCGACCCGCTCATGCGATAACGTGTAATATGCATCTGGCGGACCCGGCATAAAGGCAACGCCTCTGTCAGCAATTGCATCCACAGATTGGTAAATATCATTGCTGCCAACTGCGATATGTTGGATCCCCTCGCCTTTATACTTTTTCAAATAATTGACGATCTGACCCGTCTCACCGCGGTCTTCATTGATCGGGATGCGAATGCGCCCGCATGGAGATGTCAGCGCGCGCGAAAACAAACCGGTATATTTGCCTTGGATATCAAAAAAGCGAATTTCTTTGAAATTAAACAGATCGCCATAAAAGCGAAACCAGACATCCATATTGCCTTTAAAGACATTATGGGTCAGGTGATCAAGATAGTAAAAACCAACACCACTCGGATGTGCATTGGTGATCCAATCAAACTCGTCATTATAGGCGCTTTGATCATAATATTGATCAATAAAATATATAAGCGAACCGCCAATGCCAACAATTGCGGGAACATCCATTACTTTGCCTTCACCGGTATATGGTTCGGCGCCGTTTTTGACTGCATGTTTGAAAGCATGTTCTGCATCCACAACGCGCCATCCCATAGACGGTGCACAAGGGCCATGTTCATCAATAAAGCCAGCAGCATGCGTGCCAGGCTGCGCGTTAATCAGGTAAGACACATCACCTTGTTGCCAAAGTTCAACCGCCTTTGTTTTGTGGTTGGCGACATGGGTATATCCCATTTTGGAAAAGGTATCCCGAAGACATTGCGGATCCGGATGAGCAAATTCGACAAATTCAAATCCATCCGTTCCAGCTGGATTTTCGAGTGTGATTGTGGCGCGCGGCGCATCATGCGGGAAAGGACCCATAAGACATCTCCAAGTTTTGTTCTTGGATATTGTAAAACGCATCTGATGCGTTGGGGTTGCATTCTAACCCTTTTTTGATGTATTTTTGCGTAAATTTCGCAAACTTTGGTAAAAAATGACATTAATAACTCTTGATACTTACGATCATGCAATTTTAAACGCATTAGTTGCTGATAGTACGCAGACCAGCGCGCAACTCTCTCAGATCGTCAACTTGTCCGCGTCGCAATGCGCGCGGCGCAAAGCCCGCTTAGAAGAAATTGGCATCATTTCGGGATACAGCGCACGCACCAATAACGAGGCTTTGGGATATACGTTGCGCGCGATCACACGCGTTAATCTGATCAAGCACAATGAAGATGTGGCCAATAAATTCGCACGATTTTTAGAAACCACACCTGAGATCGAAGCCGCATGGTCTGTTTCGGGAGATGCCGATTACGTACTTAATGTCTTAACTCGAGATTTAAACGCATTTGCAGAATTCATTCACACCAGATTATTGCCGCAGCCGAATGTCACCCAGGTCAAATCCGAGATCGTGTTAACGACGCTGAAATAGTCGCACCAACATCATACGCCCACATATTTCTCGGTAATATCGCGGGTCAGCTTATCGATTTGACCGTTCCAAACGGATGCGCCTCGTTCGATGATATAAGCGCTGTCGCAAATAGCCTTGAGCTCCTTGATGGATTTATCAATCAATAAAATCGCCATGCCTGTTTCAGATTTTAGCTTGGCAATCGCCGCCCAAATTTCTTGGCGCACAATCGGTGCAAGACCTTCGGTTGCTTCATCGAGTATCAGCAGTTTTGGATTGGTCATAAGTGCCCGCCCAATTGCAAGCATTTGCTGTTCTCCGCCGGACAAAGATGCTGCGATCTGATGTTTGCGCTCTTCCAACCTTGGAAACAACTCTGCGACATTTGCAAAATCCCAATGCCCGTCTCTTGATGCAGCTTGCAGATTTTCAATCACTGACAAATCACGAAAACAACGCCGCCCTTCGGGCACAAGACCAATCCCAAGCCGCGCAACCTGATGACTTGGCAATTTGCTAATATCGCGCGCAGCAAACGTAATCTTTCCTTGTGAAGGCAACATCCGGCAAATGGATTTCACAGTGGTTGATTTGCCCATACCGTTTCGCCCAAGAAGGGCAATGACCTGACCCTCATCAATTTGCAATGACACATCAAACAATGCCTGACTTGAGCCATAAGATGCGGATAGATTTTCAATCTCTAAAAGACTCATTCCGCATCTCCCAAATAGGCTTCTTTGACGCGTTTATCTGCCCGGATTTCATCAACAGTACCCGTGGCAATCACTTTGCCATAAACTAAAACGCTGATCCGATCAGCCAGGGCAAAAACAGCGTCCATATCATGTTCGACCAGCAATATCGGCGCTTCTTTGCGCAAATCATCTAAGAAACCTGTCAGCCTCTTTGAACCTTCTGCCCCCAATCCAGCCATTGGCTCATCCATGATAAAGGCTTTCGGCTTAAGCGTTAAAGCAATTGCGACCTCGAGCTGGCGTCGTTGTCCATGGGACAATTCAGACGTTTGCATATGTTGCATATCTTCAAGCCCAACGCGCCTGAGCGCATCTTCTGCCGTTAATAAAAGTGTTTTATCCTCGAGTGCTTTTTGAAAGAAACGCCACGGCTTTTGTGACGCGCCAAGTGCACCCAAAACAACATTTTGCAAAACGCTATCTTCCATGGCGAGTTGCGAGATTTGAAATGTGCGTCCTAGCCCCATTTGCGCACGCTGTTGTGGTCCATCATGTGTGATGATCTGCCCAAGCAGCTCAACTTCGCCCATATCCGGTTTTAATGTCCCGCATATTTGCGCAATTAATGTTGATTTTCCTGCCCCATTGGGACCGATGATAGCGTGGATCTCTCCTTTATATAAATCAATCGACACATCATCGCTGGCCTTCAGCGCACCAAAGTTTTTGGTGATGTTGTGGGTGGATAATATTGCGTCAGCCATGTTTGACCTCCCGCCCGGATAATATTCCGATAATGCCACCTTTGCCGAATAGCACAATCGACAGCAACAAAAGACCCAAATAGATATGCCAAAACTCGCTCAATCCACCCAGAAAATGTTCAAGACCCACAAAAACAAGCGCGCCGATTACCGGACCAAATAAACGTCCGACACCACCAATAATGATAAAAATCATAATCTCACCGCTCAGCTGCCAGCTAAACATGGAAGGGCTGACAAAGCGATTGAGATCAGCAAATAGCGCACCTGCAAGACCAGTGATCGCACCGGATATAACAAAGGCAATGAGCTTAATGCGCATTGGGTCAAGACCGACCGTCACAACACGCTGCGGTGTTTGCCGTGCCGCATTGAGCGCCAAGCCAAATGGCGACCGCGCAAGTCGGTGCACAAAAAATAAACCCGCACTCAAAATAATGAAACAAATCGCATAGAACTGGATGGGATCAAGCGTGTTTAATCCGGGAAATCCATTGCGCACATAAATCGATAATCCGTCTTCACCCCCATATTCTGACCAACTGATGGAAAAGAAAAAGAACATCTGCCCAAAGGCGAGCGTGATCATGATGAAATAAACGCCTGAAGTGCGAAGCGATAAAACACCAATTAAAAAGGCAGCCAGTGCCGATATAACCACAGCGACAAGCCAAATGATGGGCATGGATTTCGTGCCGTCAATTAAAAACGGCCATTCCATAAAGGGCGTATAATTTTGCGCATGATAGGCAAGAATACCCATGGCATAACCACCCAGGCCGAAAAACACCGCATGACCGAAACTTACCAACCCGCCATAACCCAGCGCAATATTGAGGCCTAACGCGGCCAGTGCAAATATTGCTGCACGTGTCATTAAAGTGATGGTGAAAGGCTCATCCACAAAAAGTGCATAGGCTGGAATGAGCACAAACAAAGCCAGAATGGATAAATTTAAATAGCGTTCTTTGATCATGCGCGCGCTCCAAACAAACCTGTTGGTCGCCAGATCAAAACTGCGCCCATTAAGATATAAATCGCCATGGAAGCAAGTGATGACCCCACCGATGTAGCAGCAGAATTATCCAAAAACAGCGCAAAAAACCTCGGCAAGAAAACCCCGCCCAATGTGTCGGTTAACCCAACCAATATGCCGCCAACAAGCGCACCCTTAATCGAGCCAATACCGCCGATCACAATCACGACAAAAGCCAAGATCAGCACCGGCTCGCCCATGCCAACTTCCACCGATTGGATGGTACCGACTAGCGCACCAGCAAGACCCGCAAGTGCCGCACCCAATGCAAAGATGATCGTGTAGAGCTTAGAGATATCCACACCGAGCGCAGCAATCATTTCACGATCATTTTCGCCGGCGCGAATTTGGATGCCAATCCGTGTCTTTGTAATGAGAAACCCAAGCCCCGCCGCGATCGCAAGCCCCACAACGATTAATACAAGCCTGTAAAGCGGATACTCGATGCCGCCCGGTAAGCTGACTGGTCCCGATAAATATTCCGGAATATCAAGGAATAGAGGGAAAGATCCAAAGACCCATCGAGTTCCTTCTGAAAAAATCAAAATCAGGGCAAATGTTGCCAATACCTGATCTAGATGGTCTTTGTTGTAAAGCCGCCGGATCACCAAAATTTCAATCAATGCACCTGCAGCAGCTGCAGCGATAAGTGCGGAAATGAGAGCTAATAAAAATGATCCAGTTGCACCTGCAACGGCGGCGGCGGCAAACGCACCCACCATGTATAGCGAGCCATGCGCCAAATTGATCAGCCCCATTACTCCGAAAATTAATGTCAGCCCAGCCGCCATCAAGAACAGCATAATGCCAAACTGAAGACCGTTCAAAATCTGTTCTGCGATAAGAATAAAAGACATTAAATAACCCAAGCTTTAATTGAGACCGGAGCAATCCGAACCCAGAAGAAAGCACCCCAAAGAACACGAACTCTAAAGCTCTATAACGTACAAATAGCTGCGTAAAAACCAGAATGTTGTGTTAAATCAGAATTTTGATTTTTAGATGGATCTGATTTAGCAGGAGATGCTGCATCGATGCGTGTCAAAACTGATAGAGTTTAGACAGCACCTTCATATTCAAATTTTCGCCAAGAGACCACCAGCCAGATTGCAAAGCCGATGGCAGCAATCAACGCAATACCAACGATTAACATGCTCGCGACCAAATCAGAGATTTGCGGAAGATTACCGGCAAACAAATAACCGATGAAGCAATAGCTGAGCGTCCAAAGCAAAGATGAAGGCAAGGCCACACTTGTAAATTTTGCCCAACTTGTTTGCACCGCACCACTGACATAAGACACATATGGTCCTGTCGGGCTGATGATCGTATGGCTGAGCAAAATAGCGAGCCATCCATGTTTGGCCAGCATGGCCTCACTTCGTTCAATTGTTGGAGTGATGCTCTGAAAATTTTTGAGCTTTATCAGCAAACCGGGTCCTAAAAACCGCGCAAGCAAAAACGCAAATTGGTCCCCAATGACATAAGCTGCGGCGACGATAAATACGACTTGCCAAATAACCAAATCACCTGCTGCAGCCAATGCACCAGCCGTCAAAACAACAATTGAAGATGGCATGGGTATCCCCATACATGCGGTCATAACAACGAAGAAAATAACATAAAGACCATATTGTGGAATGAGGTTAAGAACGATATCAGTCAACTTGGTTCTCCCGATATTCTTCGGTCACACTTCTTATTTTTTCAGTCAATTCCGTGAGCGAATATCCCTGTTCCGCAGCTATATTTTCAAGCCGCAATCCTTGTCCAATCACACTTTCATCCAACCCGAGGGCATCTAACACCAAGGGCATTGGGATATCATAAGACAACATGATGTAACGCGGTGTCATCCAGCCTTTCAGGTCAGAATCTTGGTGCCTTGGATCATTGAAGTAAATCGCATCCGCCATAAAGGTAAAACCGAAATATAATGCCAATCCTGTCGAGGCGATAAAACCTGAAATCGGCAACCAGTGTTTGCGCGCAAATTGTTTGAGTTTTTCCTGTTGGATGTTTTTAAGGAACATTCTCTAACCGCTCATAAAAGGAAAGTTCGTGGGTTTCTTGAAAATTTAATTATCAGTGGCCAACAGAGATTGCCGCTTAGACATCAAAGCTTGTGAGATCGCCTTTGCCTGATCAGATCCCCCACCTGCTAGCAAATTGGTTTGCTCAAGCGGATCACTTTCTAAATCATAAAGTTCGGCCGGCTGACCTTTCGGACTAATAATCTTGAAATCACCTTCCCGCAGCGACCAACCATAAACACCCCCACCACGCGTTTGCAGATTGGTAAAATGTTCGACATAAACATAATCTCGGCTGCCTTCGCCACCATAGAGAACCGGGCTGAAATCAATTGAATCAGGTGCATTTGTTGACGTTCCCGCCAATTTTGCAATTGTTGTATTGAGATCGGTTGTGTTGATAAACGCTTTACTGCGTCCTGGATTAATTCCCGGACCGGCGACCACCATCGGCACACGCGTACCACTGTCATAGATCGTACCTTTGGCTCTATGATTGCCATATAAATCGCCGATCACCTGATTTGGTGTCCCGTTGTCGCCAATGAAAATGACAATAGTATTGGCGCGCTGCTGAGCGTTTAAAGAAGATAATAGTCGCCCAACTTCTGTATCCAACGCCTCAAGCATTGCCTGATAATAAGGAAGCGGATTTTGTCTCACAGCCGCGTCGCTGTCGTCCAAATCATCAAAATTGTGCAACTCTTTTGGCGGCAAATGAAAGGGTGAATGTGGCGCGTTATAAGCCAACCACAAAAACCAGGGTTTGTCTTGATCTTCAATCCAGTTAATCGCGCGATCAGTTAAAACAGTTGTTGAATAACCTTCGATCTGAACTTCCTGTCCATTCTCAATCGCAGGCCAACTGAAATAATCGCGAATACCGCCGCTATAAAGGCCAAAATAATCTGAAACGCCCATTTGTTCCGGCGCATCATATCCTGAGCGGCGACCAGTCACGTGCCATTTTCCAATAACATTTGAGGCATATTCCGTTGCATTGAGCGCGTCAAACAAAGTCGGAGTATCAACCGATAATTCATCGCTGCCATCGGGCGCAACTGGCGCTCCAACGCCAGTTCTAAAACCATATTGCCCACTTAAAATGGTCGCACGTGTTGGCGAACATGTGGGCGCCGCATATGCGTTTTCAAACACGATGCCTTCTGCGCACATCTTCTCAAGGTTCGGCATTGGCGCTTGTTGGTTCCCAACCGCATAACAATTGGATGCGTCTAATCCCATATCATCTGCAATGACCAACAAGATATTTGGTTTTGCAGACGCAGAGACCGGTGACAACAAAAACCCAATCATCAATAACGCAGCTGTGAGAAAGCTTTTCATTGCTCGTCCTTTGATCTTAAAAAGCCCAAGAGTATTCATAGGCGCATTACACCACTTCGACAATTTGCATCATACCCATATCCTCGTGACGTAAAACATGACAATGGATAACAAACCGTCCTTTGAATGTCTCAAAACGCGTCTTATAAGTTATCGAACCCGCACCATTGCCAGAGCGCACGGGCACACCAATTGTGTCTTGCCATCGTCTAAGCGGATTTATTTCATCCAATTCTTCACCATTGATATGCGTAATGTAAAACGGGTTCACATGAATATGAAATACGTGAAGCTGAGCAGCAGCATTTGTTATATGCCACTCCTCTTCGCTATCAAGTTTCATGCTCTGTTTTAAATCGCCATCATAAACTTCGCCGTCGATTAAATTTCTGCCAGAAAAATTAACCTCGCGCCTGTCTAATTTTGCGTTAGAAAATGGTTTCAACCGACTTCCGGGCAGCTCTTCAAGTTCCGACCAAGCTGCATCAACAGGTTCGCCAGAGACCTCGACATTGAGATCGAAAATATTGGCAAATTCTGCCCCATTTGTGATGTCTGAAAGTGCATTTCGGATGGTTTGAGCGAACGGTTTTGATGTAGGTTCCAAAGGTGCGCGAACAATCAAATCCATGCGATTGCCAGATGCAAGTGAAGCAGGGTTAAGCCAAGGCTCTTCTAGATTTTCCAGATCAATTGCAATGCGGCGTTCTAAGGTAAATCCGTCATATGCGATTTGATAAATCTCAAGATCTGGCTGACTTGCGCGAACAAAACCATATTCTGTGGCATTACCCAGTGCATTAATAATACGCCATCGCTGAACTTCACCAGGGCGCATTTTTATAACCGGATCGACAGCTCCGCCACCATCTGGTTCAGCGACCACCACACCTTGGTTCATCAGCATGATGATTTTCTCATTTGCCGCTTCGATATAGTCCGGCATGGTTCCTGGTTTATCTTCAACAATTAGAGGACCCGACAAACCTGCACCCACCTGCTGCGCTGTCGAACCATGTTTATGCGCATGATACCAATAAGTGCCCGAAGGATGTTCATCGCCCAATTCAAATCGATATTTGGTTTCCTTCCAACGAAATGTAGATTTCACACTTTCACCACATACATCAGAACAACTCACCAGCTGTCCTTCGGGTACAACGCTGACAAAGACATTATCGGCATCAAATTCACCTGACGAATCTGTTGTGGGCGAAACGTGCAATCCATGCGTATGCAAATTCGTCGTATTGATGCCATGAAAATTGTTGGGATTATCAGTGCAGTCATCGTGGAGCGGTGGCAGACTATTTGTGAAATCCACGTCAATTGTCTCATCAGGATTAACGCGTATCGTCGGGCCTGGAGAAACGCCATTATATGCCGGCCGGCCATCTACTGATCGCACATCAAGTTTAACATTGATGATGTTTGACACTGAAGCATTCGCATGTCTGGTCAAAATCGGTGCAATGCTTAATGACATCGTTGCAAGCAAACCTGCACCGAGTTTTATAGCTGATCTGCGTGTCCACCCAGACGCAATCGGAGACGTGTTTTGTTTTTTGCTCAATTTCGCACCATCCACTGCTTTCGCTCAGGGGACAGATTTTCACAATTTTCGATGATCAGGTCGCGAGACATAAACGGGCCCGCACTTCTGCTTTGCGCGCCAACACCCACACAAATTGCGTCATCGAGGTTTAGTTTAATAAGGCCGGTATCATTGGTAACGACAAATTGCTGCGCTTGCTCACCTATGTCACAATCCTCAAGCCCCAAAGGTATTTGAGCATTGCTTTGATCAATAACCGTTACGCATTTGTCTGGAAACGCGACCGATTGAATTTGCCCTGTATCTTCAAGAAATGTGAACTGCACATCCCCGCCTTGCGGCTTGCAAGAATGCGCATGCAATTTGTCGTTATAGCCCCTTCCCACGGTATCGATACACCAACCCAAATTTTGATTTTCATCGAGATTATCTGCGAGATAAATGACCGGGGAAGGTGTTTTTAAGTCAGGTTCAACAGCCAATGCACTCACGCATGAAAGTAAAAAACCAGCCAATAAAAGTGTCATATATTTCATCAAACCGCTCCGAACATGAATTTTGGGTCAATTTGTATCGCCTAACTCATTGCATGACTTAGAAGAATTGGCGAATGCTGCTTTGTCGCGGAATGTCGCAAAGTTTAACATTGATACAATTTGCGACAATTAATTATGCAAGCGCTTGGTTTTAAGTTGTATTGATGTGATAAAATTGAGAAATCAAAGAGGTAGGCATGCATCAGCTACATCACATTCTTATCGTTGATGATGCGCGCGATATCCGCGAACCACTTGCACAATATCTTAAGAAAAATGGTTTTCGCGCAACGATGGCAGCAAATGCTAAAGAAGCGCGCCAGCACCTCAAAGAAACAAAATTTGAACTCGTCATTCTCGACATTATGATGCCTGGCGAAGATGGTCTCCAACTTTGCCAATGGGTTTCAAACAATGATGGACCTCCGGTAATACTTCTTACCGCCGTGGCTGATGACGTTAGCAAAGTCGTTGGATTGGAAATCGGTGCTGAGGATTACCTCACCAAACCGTTCAATCCCCGAGAATTGCTGGCACGCATTAAAATCATTCTTCGTCGTTTTCCAAAGCAAGATGACACTATCACTCCAATTCAACGCAAATTCGCCGGCATGCTGCACGACCCCCTTCATCACAAAATCACACGCGATAACGGAACTGAATTGGAACTGACCACGGGAGAAAGTCGACTTTTATCAGTTTTGTTAGACAATCCTTTTAAAATATTGGATAGATCGAAACTTCTCGATTTGGTCGCGGGTCGGGAACCAAAGGCATATGATCGAGCCATCGACAATACCGTCAGTCGCCTGAGAAAGAAGATTGAACGAGATCCCAAATCACCAGAATTAATCGTCACCAAGTGGGGCGGTGGATATATGCTCGCATGTGACGTTGAGACTTTGCTATGAAATTTGCCGATTTCATCCAAGCAGGATTGTCACGCAAATTCATTCTGCTTCTTCTCATAACGGTATCTGCCTCGATGGCGATATCGCTCGCATTTATTTACCTTGAGCGAGATCGCATAGATTTAGGTGTCCTTGCCGAGCGGAACAATCAACGCATATCCGCAATCATTATGGCGATGGAAAGCATGGACAAACAAAGCCGCACCGCAATTATAAACAGTGTCACCACGCACCAGTTTAAAATAGCTATAGCGGATCGTCCCATTGTATCGCAGCCGCCTCTTTCAAAACGCGCAAATCGTCTGGTGGAGCAACTTCAAGCCATCTTACCAAATCACACGGTTTTGGCGGATCATGCATCAGCAGATGGGAAAGAACGTCGCCCCAAGCGCATGCGTATATTTTCTATCAAATTGAATTCAGACGAAAGCTGGGTCAATGTGGATTCCCGATTAAACAAATCCCTTGCATCAGACGACGATACATTGGTCGGGCTAATGGCCGCATCACTAGTAGGTGTGCTAATCGTGGGGCTGTATTTCATAGCACAATTGGTTCGTCCCCTTTCCGATATTGCACAGGCTACGCGTTCCGCTGGAAGTGGCAATAGATCAATTCGTCTGCCCGAAGAAGGTCCCATTGAACTTAAAGACATTGCCGTTGCTTTTAACGAAATGCAGGACCAGATTTCCCATTTTGACGACGAACGAAACCGTACACTTGCCGCGGTGGGGCACGATCTAAGAACCCCCATCACTTCGCTGCGCATCCGCGCAGAAATGATGGATGAAGCGGAGAGCGCTGATTTTATTCGCATTCTTGACGAGATGACTTTATTGGCAGAAAGTTTGATCTCCTATTCAAAGGGAACTTCAGATCAAGAAGAAGCCATTACAATTGATTTTTCAGGCTTATTAAACAATCTCTGTCAAGAACGTGACATCAAAATTCTAGGCGATGGTGAGATCAATATAAAAGGCAAACCATTTGCCTTGCGTCGTGCATTTGTAAATCTCTTAGACAATGCCATCCGTTATGCCAAAGACATATCGGTTAAAATAAATCGCCAACCCCATCTGGTTGAAGTTCAAATATTAGATCATGGGCCTGGCATTCCTGAGGACAAGCTTGCCACGATTTTCGACCCCTTCGTCAGAGTTGATGATAGTCGAGATAAGGAAACAGGTGGGCACGGGTTGGGCCTTGCAATCGCAAAATCAATAATAATATTACATGGCGGCACTATTGAAATTGCCAATCGATCACCAAATGGTTTGACGGTTACTGTTAAGCTACCCCTGTAATGGATCAACTTGGATCCGACAAAGATAGGCGTGATTTGCATTTAATAAAGCTGACTTGCGAGCCATAAACCGCAATGATATTTTTGTTCAATGACAGCACAAAATTCCGACACTCAAATTGAGCTCTTACATAATATCATCATCAAAGATCTCCAAGCTTTGGGCGAGCAATCAGCTTATAAAGCAGATGCCGATGAAATCGATCCCCGTTACTTAAGCTATGGTGTCCGCGCGCCTGAAATGAAGCGTTTTATCTCACAGATTAAACCTGAACTTAAAACACTTGAACGAAATCAAAAAATTGAATTAGCCGGAAGATTGATCAGTTCAGGCTTCGGAGAACAAAAAACTGTTGCTTTAGCGATTTTGGAACGGGAGGCAAATTATTTTACACCCGAACGTTTCAAATTATTGGACGAGTTCATAAGAGGTCTTTGCGGGTGGAGCAAGATCGATGCCTATACCGGATTGTTTTTAAGGCAAATTTTGAAATCGCATGAAGCTGATTTAATCAAACTGCTCAAATCTTGGAACTGTGATGACGATCTATGGCTTAGAAGAGCAAGCGTCGTATTATTCACGCGGCAAGTTGCCAGATCACAACAATATATAGATGTGGCATTGGCCAATTGCGAGACCTTAATCCATGACAAAGAGCACTTAGTTCAAACCGGTGTCGGCTGGTGTCTGCGAGATCTTATGCGTTGGCACAAAAAAGAAATACTGCCCTATGTGATTAACCTGCGCGCAAATGGAATTAGCAGCAAGATCACGCTCTATGCACTGCGAGATATTAAGGGTGACGAACGAAAAGAGATCCTTGGCAAAAAGTGATTTCATACTTGTTATTAGATTCATCTCAATCAAAATTGAACTGAATGTATATCGCTTGGCCAGCTCCAAAAACAGGCGTTGATTTGATACGCATCCGCGCAAATTCAAACAATCCTCGCTGTTGCAATACTGACAATTTATAAATAAAATGATTTTATGAAAATTCGAAATCTTGATACATTTTATTGGGTCGCAACATTAAAGAGCTTCAGAGCCGCATCTGAACATTTACATCTCACACAACCTGCCATCACAGCGCGAATTCAAGTCCTGGAACAAGATCTCGGTACAGATGTTTTTGTGCGCGAAACCAAAAAGGCTGAACTAACTCCAAGTGGCCGCAGGCTCATGCCATATGCCGAACAACTCATGAAGCTGGATCAATCCGTTGTCGATGCATTTTCAAATTCCGTCACCGTTGAACAAAGCATTCGCTTAGGATCATCTGAAACCATTATCGCAAGCTGGCTGCCAGACTTCATGGCGCATTTCAGCAAATCGCGTCCAAGTCTGAATTTTGATCTAACTGTAGACGCGACCAATAATCTGCGTGATGCCTTAGTGGCGCGCGAAATCGACCTCGCATTTTTGATGGGACCAGTAGCAGAAGCGAGTATTGAGAATATTGAACTATGCAGCTACGAAATGGCCTTTGCCGCAACACCAGATATTGAAAAACAACATAAAGTCTGGTCCCTTAAGGACATAGCTGAGAAAACAATACTAACCTTTTCGTCCAACACCCGACCCTATCGACACTTAAGGGAATTGATAGAACCGCATGCGATTGGCGAGGCAAAGATTACCAGCTCCGCATCCTTGGGCGCGATCTCACGGCTGGCTCAAGCAAGCTATGGGATTTGCGCTCTGCCAAAAGCAATTATCCAAACAGATCTTAACGCGGGCGATCTAGTAGAGTTAAAAACAGATTTTGATTTACCGCCAATTTCCTTCACCGCTAGCTTTGTATCTGGTGCTGCATCCTCTAGCCTCGCAGAAGATATCGCGAGAAGCGCTGTTGGGTTTATTCAGCCAAATTTGATAAAAAATATTTATCAAACACGCTAAAATATTTCGATTTGATTTTATGAAATGACTTCGCTGTAATGGTCAGCGAAGGATATTTACGTGGCTGAAATCAAAATGCATCGAGATGGAAAACAATTAAGACAGGCAATACGCGCTGGGTCATTTATGGACCAAACAGCGGGGCAAGCGCCGCACCACCTGCAAGGCAATGTGGTGATCCTCCCCAAGACCTACGCGCAAGATTTCTTGTTATATTGTTTAAACAATTTAAAGCCCTGCCCGCTCATTGGTCTTGGTCTACCGGGTGACATCCACCTACCTGATCTTGGTGACATTGATATTCGAACTGACGTTCCGCGCTATCGCGTATTTAAGAACGGCGAATTCGACCAGGAAGTTGAAGATATCCGATCCGTTTGGTCCGATGATATGGTGACCTTCGTGCTCGGATGCTCCTTCACATTTGAAGAAGCACTCATTGATAATGGCTATCCTGTGAGGCACATCGAACAAGGTTCGAATGTGCCCATGTTTGTGACCAATATCCCCACCATACCGGGCGGTATTTTCAGCGGGCCATTGGTTGTGACGATGCGATCCTATCGCAAGGAGCAAATTCCTGCGGTGTTTGAGATCTCATCGCGATTTCCCCACGCTCATGGCACGCCCATCTATTGGGGTGACCCATCTAAGATCGGCATCAAAGATTTGCAAAAACCTGATTATGGCGACGCGGTTGTTGTACCTGATGATGAAATACCTGTGTTTTGGGCCTGTGGGGTTACACCCCAAGCAGCGCTAGCTCTGGCTAAACCCTCAATATCTATCACTCATGCGCCCGGCTGCATGTTGGTGACCGACTGGACATCGGTTGACGCACCGAAAATCCAACCCTCGCTCAGTTCTTTTGAACAAACTGAAATGAAACCTCGGCAACATCCTATCGATGCGGCCCAATTATAATATAGTATCATCAACAGGGAGAACCATGATGAAAAAGATTTTGCTTACATTGACGCTCTCAACAGCAATCGCGGTTCCGGCCATTGCTGAGGAGCTTTCCGTTGTCGGTAGCTGGTCAAGCTTGCCACTGCACAAAGAATATGAAGCACCATTTTGGGGTGAAACCCTGCCAGCTGCATCCGGTGGCAAACTCACCACATCAGTCACAACGCACAATCAGATGGGTCTCAATGTTGGTGAGTTTTTCCGTCTTTTAGAAGCAGGCGTATTTGATGTCGGCATGACAGTCGGTGATTACGCTGTTTCTGATGCACCCGAACTTGAAGGCCTTGATGTGCCGCTGATTGCAATGGATGCCGGTAAAGCGCAAATGGCAGTGGAAGCAGCGCGTCCGATGGTCGAAGAGATTTTCAAAAATCGCTTCAACTCCGAAGTTTTAGCCATCGCGCCTTATCCGCCGCAAGTCGTTTTCTGTAACAAAGAAATTTCAAATCTCGATGATTTGAAAGGTGTCAGAGTTCGCGCATCTGGCCGCATGACCGCAAAATTCTTAGAAGCGCTTGGTGCTGAGGGGGTTAATGTCTCCTTCTCCGAAGTACCGGGCGCTTTGCAAAAAGGTGTTGTTGATTGCGCAGTCACTGGTGCAGGTTCTGGCTATAGCGCCGGCTGGTGGGAAGTAACAACGCATCTTTTGACCA
>JAHDFS010000002.1:0-47066 GCA_020628035.1 Rhizobiaceae bacterium
GATGCACGACGACATATTTTCTTTGCCTGTCCATTGTTCATGGAACCCAGGTTCAAACTATTTAAGAAATATGCTTTAGCTGTCGCATTTGTCGACATTCCCTGACAATCATGCCAGGAATAGTTTTCAGCAATCCACTTAACCTGCCACGATTGTAAACCATCCTGGCTCATAACTTTCGTTACGTTGTTTGCAACCTTCACAGCTTGGTTATAGGAAATACCAAGTGATGTTTTAATGTCATTTATATCGGCTTGAGAATTAGGTAAATTCCAGCCCATTGAGCCAGAAACATCAACAACAAGACCAAGCGATAACGCACCTTGAATTTCTTCAGTGCCGGCAGTTGCTCCGGATGCAATTGCAACCTTCAACTCATCTTTGCCAAAGATTGAAGCAATCGGCGTTGTATCCTGTGTCGCGGTACCGCCAATGCTAACGTCATATGTCGTTACACCGTTATCTACAGTCTTTGTAACGCTAATTTGCGGTGTTACCACCAAATTTGAGAAACGGCTTGTGTCGTTTTCCATTTGGGCGAGCAATAGTTTTTTTCCAAAGTCTTCTGCATCCGCAATGTCGAGCGAACCATTGTTGATCCGAGTTGCAACTGCCAAAGAAACAGAATCTGAAGCTGCCTGCAGGCGCCCCTTCAAGGCGGCCATATTGGCGATATCGAGAGAAACACTCGCCCCGAGCAATACAACTGGCGTCAGGATCGATGCCATCATTACAAAATTGCCGCGCTTACAATCTTTAAACGCCGCAAAGCCACGAAGATTGGATAGTCTATTTCTAATTAAATTTTTCATATTACCCCACAAAGTCCGAAGACATCTAAATCTTGCCGAGCGACCGGCATTTTTTTCTAGATTTGCATGGGATGTTACCAGGCATTCATAAAAAAATGCCTAGTAAGCATGATTAAAATTATCTCAAATGGATAGGTAAAATTCGAGTTAAATTCACTGGCAAAGCCAAGCCTAGTTGATCAATCTTGTTGCAGATTTTGATGTCTCTGCGCCAATATTTGTAAAGGCAGCGATCAGCTCAGATGCCGTCTCAGGCTCGAAATAATAGTCAGCTGTTGGTTCTGACGCACAATATTCCAAAAGTGCCTGGCCACCAGAAGGCGCCGCAAATGCAACGGAATAAATCTTAATACCGTCTGCTTTTGCTTGGTCGCAATATGACTTGGTGGACGTGTCGTCACTTGAATAGTTATTGTTTCCATCAGTCATGAAAAGGATAAATCTTTCAGGAACTTGACCATTCTTGTTCATATGTTCCGTAGCTTCAGTGGTGTTCGCTGTTTTCAGTTTGTCATAACCCCATTTCACCGCGTCTGTAGAGGCAGTACCACCACTGGCTGAAAGGGTTGTTGCAAAGCTTGTTGCAGAGGCTGTACCCCATTCCATATCCCGGTAACCCTGAATACTGCTCGAATATGAGATAATCCCTGTTCTAACATATTGTTTCGAAGGATCGGCCTCATCAAATTGAGCAAACAAACTTGCAGCTGCAGACTTCAAAGCATCAATTTTACTTGTCGGACTGCTTTCCAAAACAGTTGAGATATTCGCAATCAAAGCTGTAGCGGTCGTTCCATAGTAAGTTGCGGCATATGTTGGATATGCGCAATATAGATAAGCTTTATAATAGCTGTCTGAAGTTGGTTTATTAATAGCTTGTAAAAACGCGTTCTTATCACCACTTCCATAATAGAAATTGTCACAATCAGATGTCGTGTAATTTTCTAAGATATAAATGATATTTTCTTCGGTTAGACCATATGTGTTGGTAACAGTTCCGATGTAACTCACAATAACCCCGGCTTGGCTGCTTGATACACTCAAAGCCGCCTCAACATCAGTGGTCGATCCACCAATATTACTACTCATAGAGCCGGAAACGTCGACCACGACGGCCATTGAGAAAGCACCGATCTCTTCTTCGGTCGCTGTCGTCGCAGTTGAGCTGGTAAATACAGACATCTGATCTTTACCGAAGAAAGTTGCGAGCGGTGTCGTATCCTGACTGGCACTTCCGCCTATCTCGATGTTCCAGCTTTTTTGATTTGATCCGGTTACATTTTCTGTGACTGTCACTGTAGGTGTGACTTGCAGGTTCAGATACCGGTCATCAACATTTGACATTTGAGCGATGAGCAGCGAACTGGCAAAGCTCTCAGCATTGTCCAACGTCAATTCACCATTTGCAATTCGGGTCGCAACCGTCAGCGACACTGAATCAACTGCGGCCTGTAAGCTGCCTTTCAGCGCGGACATATTTGCAACATCAAGCGCCAAACTTCCGGATACCAATACGACCGGGGAAAGCACGGCAGTCAGCAATGCAAAATTACCCTTTTTACATTTTTTAAAGCTTTTAAACTTTTGCACTGCTTTTGGCAGGAAGTTAGTTTTATTCATCTGATGCTCCAAGCAAATTCTTTCACTGCGACCATTGCAGCTAGATAAAAATCAGTAACCCCGCCCCACTGGTGTTATTGAATCGAAAAGAATTTACTTTGAAGGAATGAAAAATTTGCTAGCGCACATGTTTAAGCAAACTTAAACAAAGTCGTTAAATTTTTAAAAATGGGTCGGAAAATGCCTAAAAAGATGCAAAATTCCGACCATAATTATGATTTACTTGCCAATGCCAGTCGTTTTGAGCGCAAAAGCGTATTCAACCGCTATTTCTTCCAAACGCTGGAAACGGCCCGCTGCACCACCATGACCGGCGCCCATATTGGTTTTAAGCAAGATAGGTGCATCTCCTTGCTGATGCGCGCGAAGTTTGGCAACCCATTTGGCTGGCTCCCAATATGTCACGCGAGGATCAGTTAGACCGGCAAGTGCTAAAATTGGTGGGTAGGATTTCGCTTCAACATTGTCGTAGGGTGAATATGACGCGATATATTCGTAAGCGTCTTGGCTTTCGATTGGATTACCCCATTCCGGCCATTCTGGCGGTGTTAACGGCAATGTATCATCCAGCATTGTGTTCAAAACATCCACAAACGGCACAGCTGCAATAACACCACCAAATGCATCCGGTGCCATATTAACACATGCACCCATCAACATTCCGCCAGCAGAACCACCTTGCGCAATAATCCGATCGTGGGATGTGAAATTTTCAGCAACGAGATATTTTGCTGATGCCACAAAATCTTCGAATGTGTTTTTCTTAGTCTCGCGCTTGCCATCTTCATACCAAGCAAAACCTTTGTCCTTACCACCGCGAATATGGGCAATCGCATAGACAAAACCTCGATCAACCAGGGACAAACAATTGGTATTAAATGACGCTGGAATGGACATGCCATAAGAGCCGTAACCATATAATAGGGCAGGCGCCGAGCCATCCAATTTTGTATCCTTGTGGTAAAGCAAGCTGACTGGCACCAATGTGCCATCATGAGATGGTGCCATCACACGACGGGTCACATAATCGCTGATTTTGTGCCCAGAAGGTACATCCTGGGTTTTAAGTAGGTCCCGTTCACGTGTGGATAGGTTGTAATCATAAAGTTGAGACGGGGTGGTCATGGATGAATATGAAAAGCGAACAACGTCGGTGTCATATTCCGCTGCACCTGAGAATCCGAGTGAAAATGCTTCCTCGTCGAATTCAATGGAATGAATGTCGCCGCTTGTGCGATCCATAATATTGATCTTTGGTAAGCCTTCTTCGCGTTCCATCCAAACAAGATGATTTTTATACGCGCCATGACTGATGATCAGATTTCCCGGCTTATGTGCAACAACTTCGGTCCAATGTTCTTTCTCAGGTGTGGCAAATGGCGCGCGCATGATTTTAAAATCTTTTGCATCACCATCATTGGTGAGAATGAAAAATTCATCCCCACCTTCGGTGAGATCATATTCAATCCCAGTTTCTCGCTTTGCGACAAGCTTTGGTTTTGTGAGCGGACTATCGGCCGGAATAAGCCAGATTTCCGATGTCTCGTGATCGTGAATGCTAATATAGACCACATCATTGAGCGCGCTTTGCCCAACGCTCATAAAGTAACCGGCATCTTCTTCCTCATGGATCAAAACATCATCAGATTGTTCAGTACCGAGCTTGTGATAGAAGATTTTCGAAGGGCGGTGGTTTTCGTTCAATGCCGTGTAGAAAAAACCTGTTCCAGCCGCATCCCAAGCACCTGAACCACCTGTGTTTTCAAGCGTATCAGCGAGATCTTCCTTGGTTTTTAAATCCCGCACGCGCAATGAAAAGAACTCTGACCCTTTATCATCATAACCCCAAAGGCCGAGCGAATGATCAGGGGAGGCGGAAATGCCGCCAAGTCGGAAATATTCTTTGCCCTCAGCTTCATCATCACCGTTAAGCAGAATTTCTTTGTCCGCACTATCCTTATCTGCATCGCGCGGAATACGGAAGTAATGCGGTTGCTCGCCACCCGTTACAAATTCCACGCCATAAGCATAAGGACCGTCTTTAACGGGGATGGAAGCGTCATCTTCTTTGATACGGCCTTTCATTTCAGCAAAGAGCGTTTTTTGCAGCTCCTCTGTATCCGCTAACGCAGCTTCTTGAAAATCATTTTCAGCTTCCAAATATTTGCGGATATCTTGATCGAGCACGTTCGGGTCTTGGAATACTTCTTGCCAATTATCAGCCCGTAACCAGGCGTAATCATCGGTTCTTGTTATGCCATGGCGTGTATCGCTTTCAGGTTTAATATCAGCGATGGGGGCTTTGGGAAGGTTCGAAAATACGCTCAAGGCGACACTCCAAGTTTGAGATCAGAATTTTAGATAGAAAATGGCAGCCTCAAGGCTGCCAAAGTGATTTGCTAATGGTTATTCGCCTTCAGCTTCGAAATCAAGCACTGCGCCATTCATGCAATAGCGCAAACCGGTGGGTTGAGGACCATCGGGAAACACATGACCCAAATGGCTGTCGCATGTCGCACACCGGACTTCCGTACGCTTCATGAAAAACGAACGGTCAGTGTGTTCTGATACAACTTCTGCGCTGATGGGCGCAAAATAACTGGGCCAGCCAGTGCCGGAATCAAACTTAGTGTCGGATGAAAACAACTTAGTTTGGCAACCAACGCAACGATAGATACCTTTTTCCTTGTTGTTGTTCAAAGGAGAGGTAAATGCGCGTTCAGTTCCATGCTTTCGAGCAATTTTATATTGCTCAGGTGTGAGGCGCTCACGCCATTCAGCATCACTTAGAACGAGTTTATCAACAATTTTATCAGACATTTTTTTCTCCTCAATTCTCTTACGTATATAAATAAGTATCAGTTTCATTCCCCGCAATGCTGAAGGCCGATTTTGTGCGGAAAATCGGTGAAACTACCCTTGTACTTTTGACAGCTGCCCCCTAATTGTGAAACTAATATATTTAGGGCTTTTGCTCGGAGGTGGAGTTTTAATGTTTGGTGATGCCAATGGCACGATGATGTTTGCAATGTTGTTGCCGTTTTTGGCAGCGCTGATTGCTCCCAAACTGACGCAGATTATGGGCGCAAAAGCCGCTTGGGTGCTTGCCATCGCCCCCGCATTCATCTTCTTGCATATTGCAGGCTTCTTGCCACAAGTTGCCTTAATCGGAACATCGCCAGACCATCCACCAATCACCGGCGGTTATCTCTGGATTCCTGAGTTTTTTGTCAGCTTTTCTTGGTTCATTGATGGGTTATCGGCAACATTTGCGCTGTTGATTTCCGGCATAGGAACCTTCATCATTTTGTATGCAGGTGGGTATCTGGGTGGTCACCCTCAGTTGGGTCGCTTTTTCTCGTTTTTGTTTTTATTCATGGGTGCCATGCTCGGCGTTGTTTTAGCCGATAGCTTCTTCACCTTCTTCATCTATTGGGAATTAACCTCCATCACATCATTCTTACTGATCGGGTTTAATCACAAAAGTGCAGCTTCCAGACGTTCAGCCATTCAAGCGCTTGTGGTCACAGGTGGTGGTGGATTGGCGTTAATGGCTGGATTGATCATGCTTTGGCTGACCACGGGCAGCAATAGTTTCTCGTTTATGCTGAGTTCTGAAGATAGCATCGCCTTTTACAGTGAATATCTAACGCAAAGCCCGTTCTATCTCGTTCTGTTGCTATTGGTTTTAGGTGGTGCCTTCACCAAATCTGCACAATTCCCGTTTCATTTCTGGCTGCCAAATGCCATGGAAGCGCCAACGCCGGTATCTGCATATCTGCACTCCGCTACGATGGTTAAAGCTGGTGTCTATCTGCTTATGCGCTTGAACCCACTTTTGGGTGGTACCACGGAATGGCTGACCATTTTGCCAATCTTTGGTGGTGCAACACTCATCATTGGCACATTGCTAGCCGTCCGACAGACAGACCTTAAGCTCATGTTGGCCTATACCACTGTGTCCTCGCTTGGTTTGCTCGTCATGTTGATCGGTTTTGGTACGGAAAAAGCCATCGCGGCTGCGGTTCTTTATCTTGTTGCTCACTCCTTGTTTAAAGGCGCCTTATTCATGGTGGCTGGCATTATCGATCACGAAGCGGGAACGCGTGACATTACCAAGCTTGGTGGTTTGCGGCAGGCAATGCCCATCACATTTGGTGCGGCAATCATCGCAGCTATATCCATGGGTGGTCTTCCACCGCTCTTTGGTTTCCTCGCAAAAGAGGAAATCTATTACGCATTAATCGGTGCGGATTTATGGTCGATTGCATTCACCATTGTGGCAATTATCGGCAATGGTTTGATGTTTGTCATTGGTTTTGCTGTGGCACTTAAACCGTTTCTTGGTGAAAAGATTGAAACGCCCAAACATGCGCATGAAGGGCCGCCGCTTTTATGGCTCGGACCTGTTGTGCTTGGAGCAATAGCTGTCTTGGCTGGCATATTCTCATGGCTTACGCATTTTTATATTTCCAATCCGACGAGTACGGCTGTTTGGGGTGCAATTGTTGAGATTGATTTATCACTTGCCGCATTATTCCACCCAAGCCTTCCACTGCTACTATCAGCAATAACGGTCGCCTTTGGCGTATTGGCTTACAGAAATATCGATCGCCTCAGAACTGCAATTGATAATTTCTACAATTGGTTCTTCGGTGGATGGGGCCCGGACAAAGGTTTCGATCAGTTTATTTCCGGTATTGTGCGATTGTCATTTGCAATCACCAGCCGCATTCAGACAGGCCGTCTAGAAGTCTATATGACAATCACCTTTGCCATCGTCGCGTTGGCACTCTTCATTCCAATGTGGGTTTATGATGAATTTCCGGCAATGCCAGACTTTACGGGTGAAGTTCGCTTTTATGAAGCTGCCATTATGGCCATCCTCGTCTTAGGTCTTTTAGCGGTGATCTACGCACAAGATCGACTGACAGCAATTGTTTCTTTAGGGATTCAAGGCTTTGCTGTTGCGGTGCTCTTTATGCTCTTTGGCGCGCCTGATTTATCCTTCACCCAATTCATGGTGGAAACCCTCTCAGTCGTGATCCTCGCGCTCGTGATGACCAGGTTAAAGCTCACCGCTGCTGATCATCGTTCTTGGCCACAGGTCATTATTGATGGTGTGATCGCGCTCGCCTGCGGTATCGGTTTCATGCTTTATCTCATGCGCGTGACCCAAGATAAATTTGATCCCTATCTGTCTGAATTCTTCTCGGCCTATTCAAAGATTATTGCGAACGGCACCAATGTCGTTAACGTCATCTTGGTCGACTTCCGCGGCACTGATACCTGGGGTGAAATTGCCGTGGTAATGGTTGCAGGCCTTGCAGTTCTTGCACTTGTGCGTATTCGCCCACACCGAACAATTGTAGCTGATAATGACCCGGATGCGCCGGTCCAAAACGATCTGGTGGCAAAAACGGAGGCATCAAAATGAGAACGTTGATTTTCAGAACTGCTGTTCCTTATCTCGCTAGTTTGATGATTTTGTTTTCAATCTTTGTGCTATTGCGCGGCCATAATGAACCAGGCGGTGGATTTATCGGCGGGCTGATCGCAGCATCTGCATTCGCCATCTATGGCATTGCAAATGGTGTGGCGCCTGTGCGCAGAGCCATGCATTTCCATCCCATGTCCATCGCAGCAGCCGGATTGCTGATTTCATCCATATCCGGATTGGTTTCTGTCTTTGCGGGCGTTCCGTTTATGACGGGTCTTTGGGGAAGCATTTATATATTGGGTGAGAAGATTAAGATCTCTTCCATCCTGTTTTTTGATATTGGTGTGTATCTAGTTGTTGTGGGAGCGATTGCCTCCATTGCGCTGACCCTAGAAGAAAGGGAGCGCGAATAATGGAAGCTTGGATGGCTGTTGTTGTTGGTGCGTTATTTGCAGTCTCAATCTATTTGATGCTGTCAAAGCACATCATCCGTATCTTGATCGGCGCCGCAATTTTGGGTAACGCCGTGAACTTGCTGATCTTCACAAATGGCAGGCTCACGCGCGAAGTCCCACCGATTATCGGCGTGGACGAGAGTGTCTTATCAGCGCAAGCGGCCAATCCTTTGCCGCAGGCTCTGGTGTTGACGGCTATTGTGATTGCATTTTCGTTCTTCGCATTCCTATTGGTATTGGGTTATCGCGCCTATCAAGAGCTGGGCTCAGATAATACCGATGAAATGCGCGTTGCAGAACCGGTGGATGATCAAACGCCACCTTTGGGGTATTGAATTAGATGGCCGGTAGTAGCGAAGCTCAAATTGATCTCACACCTGCAATGAACCTTGAACCGGTTCCACTGCTCGACTGGCTGATCGTCATGCCCGTCGCCTGGTGTATTGTTGTGGGTACAATATTGTTGATGATGCGCAAGAACACAGCGCAGCAGCACTTGGTGGCGATTCCAGCTATGGGCGTGCAGGTATTAATCACCGCAGCACTATTGTCTCAGATTATCATCAATGGCCCCACAACCATGGTCATGGGGCGTTGGTTGCCCCCCTTTGGCATTGCCTTCACCGTTGATATATTAGGCGCTGTGCTTGCTTTCACAGCAGCAGTCGTCGCATTGGCTTGTACGATTTACGGTATTAAGGATGTAAACGGCTCAGGTCGCAGATACGGCTTTTATTCATTTTTATTCTTGTTAATGGCTGGGGTGAGTGGAGCCTTCTTAACTGGTGATATTTTCAACCTTTATGTATGGTTTGAAGTGCTGTTAATTGCATCCTTTGGCCTCTTGATCTTGGGATCAGAAAAAGGTCAGCTCGATGGTGCAACCAAATATGCATTTTTAAACCTTGTCGCGACAACGCTCTTCCTGATCGCAACAGCCTATCTCTATGGTATTTTCGGCACGCTCAACATGGCCGATATTGCGCTGAAAATTGCACAGAGCGATGGCACTTTGCCGCTGAATACTGTTGCAGGTCTGTTTGTGCTCGCCTTTGTTATGAAAGCAGCAGCATTCCCGGTTAATTTCTGGCTGCCAGCATCATATCACACACCTCGTGTGGTTGTATCTGCGCTCTTTGCCGGCCTTCTCACCAAAGTGGGCGTTTACGCGATCCTGCGTATCTACACCATGTTGTTTTCACTCCAACGAGAAGCGCTTGAACCAACGGTTAATATCGATGCATTATCCTTCGCGGTGGCTATTGTTGCCTGTCTAACGATGTTGTTGGGCGCAATTGGTGCGCTGGCACAAACGAATATTCGTCGCCTACTCGGTTTCCTCGTTATCTCAGGCATTGGGGTGATGCTCATGGGTGTAGCAATTGGCACGGAAGCAGCGCTTGGCGGCACAATCTTCTATGCCGTTCATTCTATTCTGGTTATGACTGCGCTTTACATTGCTGCTGGCATGGCGGCAAAATTGTGTGGTGGCGCTGAAGACATGACAAAAATTCGCGGCATCTACCAAAAAAATACGCTTCTGGCAGCCATCACCTTGATGTTGTTTTTCGCTGTGGCCGGGTTGCCGCCGTTCTCTGGTTTCTGGCCGAAATTAATGCTTGTGAAAGCGTCAATCGAAGGCGCGCCCTGGTGGGCACCATTTTCGATCTTGCTGACAGGCTTCTTGTCAACAATTGCCGTTGGCCGAGTTTGGGCCTTATCTTACTGGAAACCAGAAGATGATGATAACGAGACACAAGACGATGCAAATGCAAAAAGCCCGATCGGCGTCTCAGATTTCGTTCCGCTCATTGGATTGACCATCATCGTGGTAGTCGTTGGTGTTTTCCCGCAATCTGTGTTTGAATTGGCCTATCAATCCGCCGAACAATTGGTCAATCCAGTTGCTTATATTGAATCTGTATTTGGAAGCGAGGTCGTCGAATAATGTTATTTATCTTCAACGTACTTCTAACCCTTGCATGGGCGACATTTACTGGCTCATTTTCAGCGCTGAATCTGTTATTTGGCTTTTTGTTATCAATTTTCGCATTGTGGCTGATCCGTGGTGAAGTGGGCACATTTGGCTATTTCTCGCGCTCACGCCGGATTATCTCACTGATATTATTGTTCCTTTATGAACTCGTGATGTCCGCTTGGCGAGTTGCGGTTCTCGTGATGTCACCGAAATTGGATATCAAACCCGGGATATTCGCGTTTCCACTCACCGTGCAAAACGATATGCAGATCACCATCCTTGCCAATATGATCACGCTGACACCTGGCACGCTGTCTGTTGATGTGTCGGACGATAAAAAATACATCTATGTTCATGCAATTGATGCATCTGATCCTGAAGCCACACGACGAGATATCGCCGAAGGCTTTGAAAAGAAAATCATGGAGGCATCGCAGCCATGAGTGCACAAAACGTTCTAGATATGAGCATCAATATTGCGTTGGTTCTACTAAGCCTCGCATTCTTGTTGACCATTATTCGCATTGTGAAGGGCCCCACACTGCCAGATCGAATACTTGGGCTTGATATGTTGGTTGGCGCCGCCATCGGTTATATCGCAGTGATCGGCGTTAAAACTGGCTATACGCTTTATGTCGATATTGCCATTGCGCTTGGTCTTGTTGGTTTCTTGGCGACAGTCGCGTTTGCACGCTTCATATTAGTACGAGGACAAGCCGATGAAGGCGGTATGGAAGATGGTCACGAATTGGATGCTGATTCAATGATTGATTACAAGATTGGTGAGTTGGGTGCAAATGCTAAAACCGTAGATGATCCAGAAAAGCAGGGGTCTTAAATGGCAGATCTTGGCACATATATTGTTTCGATATTGATCATCGTCGGTGCCTTTTTTGCGCTGGTGGCATCGGTCGGTTTAATCCGCTTGCCCGATGTTTATTCGCGCATGCACGCCGCGTCGAAAGCCGGTACACTTGGTTCAGGCTTAATGCTGATAGCTTTGTCGATTTATTCTGATGATCTGGCAACCATTATGCGCGCGCTCATTGGGGTTGTGTTCTTTCTGTTAACTGCACCTATTGCATCTCACCTATTGGCAAAGGCAGCTTATGCAGTTGGCTACCGTTTAAGTGATATTTCAGTCATTGATGAAATGGCAAAGCCGAACGCCAAAAAGGGCAAATAATTTCAATTTTTTGCAGAAAAGTATCATTATTTGAGTATAAGCAGATTAAATTGGACTAAAAATCTAACAAATACTTGTTTTATATTGCGGATTGATCTACGACTTTTTGCGCAGCAAGGTCGAGCTGTATGAAGAATTTGCTCCAGAGTGTTTATAGTTGTATGACAAGTTAGAAGTGAAATTAGTATTTCTCTTGTGAGCAAATTATCTTGATAAAACTAACTTTAGGTACGGGGAAGTTATGCCTGAAAGTTCTAAAATACAACAATCCAATTTTTGTGTACAAATCACGTCGGATATTGTTTCAGCATATGTCAGTAATCACGATGTAAATGCATCAGAATTGACTGATCTTATCCAAACAGTACATGAAGCTGTTATGGACATTTCTGAAACCGGAAATGCAGCTGCGCATGGGCGCAACAAGCCCGCGATCGATATTGATCAATCCATTCACCAAGATTACCTAATTTGCTTGGAAGATGGCAAACAATTTAAATCCCTCAAACGTCATCTCATGACTCACTATAATCTCACACCTGAAGAATATAGAGAAAAATGGGGATTGCCAGCCGATTATCCAATGGTTGCGCCTGCCTATGCAAAGGCCAGATCACAACTGGCAAAACAGATGGGACTAGGTCAAAAGCGCGCTTAGCAAATCAATTGAGCTCACACAGAAAGTGAGCTCATTAGCATTGGCAATGAAGGCAATCGCTTTAAACATAGACCTTAAACTTAATATGAGATATAAGAATATTTTCCTATTGTTTGGAAGGTATGTCTTATGGAATCTCTGCCTGCATATTATTCTACGTTCCCGCGCCAAGATATCGGCCGTCTTAATCACGCATCAATCGGCTTACCATCACACATCGAGTGCAAAAGCGTCCCTTTGGCTGACGAAGAGATCTACGTCATTGTTGCCCAGATCGTCAAAGAGCTTTATCTAAACAGGGCCATTGCGAAAGAGGAGCTGTTTTTAACGCACAACACGTTATCCTTTGGTGACAAGACTTTCATCAAACATTTAGCGTTTTATCTATGTCATGTCGTTCTGGGGCATTCCATGCGCAGAATAGCGCGTGGCTTTGGGTGTGATAGAACAACGATCTCCTATGCTTGCCGCAAGATTGAGGACAAACGAGACGACGCATGGTGCGACGGGTTCGTTTCAGCCTGTGAACGGCTCATTGGCATAGTGATTAAACGTTAGGGAAAATTAACTTAAAACGTCTGCTGCATGTTGTTTGATGCGCGCGGCCATTGCACGAAGCCCATTTGCCCGCTGTGGTGTTAAATGCTCTATCAAACCAAGTTTCTCAAACACTTCGTTCTCATTCACATTTGCCACTTGTTTGGCCGGAACACCGGAAAATGCAATCAGCATGATGGCAACAAGCCCGCTCACGATATGGGCGTCAGAAGCACCTCTAAAATGCATAATGGGGTTACTTGCATCGCTCATATCGGGTTCTGAAACAAGCCAAACCTGGCTCACGCATCCTTGAACTTTATTGCTTGGGTTCATTTCGTCATCGGCCAATTTGGGCAGTTTTTTCCCCAAATCGATGACATATCGATAGCGGTCTTCCCAATCGTCAATAAATTCAAAGTCGCTAACAATGTCGTTTAAAGTCGCCATGCAAAAATTCCAATATGTTTTTTACTCATATATATCGCTGCGAAATAAAAGAAACCCCCAAGGACTAATAAGTCGCAATTGGGGGTCAATTCTGAAATTAATCAGTGAGTTATATAAGACGACTGCGAATGGCGTTTCGCAAAGTCATCGATAAATTACTCTGAAATTGAGGCAGTAGTAAGGTCATCTGGCGTTTCTTCGCCAAATTTATCATCTAGATATTGATATGCAATCCGTGCACCTTCTTTTGCACGGGCTCCAAGCACACCAATTGTATGTGTACCAACTTCGCAAACTTGAGGTTCACGTTCACAGATTGATGTAACATCATCATAAAGAGCCCACGCAGCTGACATGCTGCCGGCTGTTTCAAATTTTGGCCCTTCAGCTAAACGTTCCGAACTTTCCGGATTGAAAAGCGGTAATGCGATTAGCACCAATGAAAACCAAAATGCACCTTTAATAAGTGTCCACATAAAACCTGTCCCTGTTTGTCGTCGTTTGCGCTGTTTATCGCGCTTGAGGACAGTTCTAACGGATAAGTCCAAATTCTAGATTGAAATCAAAATGAGTTTTTGAAGCAAATTTATTTCAAATTTTATCTAATTGTTGATTCGTTCAATTTTGAGCCAATAATTGCGGTTTATTGGAGGGTAAAACCGCTAAAAACGCCGAGTTTGACCAATAAATATACCTCCGGTTAACCATGAAATGACTTCTTGCTTAAATTCGGCTGCTATCTGGCAATTTTTGCGAAAAAACCGGCTCTGCCGAGCAGGGCTTTATCCATTCCTTAACAAGACAATGGGATTTTGGGTCCAAGACGTTTTTTTATTTGGGTGTAGTATTGAGTTTTCAGCCAAAAATAGTTTCAGATTTATTAGATGCTATATCAGCGAAAGTTGAGCATACAGCAAAGCTATGGTTGGGCGTAAATGACAGCGCCTCTCATTCTGCTGAATTGCGCGCTATGTCGCTGTTCATCAACTGGTCGCTGGCGTCTCCCATCTTGGTATTTACCCTTGCAGCACAATTGCTAACCATTCCTTCAGCAATTGCATTGGCTTTGATATTGTCTGGCATCTTTATGCTCAGCTGTGGAATTTTGGCGAAGCAAAGGGATGTAAAAACTGCAGGATTGTTTGCCGTTTTAGGGTCTTCTCTTGGTTTGACAGTGCTCGTTGCATCATCAGCACAAGTCGCTATGCAGATGGCGATGTTGCTCTTGGTCATTCCGGCTGAAGTTTATTTATTGCGTAAACAGCGCGAACCGGTATTAGCCAGCGCTTTCGCGGTGTCTGTATTGGGTCTAAGCGCAATAATCATTGCATCTGCAGGTGAAAGACAAGTCGGTTACCCAACTGGATTGGGTGCAACGATTATCGCAATGCTCCTGGCATATGGCTTAATCCGAGCATTTAATATCAATGAGCAGGCACCAGTAATGGAAGCAAATGGTGAAAAAGCTCGTCCATCAACGGAATTTGTGGTGGATGATCTCATCAAGGATTTGCCTGGTCTGGTAACCTGCCACGATGCATTGGGTGATGTGATCAGCATTCACGGTCAATCGCCTGATATCTTGTCCGCGCGCGCCAGTAATCTTTTAGGTAAGGGATTTGTAAATCAAATTCACATTTCTGATCGCATTGGTTTTATGTCTGCGATTGATAAACTAAGACAAGGTGTTGAATGCGTAGCAATCGAGCTGCGGTTTGAAACAGGATTTAACAATTCTGCATCTGAGCAGCAGTTTACCCATATCAAAGCGCATCTAATTGGCCGGTTTGACCAAGAGCATAAGCTGCAGAAATTCTACATTCAGTCATTGGATATGACCTCGTTGCACAATGCCCAAGCAGCGATCGAACGATATGAGACCGCAGAACGTGATGCAGAATTGAACAAAACTCGTTTTCTAGCAGGCGTCAGCCATGAATTGCGTACACCGTTGAACTCGATCATGGGCTTCGCTGACGTGCTTATTCATGAAGTGATTGCGCCATTGCCAGATGAACGCCACAAAGAATATGTCGCGCTTATTAGAGATTCAGGCGAACACCTGCTCAATGTGGTCAACACAATGCTTGATATGAGTAAAATTCAAAATGGCCAATATACGCTTTATAGTGAGCCATTCGAATTCTCAGATCTTTTAGATCGCACGAAATCCATGTTGGACATTCAGGCGAGTAAGAAAAATATTGAATTGAACTGTCGCACACAAAAAGGCCTGCAAGAAGTAAAAGCTGATCGACGTGCCATGCAGCAGATCTTGATCAATCTCGTTGGGAACTCAATTAAGTTCACGGAAGAGAAGGGCGTTGTTACCGTTGATGCAGAATTAAAAGGTTCTGAATTCATCCTAAAAGTTAGTGACACCGGTATTGGTATTCCGGCCGATAAACTTTCGCAGATTGGCCAACCATTCATGCAAGTAAATTCAACGCTCGCCCGTCAGTATGAAGGTACCGGGCTTGGAATTTCGCTGGTTAAAGGCTTGGTGGAGCTCCATAGCGGTAGTTTCGACATTCAAAGTGTTGAAGGCGAGGGTACACAAATTACCATCTCAATTCCGCAATTAGAAACGTTAGACGAAGCTGAACACACTGACAGCCCGCAAACCGACAAAGAGTTAGAAAGCCTCATCAAAGATGATGGCCAAGCAGTATATCAAGGGGGTCGCACACATGTCGCCTAAGCGTAAACCTTCGAAAAAAGTGATTAAAGAGCCAAGTGCTTTTGGTTCATTAATGTCCACAGTTGGAGAAACCATTGTAAAATATCCATCGATTGTTGGCGGTGGTACAGCCTTCATCATTATTTTCAGTTTCATCGCATCAAACGCATTATTTTATCAAAAAGGCGCGCATCCAGCGCCGATATTGAACATGCGAGGGCCGCAATTCATTGTTTCTGGTTCAACTCAACCAAATGTCGAACCGCGCGTTGCACAAGCTGATGATGGTGTGAAAACGTTCAAAGTACGTCATAGTGATCAGCTGGCGACTTCCAGCATTCCTGTGCCAGCAGCTCAACCGGTGCGACAAGAAACAGCGCGTGTTCAAACGATCAAGCCGGTACAAACTACAGAAACGGTAGAGAACACAATTCAAGGCGACGAGTTGGTGCGAAATATCCAAACCGAACTTGCCAAGCAAAAACTATATTTGGATGTCATTGATGGATTAACAGGGCCCAACACATCTAAAGCGGTTCAGGGTTTTCAAGAAAAAGCAGGATTACCAGTTGATGGTAAAATCACTCCTGAATTACTGACAAAATTGATCAAAGCAAATACGCCCAAACAAATTGCGCGTGTTGAAACAAATGCCGAGCAAGCTTCCCGAGATATGGTGCGCCGAATTCAAATTGGTTTATCACAATCAGCCTATCCTCATATCGAAGTGGATGGCATGGCTGGCCAGCAAACCCGTGAGGCAATTGCACAATTTGAAAAGCACTATCGCCTGCCGGTTACCGGATTGCCCAATCAGCAGGTCCTTGATAAACTTAAATCAATCGGCGCATTTTAAACGAATTCGCCCCCACTTGATTACAATATCCGCCTAATACCGGTGGCACATATCAAAGAATAGTGAATGCGAATTACATCTGCGATATTCGTGGCGAGCTTAACCCGCAGACTGTTTTCTGATGGGCATATGGCAGCTGTTGAGAAGAAGGGTGCACCCGAAGCAGGTGCCATCTTCATCCGCGTGATCAAACGTGATCGCACGCAGATGCTGTTATGCCCTGCACCTCAATCTTTTTTTGAAGAAAAGAGCAACTTTCACATCTTCGAAATTCGTATGGAAAACGTCCATGAAATGGACATCAACGAAAAGCTGGATCGTGAAAAGTCTTTTGACAATGATATTTGGATTGTTGAAATCGAAACCGACCAACCCGAAGCTTATCTTGATATTCGCAGCGAAGATGAAGAATAAGCCATTCCCGCAATATTTATCTCTGCGAGAATGGAATGATAGGATGCGTTAGTCACCGATGGCTTGAAGCCAACTGGCATCCTTGGAATCCATTTGCTGCTCTTCTGTCCATACCGGTGTCTGATCATTATTATCAGCTATTGGCGTGACATAAGGCAGATCTGCTGCCGTAATTTGAGCATAATCAACATTGGCTTCGCTAAGATCAAGATCAACGATGTGATGCTCACGTGTGATAATATCAGCACGCAGCCAGGTGATCAGGCGGTTGACGCATGCGCCATGCTGCATGTTTTCCAGCAAATATTCAGCGCCTTCTTTGGTGCCTTCCATAATGGACACATGCGGGAAAAACTTATTCAACGCATTAATGCAAAGTTCCTGCGGTGCAAGAATTGCATTAAAGGTGAGAGCAAGTTGGTAACCTGACATGTCATCCATAATACGTTCTGCAAGGTCGACGCTTGATCCAATTGCATCGGCAAGTGCGGTTGTGAAATATTCAACGTGATTATTCGCTACATGCTTTTCCATCACATTGATATGTTTGCGATGGGCAATTTCACCTGAGTGAATAGGCAATGTCACAACTGGTGCTTCAAAGTTTCCATCTTCAGCCATTTGCTCAGATTGCTTTGCCAGGATCGTTGCTTCTTCTGCGGTTAGATCGCCTTGAGCAAGCTCACGCAATGTCTGACGGAGATGTTCTTCAGCAGCAAATTGATCGTCTGTAATTGCGTCGAGATCTTCTTGTGCAAGATTGTTGGTCTCAGGCCCCATATTTTCAAAGGCCTTGATGCCGCCTGCGCTGAATTCATTGCCCAGTTCCATCCATTCTTCTCGAACGGGTTTAGCATAGCTGTCATCGAAGAATTCAACATGGCCAGGGCGCAAATTATCTTCAATTTCAATCCATTGTTCTTCACCAGAACTTGCGTGCGTTTCCAAATCAACGAAGAACTCAACGTGACCTGGACGAAGGTTATCCTCAACTTCGATCCATTCTTGCGCGTCAACTTCGGTTTGAAAATCAACATCGCTGAAGAATTCAACGCGTCCATAATTTTCGGCAGAACCATCAATTTCACCCACCACTTTATGGGAGATATCAATGCGCTTGATGGAATCTTTATCCATGTGAATAGCTGCATCACCCACGTATCCGCGTAACTGAAGTGCACGGTTTACGCTATCTTCGTTCAGAGCGAGAAGGCATTGTACAACTCGTTTGTTCAGTTCCTGGCGCTTGGCAATGATGCGCGCGTGCTCAGTATCTGATTTTGCAATGATGTAACAAAGTATGGCGTTTGTTAAAGATGGGGAGTGCGATAAAAAAGGAGCTGAGATTTCAAGGGGCTGTAAGGATAAGAATTCGCAAACATTAGCAGGTACGAAAGGACATCTGGATAATGATGATGACGCGCGGCGCTGTGTTTCAAGTGGCGCAGCGTTAAATAGTGGAATGAAAAGTTCACCAAATTTGCGTGATTCAGCAGGATTGGGTTTACGCAGATCATCTAAACTGGCCACTAATGCCAAAAGGATCGCCGATTTACGCTGATCTTCGCCAGCCGATTCCAAATCTCTAAAACAATAAGACATTTCACTCAAACTCTCATACTCGAACTCATATTTCGGTTAAAGATCCTCGCAAAACATCAAAAACGCGAAGAAATGGCCCCAAAATCCCAATTGTGATCAAAATTGTTTGAAAAATCTTGTATCAAACTTGATTATTGACCCGACTGTCTCAGATTATAGTGAAAGTGTTAGCGTTTCATTAACTATGAACCTGCTTAATAATAATATGTAAAAAGGATGAAATTTAACCCGCGTACATCCGTCACCCAATGGAGACGAGAATGGCAGAAATTATACGTTTACTCGACTACGAACCGGTCTCAAGACCGGCTGGTTTTAAACCATCAAAACCCGCAGATATTTTGTTTTTCACTGGGGTTCGTTATGAAAAAGCTCCGAAAAAGAAAAAGTCTCGGAAGTCGACAAAAGCAAACAATCAAGCGCGTAAAGTCAAACGAAGCGGTGCTTAATCGCTACTGTAATTCGATGAATAGATTGGCAGAATTTAGCCAGTACTAATTGGTGCGCATGATGCATCCGACAAGAAGCTCTGAGCTTCCGCCAGCGAGCTAACGCTAGGCACAATAGATCTTAGTGCCACATAACCTTCAACATCTGTCACTTCAATTGCTATTGTCTCAGCAATGAGCTCGGGCTCTTCACTTCGCAAATTCAACAATTGCCCCTTAGTTCCGATAATAAAGTTCACTTCCCCATTGATCGCGGATCTCGCGCTCATAGAAAAAATCTCGTTTGAGCCGGGGTCAAATGTTGCCAAAGTCCACATCTCAGTCGCATCATCGGCAATGACCTGCATTGGGCCTTCATCCAAAATGTAATGACAAACAGCTGTTTGAATGAAAATATCTTCGTTATAGAGCCCACTTTCATTTGGCTCATTTTCAAGCGTGAAGAACTCAAATGGTGGACCGAGATTTTCAACCTTACTCCACGCATCTACATTGGAGTTAAAAGGCAGGATAAGAATAAGCAAAATGTGCAAGACACCTGCGCCCACAAGACCTGTTACGATCGCAAGGAGAAATTTAAGCATTACGCACAATCTCCTTTGACGATAACTGGCATTTCCAAAGCTCGAATACCTGAAACATTCGAAATTGGTGTGTCAATCAGAGTGAGCTGCAATTCAAAATCTGAATTTGGGTCAACCGCCAGCCAATTTCCAGATTGAGGGTTTTGTGAAAGCTTGATCTCAATATTGCCGTCCTGATTGCGCAAAACCTTCTGCGCATTAATTGTGCTGGGTCTTCCGGGTGCAATGTTAAGCGGTTCATTTTCTGGATGTACGGTACGCAGTGTCCAAAAGAGAGCAGGGGGAACACGACCCATCAATGTGTAGTCACACCCGCGTAAGAGTGGTTCCTCGTTCTGATCAACTTGCGCTCTAAACACTAGTCCTTCAGCACGTCCAAGTAATATCTTGCCATCATTTGCACGATGTGCACGCGCATAAGGGTCAGCGTCTTTGGTTTGGATTTGAGGATAGGCAACCCAGTTATTAACCTGCAAACCACCAAATCCGCGAGTTGCATCAAGCGCCCATTGTGCCGAATAAATCCCGCCTAAAAACATAATTATTAAAGCGGTGCCGACCAAAAACGGGATACGTAACACTGATTTCAGCCTTTCGGTGGTCTATTGCGTGACTTTGTCTAAAGCTGGATTTGCATCCAGTTTGGCCAAATTATCCCGAGAAGTCTCCAACACTTTTGCAAGCTCTCTGAGCGCCTGTGTTGCCTGACGATTTAAAAGGCGCGTGCGCGAAGGAAGTGATACCTGGCTGATACCACCTTCTGCTTCAGCAATAAGAGGTCCAAATGTTTCTTCAGGAAGCGCATCGACTATGCCTGGAATAGCGCGAAGTTCGATGCCTTGATGTGCATATTCCATGATTTTCTTGAAGGTCATGGCAGGCAGCGAACCACCTGTCATGCGGGCGGTAGTGGTAAAATCATCATTGCCAAACCAAACTGCTGTTGTGAAATTGCCGGTATATCCAACAAACCAACCATCACGATAGGACTGGGTTGTGCCTGTTTTACCGGCTGTTTTAATACCTTCAAGCTTAGCACGTCGACCCGTACCCCATTCAGGGATCTGCACCATGATTTCATTCATCGCAGCAGCAGCTTCTTCGGTCAGCACCTGTTTGGGTTCAGGGCTGTCTTTAAAATGATCATAAAGTACATCACCTGAATAATTCATCACTTGCACAATACCGTGGCGGTTTGAATGTTTTCCTCCAGCGGGGAAAACCGCATAACCAGTTGCTTGGTCAAGTACAGTGACTTCAGATGTGCCAAGCGGCATTGTTTTCTCTGATCGCACGGTGGATTGAATGCCCATCTCACGGGCTTTTGCGGCAATTTTGTCAGTGCCTAAATGATCACGTGCAAGACGGACGGGAATTGTGTTCACTGATTTAACCAACGCACGTGTGAGGTCCATTCGGCCCGAATAGCTGCGGCCATAATTTCGAGGTGACCAGCCACGCCAAGTAATTGGGCCATCTGAAATTCTTGATTGAGGCGTGAAACCTGTTTCCATCGCCAGCGCATAGACATATGGTTTGAACGATGATCCCGGCTGACGCAAAGCACTTGTCGCGCGGTTAAATTGGCTGCGTCCATAATCTTGACCACCCACCATAGCGCGGATTGCACCACCATGTTCAAGCACCACGGCTGCGCCTTGGCCAACGCGATATCTTCTGCCAAATTCACGCAAACCCTGTTCGACGGCCAATTCAGCAGCGCTTTGCAAACCCAGATCAATGGTTGTGCGAACAACCACCGCCGTCTCGTCAAAATTAACAGATAGGCGTTTGACTTCATCAAAGGCCCAATCAAGGAAAAAGTCAGGGCTCTCTACATCACCGCGGTCAACCACAGTTGCCGGGCTTCTGCGCGCCCCAACCACTTGGCCTTCCGTCATCATGTTTCCTTGCACAAGATTGGTCAAAACCTCGTTCGCGCGCGCACGCGCAGCCGGCAAATTCACATGTGGCGCATATTTCGCAGGCGCTTTGAAAAGACCAGCCAGCATGGCAGATTCAGCCAAAGTCACGTCGGTGATGTCTTTGCCAAAATAAAATTGTGCAGCCGCGGAAGCACCAAATGTGCCACCCCCCATATAGGCGCGGTCGAGATATAATTGCAGGATCTCATTCTTCGTCAGATTGGCCTCAAGCCACAAAGCAAGAAAAGCTTCTTTAATTTTGCGCTCAAGTGTTCTTTCACTGGTCAGAAAGATCAATTTGGCCAATTGCTGGGTTAATGTGGAACCACCCTGAACCACAGAATTTGCGCGCGCATTTTCCGCCATGGCGCGTGCAAGGCCAATGAAGTCAATGCCAAAATGCTGGTAAAAACGACGATCTTCAGTGGCAAGAACAGTCTGGATCAAATGCTCGGGCAACTGATCCACGGGCAAAGATTCTTCGCGAATATTTCCGCGATTGCCAATCTCATTGCCATAACGGTCTAAAAACGTAACCGAAAATTCGTCCTGTGCCCGCCAATTACCTTCCGTCAATTCAAAGGAAGGCAGGCCAAGAGCAAGCAAAAGCACAAAACCGGCAGTGCCGATATTGGCCGCTTCATCAACAATTTCGACAAGGGCTTTTTTAAAACCTGTGACACGGAATTTGTGGAAAAAAATCGAAAGATTTTCCCAGGTTTCACCAAGGTTTCGAAATGAATGCCAAATTGTGGAATCAATCCAGCTGTCGAGGCGCAAGAAAAAATATTTCATGCGTCTAACAAAACTCGGCTTTTCATTCATTTCTGACATGCATCGTCCAAAGTTTGACGGATTTAAGGGTATAAAATTGTTACGAAAGTGCCCCCTTGTCGCAACCTAGCCTCGACCCCTTAAACACCGCATCTAGCTATTGATTCTTATATAACGTCAGCGTCAGAGCTTTTTGCAGTATTTTTACCAAAAGGACAAGCAAAAATCGTTACCAATTCGTCTCATTTGTGCAACAAGGGGGATGAATTTGCGTCGACATATTGCTCAAACTTAGAAAAACTAAAAAGAGACTTGAAATGACTGATCAACCATTTTGGCAAACGAAGTCACTAGATGAGATGACCAATGAGGAGTGGGAGTCACTTTGCGATGGCTGCGGTCGGTGCTGTTTGAATAAATTGGAAGATTGGGAAACTGGCGAAATTGCTTTTACAAATGTGGCGTGCACCTTACTCAATGATCAGACATGTCGTTGCAAAGATTATGCAAACCGCCAGGCCAAGGTAGCTGATTGCGTGCAGTTAACACCCAAAGAAGCCCGCGAATTGCCTTGGCTGCCACCCACATGTGCCTATCGTTTAATCGCCGAAAGGCGTGATCTATACTGGTGGCATCCACTCATCTCTCAAGATCCCGAAACGGTTCATCAGGCTGGGGTATCGGTTAAAAACAAGACGATACCCGAAGATGGTATGGATGCGGAAGATTATGAAGATCACATCGTCTATTGGCCTGGATACGAATATATTTCGGATAAATAGGAAAAAAATCCTTGACGTTGGTCAGGTTGTTTGTTACATATCAAATAACATCTATAAATTGTACTTATCGATGCTGCACTTCGTAGGAATTGGTCAGAGAGATAAGCTAAAAGTCTATTTAACCGACGTTAAAAATCATTACAGAAGTCAATGTAGATTATGACAAGTAATCACGCCGAAACACTTGTGCAACTTGGTCATGCGCGAAAGGTTTTACAATCGCAGCTTGCCAATGCCGAGTTCGATGAAAAGCTGACCGATAGTTCGATTAATACGATTTCTCTCATTGTTCGAACACTTGAGAAAATTGATCAGTTATCGCGCGCATTGTTGAAGGACCAAAAAAGCACCGATGACGAGTTATCAGAAGAAGATTTTGAAAAACTCAAAGAAAAGGTCGAAAGCCTCCTCGAAAAAGCCAGTCAGCGAAAACAAGACTAAGACGTCGCATTTCAATGCGTTTTTGAAAACACTCTCATTGAAGGAGTTGAAGGCATTAAGCTGCGACTGGCAACTTTCTGCACGCCAAGAACAATTGCCGCCAATTGGCAATTGGTTCACATGGCTTATCCTAGGTGGACGCGGCGCAGGGAAAACTCGTGCGGGGGCAGAATGGGTGCATGATGCATCAAGCTCTGGTTATTTGATGAGCCAATCCGTCGGCCCAAAGCTCACCTATGGACGAATAGCTTTGGTGGCTGAAACGCTAAGCGATGCGCGTGAGGTCATGGTTGATGGTCAAAGTGGCATACTAAATATCGCAACGCGCAATCGTCCGGTGTATGAAAGTTCGCGTCGCCGATTAATTTGGCCCAACGGCGCCATTGCTCAGATATTTTCATCTGAGGATCCAGAAAGTTTGCGCGGGCCACAATTTGATCTCGCTTGGTGCGATGAGCTTTGCAAATGGAAATATGCGCAGGAAACATGGGATATGCTGCAATTTGGTTTACGCCTTGGTGCGTTACCTCGGCAATTAATCACCACAACCCCGCGACCGATCGAGTTGCTTAAACAGATAATGGAAGATCCGTTGACGGTGATCACCAAAATGCGAACCGACGATAATAAAGCACATTTAGCCAACAGCTTTTTGCAAAATGTGACAGCGCGTTATGCAAAAACGAGATTGGGTCGACAAGAACTTGATGGAGAAGTTATTGCGGATCTAGAGGACGCATTATGGCAACGCGCGCTTTTAGAAAAAAGCCGTATCTCGCAATTGCCGCCACTTGAAAGAATTGTTGTAGCCATCGATCCGCCTGTATCAGCAACCGCAAAGGATTCTTGTTGTGGAATAGTGGTTGCTGGATTGGATACGCAAGGTAAAGGTATTGTTTTAAAAGACGGTTCTATTGATGGGGCAAGCCCGAGCAAATGGGCCGCTCGAGCTTCAGAATTATTTCATAATTTCAATGCTGATATGGTGGTGGCTGAGGGCAATCAGGGCGGTGACATGGTCCGCACGGTTTTGCAGGCAAGTGACGCAACTTTGCCCATACAAATCGTTCATGCAACGCGCGGCAAATGGGTGCGCGCTGAACCTATCGCTGCACTTTATGAGCAAAATCGTGTTGCGCATTATGGCGCTTTTAAAAAGTTGGAAGACCAAATGTGTAATTTTTCAAATTTAGGTGGGGCCGGTGGAACAGGTGGCGTATCGCCTGACAGATTGGACGCACTTGTTTGGGCGCTAACGGCGCTCATGCTCGATCCATCTGGTGCGCCAACAATTCGGACTGTTTAGCCGATTGACATAAGTTTTATCTCAAAACGAGAACGATGAAGGATCACTCTATGAGTTGGTTTACAAATTTGCGTGGCTTGATGAAATCCAAGGACGCAGGCAATCAAGATTCAACGCAAACGGCGAACTTGTCTCAAAAATCTATGACCGCAAACGGATTTTTGACACTGCATGAAACCGTTTCTGCAAACTGGTCATCGCGTAATTATTTATCCATGTCCCGTGAAGGCTTTATGCGAAATCCAATTGCACATCGAGCTATTCGGATGATTTCGGAAACAGCAGCGAATGTGCCCTGGACTTTATTTGAAGGGGAGACTGAGCTTGATGATCATCCTGCGCTGAAGCTCATTCAAACTCCAAACAACGCCTCAGGTGCGGCAGATTTTTTAGAAGGACTTTATGGGCATTTGCTCCTGTCTGGCAATGCCTTTATCAAGATGATCTCAGATGGTAAAACCCCCCTTGAATTGCACGCTCTGCGCCCAGATCGTATCCGCGTAGTTTCGGGTCGAGATGGTTGGCCGGTGGCGTTTGAATATCAGGTAGGTAATCACAAAGAGCAGTTTGAAATCAAAGCAGATAAAGCGCCGCAAATTCTTCATCTAAAACTGTTTCATCCATTGGATGATCATATGGGGTTCGCACCCTTAGAGGCCGCGCTCATGGCGCTTGATCTGCATAATTCAGCAAGTGGTTGGAACAAAGCTTTGCTCGACAATTCGGCACGTCCGTCTGGTGCATTGGTCTATCAGCCAAAAGATGGTGGTAATCTAACTCAAGACCAGTTTGATCGGTTAAAGGGTGAATTAGAGGAAGGCTATTCTGGGGTTCAGAAAGCAGGCAAGCCGCTGCTTTTAGAAGGCGGGCTGGATTGGAAAGCGATTGGCCTGACCCCAAAGGATATGGATTTTGTTGAAGCGAAAAATGGTGCTAGCCGCGACATCGCATTGGCACTGGGTGTGCCGCCTATGCTGCTGGGCATTCCAGGCGATAATACCTATGCCAATTATCAAGAAGCAAATCGCGCATTTTCGCGATTGACCGTGCTTCCGTTGGTCACCCGAATTGCCGCCAGCATGAGCGCATATCTGAAAAACTACTATAGCGGTGATTTTCGGTTTGTACCTGATATCGACAAGATGCCAGGGCTTTCATCCGAGCGGGATATGCTTTGGGCGCGCATTGAGAATACGACATTTCTAACAGATCAGGAAAAACGCAAAGCCGTCGGTTATCAATCGATTGCGGGTATAGACTAAACCGTCGTCGTTTTAAGCGCATCGATCATATCGAACGAAATCATTTATAAAATCCAGACCAGAAAGGGTCGATGGAAGTGGTAACGCATGCCAAAAATTTAGTGTCAGATATTGAGGAAAATGGATTTATTTCCGGCTATGCCAGCGTGTTTGATATCGCAGATTTATCAAATGATATCGTTGAAAAAGGGGCTTTTAAGAACTCACTCAACAACGCGCATTTGCGAAAAATCCAATTGCTGTTCCAACATGATCCAAATCAGCCAATCGGGCATTGGATCAAGATCATTGAAGATAACAAAGGGCTTTATGTCGAAGGCAAGCTCACGCTCGATAACGCCAAAGCAAAGGACATCCATGCACTCTTGTTATCGGGTGCGCTGGAAGGTTTATCCATTGGGTTTAAAACCAAACGATCACGCAAAGACTTGAGCACCGGTGCGCGGCACATCTTAGAAGCTGAGCTGTGGGAGATATCGATTGTTACCTTCCCTATGTTGCCCTCTGCTCGAATTGATAAGGCAAAAGACGCAGACTTAAAGCCGATAAATTTTGACGGACAAATTGCGCAAATCATTCGTTCAGCAAGCGCCCGGCTTTAACCCCGCAATTAAAGCAAATGCAGATCATCACTTCATCTATTGAAAGGACATCTTATGACCATCATAAGCGCAAAGGCCTCTGCTAATAACAAGCAGCTGGAAACAAAAGTATTACACGCTAACGATACTGAAACCAAAACGGTTGAGACCAAGGCAACGGGGAATGAAGTTGCTAACGCATTCGAAGATTTCATGCGGGCATTTGAAAGCTACAAAGAAACCAATGACGAACGTCTGGCTCAGGTTGAACAGCGCATTGATGCGGATGTATTGACCACACAAAAAATGGATCGCATCTCGTCGGCGATGGATGATCAAAAACGAAAGCTGGATCAATTAATGATCAAAACCGCGCGCCCTGTTCTGGGTGAGAAATCGCCATTGCTTACAGACAATGAGCACAAAACAGCATTTAATGCATATATTCGCCGCGGCGAAGAATTGGGTTTGCGTCAACTGGAACAAAAGGCGATGTCACAATCTAGCGATCCTGATGGTGGCTATTTGGTCCCAGATGAACTTGATCAACAAATCGGGCAACGTCTTGCTGATTTATCTCCCATTCGCAGCATTGCATCGGTTCGCCAGGTGACCGGTTCGGTCCTTAAAAAACCATTTTCGCAAAATGGGATGGCCGTAGGATGGGTTGGTGAAACAGATGCACGACCTCAAACAACAAATGCGCAGTTGGTCGAACTGCAATTTCCAACCATGGAACTTTATGCAATGCCAGCCGCCACGTCATCTTTGCTGGAAGATAGCGCGATCGATATCGACACTTGGATTATGAGTGAGATTGAAGCCGCATTTGCGGAGCAGGAGGGTGCAGCTTTTGTCACAGGTGATGGTGTAAATAAACCATCGGGTTTTCTAAATGCACCTCAGATTGACGATACAAGTTGGAGCTGGGGCAATCTTGGATATATTGCCACCGGCACAGATGCTGGCTTCGGTGATGATCCTTCCGATCGATTGATCGATGCAATTTATGCCCTCAAATCGGGCTATCGTCAGAATGCAAAATTTGTCATGAACCGCCAAACACAGGGCATCATTCGCCAATTTAAAGATGCAGATGGGAATTATATGTGGCAGCCACCTGCAGCACCGGGTCAGCAGGCAATGTTGCATGGTTTCCCCGTTGTTGAGGCTGAAGATATGCCAGATATCGCTTCTGATAGTATGTCGATTGCTTTTGGCGATTTTGAACGTGGCTATCTGGTTGTCGATCGCCAGGGTGTCAGCGTATTGCGAGATCCATATTCTGCCAAGCCATATGTGTTGTTCTATACGACCAAACGCGTTGGCGGTGGTGTTCAAAACTACGAAGCGCTCAAACTAATTAAATTCGGAACAGCATAGGCCAAATTAGCCGATCATTCTCAACCCCTACCGAAAGTCTTTTGGCAGGGGTTTTTATTTCCAGATTTTTGTATCGACCAAATAGGCTTTAGATGACGCTCGTTCTTTCCCAACCACCTATTTCCGAACCAATCACACTTGATGAGGCAAAAGCACATTTGCGCATTGAGCATGATAGCGAAGATGATCTTTTAAACGCGTTGATCACGACGGCGCGCGAATATTTAGAAACACAAACGCAATTGGCATTGGTGACGCAATCCTGGCGATTGTCGCTTGATAACTGGCCGAAAGACCAATGTTTGATTTTAAAAAAGTCGCCTGTGCAATCCATTGACCAGATTGAGCAATTTGATGAAAACGGTTCAGCAGAGCTGATTTCAACCAACAACATGATCCTTGATGGCAATGCGCATCCGGCACGGCTCTACACAAGTGAACAGTCAAACCCTCAACCAGCGATCAATGGAATTGAAATCACATTTACCGCAGGCTTTGGCAATGCCAGTGATGTGCCCGATATGCTCAAGCGTGCCATGCTTATTCACATAGCCCATATGTTTGAGTTTCGCGGCGTGGTTTCTCCAGATATGCAGCCAGCCTCCGTTCCCAATGGCTATGCAACGTTGATCAGTCCTTGGGTGCGGAGATCAATATAATGGCGTTGCAGTTTTTTGATCCCGGCCTTTTAAGAACACCTGTTGAATTACAATCTTGCGAGCTGACCTCAGATGGGCAAGGGGGCGCGAGCGAAACCTGGCAGACGATTGCCGAAATTTTCGCTCACATTGAACCCGTTGGGTCAGCCTCGCATGTGCGGGCACGCATTGATGAACAAAAAATCACACACCGAATAACCCTGCGCTATCGCGAGGACCTGGAATTGGATCAAAGGTTCTTACGCGGGACCCGGTCATTTGCAATCCATGGGTTCTATGATCTGGACGAAACGAAAAGATATCTCATTTGCAAATGTGAAGAAATTGGCAAGTGATATTGATATCCAGCCAACAGTCAGTCTGGAGTAATGATCATGGGTCGAACAGATACCTATTTACAAAAATCCGTATTTGAAACTTTGAAAGTCGATGCGTCTTTAACATCGCTAATAGGTGCAGACAGGGTATTTACCCACGTCACATCAAAAACCGAGATTCCTTATATTTTAATCTGCAATTGGCGGTCTGAAGACTGGTCAACATCCAGTGAATATGGCGATTTGCATCGTTTTGACATTGAAGTTTGGGACGACGCGCCTTCGATGGTGCTTCGCCAAGAAATTGGTTCAAAAGTCATGGAGCTTTTGCACGAGCAACCACTCGAATTGGACTATGGCCATCTTGTTAACCTTCGTTTGGAAAACTCCTTCTTAAGTGTACAAGATCACTCTAAAATACAACCTTTACGATTAAAATTTCGAGCCACTATCGAATTCTAGATCAGCAAATTTGAAAGGTAAAATTGATGACTGCTCAAAAAGGAAAAGATCTTCTTATGAAGATTGATGCAGAAGGGAGCTTTGTAACAGTTGCCGGTTTGCGTGCAAAACGCCTGGCATTTAATGCTGAAACGGTCGATGTCACGGACGCAGATTCGTCGGGGCGTTGGCGAGAATTACTTGCAGGCGCTGGGGTTCAGCGCGCAAGTGTTTCTGGCTCCGGCATCTTCAAGGATGCTGCCAGCGATGAATTGGTGCGCGCAACATTTTTCAACAGTGAAATCAAGGACTGGGAAATCACGATCCCGGATTTTGGAACGATCACTGGCCCATTTCAGCTAACCGCACTTGAATATTCTGGCCAGCATAACGGAGAAATTTCGTTTGAAGCGGCGATTGAGTCAGCCGGACTTTTAAGCTTTGGGGCTTTATAATGAACATTGAAAATCCATTGAACCAAAAAACGTCTAATCCGATGCAAAAAGTTTCTCCCAACAAGCGGCGTGGCGAAGTTTTAATTCATATTGATAATACGCCGCGGATTATGTGCTTAACTTTGGGGGCGCTGGCAGAGCTGGAAGACGCGTTTGAAGTGGGTAACTTATCGGAATTGGGCGCTTATTTTTCCAACGGCAAATTTGGTGCGGATGACCTCGTTCATATTATTGGAGCCGGTCTACGAGGTGGCGGAAATTTATACACAGATGAAGACGTGAGATGCCTCAGTATTGAAGGCGGTGCAATCGGATTGGCGCAGGTTGCGGCCGAATTACTCAAAATAACGTTTTCCGGTGGTGAATGTGATCACCAGAAACAAATCAAGCAAAGCGAGCTAACGGTAAAAAAGTAAGCAACGTAACCGACGATCAGCTGGGTAATACGGACCAAAAACCGGGAAAAAATGCCATCGGAAATGGCGATTTTCCGTGGGAGACGTTGCTCGGATTTGCAATTGTTCGGTTGCGGATTTCGCCAGATGAATTCTGGGCTTTATCCATGCCAGAATTATGCGCAGCTATTTCATATCTGTCTCCTAGTAACGCGGCACCTTCTCATCCCATGAAACGCGATGATCTCTTACGATTAATGCTAAAATTTCCAGACGCTTGATCTTTCAATCCATAAAGAATTTTCGTTAAAAGGGCGGTGAAAATGGTTGTCGATAATAATCAAATCAACATCTCTATTTCAGGTAGTCTTGACGCCATATCACAGGAGCTATCTGAACTTGAACTGCAAGCTAATCAGTTTGGTGAGGCTATGACAAATGCGCTCAGAAGCTCCATCATCAGTGGCCAAAGTTTCTCCCAAGTTCTTAATAATATGGCTCTATCATTGTCGAACGTGGCGCTTAATTCAGCCCTTGCACCAATAGAAACAGGTGTCAGCAACTGGTTCAGCTCGCTATTGGGAAATAACCCATTATTGAGTGGCACAAATGCATTGCCCACCAATCTTATTCCCTTTGCAGATGGCGGCATTGTGTCTTCACCGACATTGTTTCCAATGAGCGGCAGCTCAAATGTTGGACTGATGGGGGAAGCGGGTTCTGAAGCTATATTGCCTTTGGTGCGGGGTTCAGATGGCGCCTTGGGTGTTGGATCATCCTCACAAGCATCACCGGTCAATATTTCGTTTCATATCAACACGTCAGATGTTGAAGGTTTTAAACGTTCAGAAACTCAGATTTCCGCCATGTTGGCGCGTGCAGTAAATCGTGGGCGACGCGGTCTGTAAGTGTTCAATTTAGCGCTCACCATTTATTAGATATCAATCTTAGGAGTTTGAGGATGTCTTCAAGTTTCCATGAAGTCTCTTTCCCTTTATCACTTGCCTTTGGCACAACAGGTGGTCCTGAACGCCGAAACGAAATAGTATTGCTGTCAAATGGGTATGAAAGCCGCAATGCAAGATGGCGCCATGCACGCCGACGTTTTGATGCCGGCTCGGGTATAAAAAGCGCACAAGACCTTTATGCATTGGTCGCGTTTTTCGAGGCAAGATGCGGAAATTTGTATGGTTTTCGTTTCAAAGATCCCATCGATAACCTTTCATGTGCTTATGGCCAATCGGTGTCTGCGTTAGATCAGCAAATCGGTTCTGGTGATGGATCAACCACAGTTTTTCAACTGATAAAGACCTATGGCGATGTGGGTGGAACAAGCGCGCGCGAGATACAAAAACCAGTGGATGGTTCTATTTTGATCGCCATTGATGGTGTAGAGATAACTGCACCAGATTTTTCAGCTGATAGCGAAACTGGGCAAGTTACATTTGCAGACCCCCCCTTGGAAGGGACCGTCATTACCGCTGGATATGAATTTGATGTGCCAGTCCGATTTGATGTTGAACGTCTCGATATAAATCTTTCTCATTTTCATGCAGGTCACATTCCCACCATTCCTTTGGTTGAAATCAAACCCGAGGTGTTGTGATGAGAAGTATCAATGATGAGTTGGCTGCAACATTGCAGAGCCAATCCAAAACATTATGCAATGCATGGCGTTTAACGCGCAATGACGGGATTGTCTTTGGCTTTACCGATCATGATTATAGGTTGGTTTTTAATGATACAGAGTTTCTCCCCAATAGTGGTTTTTTGCCAAGTGGGGTGCGGTCCGAACTTGGTCTAAATGTCGATGATAGCGACGTCGCTGGTGCCTTCACTCATGATGCAGTTACTGAAAAAGATTTGCGTGATGGGCGCTATGATGGTGCTAAAGTTGAGGTTTTTTTGGTTGATTGGCGCGCACCAAGTACTGCGATTAAATTGCGAACACAGGAAATCGGCGAAGTCAGTTTTTCCAATCATCATTTTCGCGCCGAATTGCGATCAATCGCCCATAAGTTAAACCAGCCTCAAGGGCGCGGCTATTGCACAAAATGCACTGCCAACCTTGGGGATAGTTCATGTGGATTTGATCTGAACAATCCTCTTTATCAAACAAATGGTAGCGTTACATATTCAGCCGATGAGCAAACATCGATCGTGACTGGTTTGGAGGGGTTTGACCCCGGATGGTTCCGATTTGGTTTGGTAAATTGGACAAGCGGTGAAAACATTGGCTTATCTGTTGAGGTCTATGATCACCAAAATTCCGATGGCGAAATTAAACTAAAGTTCTTTGCGCCTGTACCAAATATCCCTCAATTGGGTGATACATTTATTATCACCGCAGGATGTGCCAAAACATTTTCAACTTGCAAAGAAAAATTCTCAAACGCGCTTAATTTTCAAGGTTTTCCGCATATGCCCGGTCGAGACTTTGCCTATGGCTATGCAGACGAAGAAACCGTTCACGATGGCAGGCCGCTTGTGAATTGATCAAAACCTAGCACTAAAATTCGAGGTTCGAATTGAACGAAACAAATCAACGCGTTGTCAAATTGGCAAACGAATGGACCGGCACACCCTATCGTCATCAGGGTTATCAAAAACAAATCGGCTGCGATTGTTTGGGCTTGATCAGGGGGCTTTGGCTGGAGCTTTACAATGTTGAAACGCCAGCGCCAGATCCTTACGCAAAGGATTGGGCAGAATGCGCAGATCAGGAACGGATGCTCATTGCCGCGCAGAAATATTTTGGTGCGCCAATGCCATTAAAAGACATGCAAGTGGGTTGTTTGATCTTGTTTCGTTGGCGCCAAGGTGCAGCCATCAAACATGCGGGTATTTTATCTGCTCCCCATCAATTCATCCACGCATATGAGCGTATTGGTGTCACGCAATCCGCGCTGGTACCGTCCTGGCGTCGCCGGATAGAGGCGGTATTTCAATTCCCGGAAATTTTGCCCATCGTTTGAACTGGAGAAGCTCATGGCAACAATATTATTGCAATCAGCAGGATCTGCAATTGGCGGTTTGCTCGGTCCGCTAGGGGGCGTTATTGGCGGTGCTGCGGGTGCACTCGCAGGCCGCGTTATTGATCAGGCCATCTTCGGGCGAAACACGATCTCTACTCCCAGGTTGGAAGGGGCACGCATTGCCTCTGCCGATGAAGGCAGTCCCATAGCGCGCGTTTATGGCACAATGCGTATTGGTGGGAATTTGATTTGGGCAACACGCTTTGAGGAAGAGATCACTTCCGAGCGTCAAGGTGGCAAAGCGGCCAGCTCGTCAGTTGAAACACGAAACTATTATGCAAATTTTGCTATTGGACTTTGTGAAGGTGAGATCAATCAGGTCAAACGCATCTGGGCTGATGGCAAAGAGCTTGATGTGAGCCTGTTTGAAATCAGGGTTTATAAAGGCACGTCTGACCAAATGCCCGATCCACTCATTGAGGCGAAACAAGGGGCGGGCAATGCACCCGGATATCGCGGTCTTGCTTATGTGGTTTTCGATCGTTTTCCAATTGATGCCTATGGCAATCGCATTCCACTGCTTCAGTTTGAAGTCACAAAAGTGATTTCTTCGCTCGAAAACCAAATTCAGGCCGTGACGCTTATCCCAGGTGCAACCGAGCACGGACTTGCCACATCCCAAATTACAGAAACGCCAATCAGTGGTGAGCAAAACCTGCTCAACCGTCATGCAAGCTTTGCCACCACGGATATTCATGCGTCATTGGATGAGTTGCAAAATCTTTGCCCCAATTTGAAATCTGTCGGGCTTGTTGTATCCTGGTTCGGAACTGATCTACGCGCAGATCATTGCAGGTTTATTCCCAAGGTAGAAGTCAATAATCGCCTTGGAGAATCGAGGGTCTGGTCAGTGGGATCAATCAGCCGTGAAAATGCTGAACTTGTTTCAAACACAGATGGCGATTTGAACTATGGTGGAACGCCCGACGATCAATCCGTCTTGGATGCAATAATTGCAATTAAATCGCGCGGTTTAAGAGTTGTGCTTTACCCGTTTATCTTGATGGACATCCCAAGCGGTAATGGTCTGCCATCACCTTATGGTGAAGTTGAACAAGCAGCCTTTCCTTGGCGCGGTCGTATCACGTGTAATCCGGCCATTGGTGAAGAAGGAACAGCTGACCAAACAGCGCTCGCGAGCGCGCAGGTCAGTGTATTGATGGGCACAAGTCAACTCACAGATTTCGCGCTCAATGGTGCTTCCGTTGATTGGTTGGGTGGAGACCAAGGTTACAGACATATGCTGCTGCATTATGCGCATTTAGCCAAAGCTGCAGCGCTTGGTGGCTATGCGCTCGACGGCTTTGTAATCGGGTCTGAAATGGTCGCGTTAACGCGTGTGCGAGATGATCAGAATAATTTCCCTTTTGTAACAGCGCTTTGCGATCTAGCATCCGACATTCATGGATTAATTGGAGAAAATACGCAGCTAACCTATGCAGCGGACTGGTCTGAATATTTTGGCTATCATCCTCAGGATGGATCAGGAGATGTCTATTTTCATCTTGATGACTTATGGTCTCATAATGCAATTGCTTGTGTAGGTATTGATAATTACATGCCGCTTTCGGATTGGCGGGATGAAGATCTTCAGTCGGAAAACCCAGATGGCTTTCGCATTCAAAACGATCAAAATGCGCTTGCGGCTCAGATTAATTCAGGCGAGGGCTATGATTATTATTATCAAGATGCCGTTGATCGTAAAAACCGCACACGCACACCTATTACCGATGGGTTGGGTAAACCTTGGATATTTCGCTTTAAAGACATTAGATCCTGGTGGGAAAACCAACATTTTAATCGCGTGGCTGGCATAGAGGATGCGACCCCAACGTCTTGGGTGCCGCAATCAAAACCTTTCTGGCTTACCGAGTTTGGGTGCCCGGCGGTTGATAAGGGCGCAAACCAACCGAATGTATTTCCCGATCCCAAATCATCTGAAAATGCAATGCCCTATTATTCAAATGGTGCACGAAGTGATCAGACACAAAGAGCGTATCTGAAGGCCCATATCGACCATTGGTCATCAGATGAGAACCCAAATGGCATGGTCGATTTAGAAAATTGTTATATCTGGACATGGGATGCGCGCCCATATCCTGCATTTCCAAGCAAAATATCTGTTTGGACCGATGGGGAGAACTGGCGCAACGGTCATTGGATCAATGGTCGTTTGGGCAATGCGCCACTTGGTGAGTTGATATCTTCGATATTGATCGATCACGGTTTTGAAGATTTTGATGTGAGCTTGGTGGAGGGCACTTTACAAGGTTTCATGCAGGCTGATTTTACATCCGCCAGATCGCTTTTAGAAACACTGATTGACGCATTTTTGATTGATGTTCATGAAGGTGAAGATGCCCTCATATTCTCTTCCAAGGTTAAAACATCAAAAACACCTACTATTCTCAGCGCATTTATTGATCATACGAACGAAGCGCTGATGGACCACAACAGACAACAGGAGAGCGAACTTGCCAATGAAGTGGTTATAAATCATCTCGCACCAGAGCTTGATTATCTGCGGTCAACGGCATATTCGCGGCGCTTAGATCGCGGTAGCCAAAGACAAGAAAACCTAACTTTGCCTGCCTCAATTGATAAGGATACTGCGGCCAATATAGCCGATCAATGGCTACAAAATCATTGGGTCGCTCGTGAGACGATCAATTTTGATCTTCCTATGGATGATATTGCCCTTGAAGTTGGTGATCGTATTCAATTTGATCCAGAAAGTGCAATAAATGTTCCGCCCGGAACTTATTCGATTGTGCATATACAAGATGGCATACAAAGAAGAATTGGTGCGTCGCGCTTGGTGACATCAAGCAGCTTGGATCAATTAAGCGATTTATCAAAACTGGAGCAGCTTGATGTGAGCTCAGGTTTTGTGCCAAATGTTGTTTTCCTAGATCTACCGTTATTATCAGGAACCAACCCCCTGGATTGGGCGCGAGCAGCAGCTTACGCAAAGCCCTGGGTGCCAATTTATCTGGCAAGTTCATCTGGTGATGATGGATATCAACAGCGCACAAATTTGCCAGTTCCTGCATTTATAGGAACGCTTCTTCAAGATCTGGATGAAGGCGTGGAAGGACGATTTGATTACCTCAACAACATTTATGTCGATTTGCCTTTTGGTGAGTTTGAAACAATCGAATTGTCGCAACTTCTTGCAGGTGGCAATGTTTTGGCCATCCGCTGCCAGAACGAAACGTGGGAGATCGTTCAATTCCAATCAGCTTTGGAGATCGCTCCGAACCAATGGCAGCTTTCCAATCTATTGAGGGCGCAATCAGGTACCGAAGATGCCATGACATCGGGAGCGATTGCAGGAGCCGATGTTGTGTTGATCAATGAAAATGTGATGAGTTTGGGTTTAAGTTCCGCAGAACTGGACGCCGAACTTAATTGGCAGATTTCAGGCGTCGGAAAATCAAATAGCCAACTTGATATCGTATCCTTTAAAGGTGGTACACGTGCGCATACGCCAATATCCCCGGTTCATTTGCGCGGTCAGCGGATTGCCGGCGGCATCGCATTAAAATGGATCAGACGCGGCCGAATTTCAGCTGATAATTGGTCTGGCGTTGAAATCCCGGAAGATGAAGATCAACTGCAGTTCCTGGTCAAAATTTTTAATGAAACCGTGCTCGTTCATGAAGTAATCGCAGATAACAATAGCTATCTTTATGAGGATGCCCAGCAGCTTTTAGATTTTGGATTTCACCCATCAGAATTGGTCTTTTCCGTTCAGCAAATTGGTGGTCAGATTGCCCAAGGGATCGCACGAACGACGTCAATTTCGGTTTGACGGGTTAACCAAACCCCTCAAAAACATGGGTTTTTGCTTGAAAATCAACATCATTTATGTTCATTCATACACCGTTCAGAATTGTTCATGTAAAAAATGGATAACAAATAAGTATTTGAAGGTTTTCGAACAAATGAAAATGAGTATGATCGCATCGATGTTCCTAGCAAGCGCTTTGTTTAGCGCCACGCCGTCACTGGCGGCAGACTGCTCAGCATCTGCGCAACAAGTGGTCGCCCAGACAGGTGGTCAATTGCTTTCAGCTAAAGCGGGAACAAAATCAGGGCAGACTGTTTGCAAAATCACAGTGCTGGTTAAAGGCAATGCTTATCAGCGTTCCAAGAAAATTACGGTGACAGTGCCGCAATAGCTGCGCTAGATTGTTTGTTAAGACAATCAAAATCAGAGGTAAGCTATGCGAGTTCTAGTTGTTGAAGATGATCCGGATTTAAATCGCCAACTTTGCGAATTGCTCGATGAGCGCGGCTATGTGGTCGATAAAGCATTCGATGGTGAAGAAGGGCACTTTCTAGGGGATACAGAACCCTATGATGCTGTCATCCTCGATATTGGTTTGCCCGAAATGGACGGCATTACCGTTCTCGAAAAATGGCGCGAAGAAGGTCGTGCCATGCCTGTTCTTATCCTAACTGCGCGCGATCGCTGGAGCGATAAAGTTGCTGGCATTGACGCGGGCGCCGATGATTATGTCACCAAACCATTCCATGTTGAAGAAGTGTTGGCGCGCCTTCGCGCACTTATTCGCCGCGCGGCAGGTCATTCAACCAGTGAAATAGCATGTGGGCCATTGGTTGTTGATACCAAAGCTGCCAAGGTCACATTAAACGGATCCGTTTTAAAACTCACTTCGCACGAATTTCGATTGGTCTCTTACCTTGTTCACCACATGGGTGAAACCGTATCTCGAACGGAGCTCGTTGAACATATGTATGATCAGGATTTTGATCGCGATTCAAACACGATTGAGGTCTTTATCGGGCGGTTGCGCAAAAAAATCGCTAAAGACTATGACGGCGATTTGATCGAAACGGTTCGCGGCCTTGGCTATCGAATTCAGCCGCCAGAAGCTCAAAAGTGATCCTTTTCAAATGAGCGATGAAAGCGCCAATACCAAAGATGAGGCGATAAAAACGCCTCCTCGAAAAAAAGCGGGTCTCATTGCCCAGCGCTCTTTAACGTGGCGCGTCTTATTCTTTGCATCCATTTGGACGATTGTCGCCTTCGCCGCTGTCGCCATCATTGTTTCCACTCTATATAAAACCCGCAGTGAACGTGCCTTCGGTGATTTGCTGCGCGCGCATCTCAACACCGTGATTGAAGCTGTCTCATTTGATGATCAAGGTCGATTGACCGGAAATCCCCAACTGGGGTCGCTGGCATTTTCGCAACCTGGCTCCGGTTGGATTTGGATTGTTGATCCCATTGATATCGATGGAAACAAGCAGGGTGACAGCCTCAATTCAAGTTCACTTGGATTGGAAGTCATTGCGCGACCAACGCCCAAACAGGTGCCATTTAACGCGCAATATATTCGCATCTATCCCATGAATGACAGTATTGGAAATGCGTTGCTTATCTCTGAAACCGAGGTTGAATATGGCAATGAAGGTCAAGCTGCGCGTATTCGAATTGGCGGCAATCTCAACGTGCTTGAGGAGGATGTAAACTCATTTATTGGGCGCTTGGCAATCTCGCTTTTGGTAGCGGCGATCGGCACGTTATTGATCAATATGATTGTTATTTTATATGGATTAAAGCCACTTGATCATGTGCGTTCATCCCTTGAGCAAATCAGAAATGGCGATGCTGATCGATTATCGGGTGAATTTCCCAAGGAAATTGCCCCGCTTGCGGATGAAGTAAATGCATTAATAGACAGCAATAAACGTGTGGTCGAACGCGCGCGCATGCAGGTTGGTAATCTTGCTCACTCACTAAAAACGCCTATCGCTGTTATGCTCAACGAAGCGCGCGGTTTGCCAAAAGCGCAAAGCGAACTTGTTAAAAATCAAGTCGGCATGATGCAAAATCAGGTGCAAACTTATCTTGATCGTGCCCGCATTTCTGCACAGCGCGGATCGGTGCTCGCGCGCACGGATGTTATGCCGTCTCTAGAACGCTTGTTGCGTGTGATGAATAAACTAAACCCGCAAGTCGAATTCTCGCTGGAGAAAAAGGCGAAATCCACTTTGATCGCTCTCGAGGGTCAGGACTTTGAAGAAGTCATGGGCAACTTAATCGAAAATGCGGCAAGATTTGCCAGCGAAAAAGTCGTGGTATCAATTGAAGATTTTGACAAGGATACCTTATCTGTCACCGTTGCTGATGATGGTAATGGATTGTCGGATGAGGAAAAGAAGAAAGCGCTCAAACGCGGTGCAAGATTAGACGAAAGCAAACCGGGCAGTGGTTTGGGCCTTTCCATTGTTGGCGAGATTGCGCAAGAATATGAAGGGCAATTTGTTCTCCTCGACGCAGAGATTGGTGGCCTTGCTGCCCAATTGCAATTGCCAAAGGCTGCGTCATGATGATGATCACTAAAATTTTATCCATCACCATATTCTTACCACATAATTTGTGTCATAAGCGGCTAAGTTGAGGGTAGGCGGACATGAAAATAGTTAAGCTGGGATTTGTGTTTTTTACGATGAGCTTTTTAAGCGCATGTGTGAGTTCTGGCACGACGGGAAATGTGGCCTCTGATCTGCAAGTTGATAAGCCAGGCGTGGCTACCGGTCGCGAGATCGTCAGAGCTTTTGACGGTGGTATCTTGCCGAAAACAGTTTTTAACAAACTCTCCCGCAAAGATAAGACGCGCGCTTTGCTAGCCGAATATCGAGCGCTTGAAAATTCAACCACGGGCCAATCTACCTATTGGGAAAACCCAAATGGCAAACTATCTGGCATTGTCACCCCATCGCAGCCCTATCAAGTAGGATCGCGCAATTGCCGCCAATATAACCACAAGGCTTTGATCAACGGCGAGAATATTGAAGCTTCTGGTGCTGCATGCCGCACTGCCGATGGCAGATGGATCCCGCTTAGATAGAGGCAAAATTTCAATAGACGCACCTTGGCGAATCGCGCCATGTTTGCCTCATGGAAACCTCGCGCATACAATCAATCCTCACGTTTTTAAAAGGCACAGAGCAACTTAAAAACACGCTGCGCAGTGCGCATACCTCGCAAAAGCGTCCTGAAAGTGTGGCAGAACACACATGGCATCTATGTCTGATGATCTTATTGTTTGAAGATCAACTGAAAGATATTGATTTCTTACGCCTTATAAAACTTGTCATCATTCATGATCTTGGAGAGGCTGTATCTGGTGATATTCCCGCCATTCACCAAAATCCTGACATTGATAAATCACTCGATGAACGCGGTGATTTTATTCAGCTTTGCGCGCCATTACCTGATGATTTGCAAGTAGAATTGCTGGAGCTTTGGGACGAATATGACAAAGGTGAAAGCTCAGAAGCAGTTTTGGCAAAAGGTTTTGATAAGCTGGAAACCATGTTGCAGCACTTAATAGATGGCACTACCGGTAATATCGATTTCGCTTTTAATCTCACCTATGGTGTCGATCGCACTGATCGTCACCCGCTGCTTAAATCCATTCGCGCACCAATCGACGCCGAAACGAAATCTCGTATAAAACCCTAAATATGACAGTTGATCAAAGCTTACCTTAAACGTTATGTTGTCACCTTAATTTACTGCCAATGTTACGGGTGTTGAGGGGCGCGGGTTTGTCAATTATTTCCAAAGTAAAAATATGTCTCATCGGATTTATTATGATCTTTGCCAGCGCTGTAAACAGCTCAGCGCTTGAAGAAATTTTAAAATATGATGTGAGAATTCATATTTTCAAAAACGGTAATATGTTGGTGACCGAATCTATCATGGTCAATGCTGAAGGGCGCGAAATTCGGCGTGGGATCTATCGTGATTTTCCGCGCTATTTTGAAGGTGATGGCGGGACATCTCTCAAAGAGAATTTTGACATCGTTTCCGTTATGCGAAATGGACAAGAAGAACCTTACCACACGCAAATAGTTAATGGATGGAAACGTATTCTAATCGGTCAGGAAGATGTCTTTATTCCGCGCGGTCAACATCTTTATGAGATCAGATATGAAACTGACAGGCAAATTGGCTTTCTCGATGATGGGGAAGAGCTTTATTGGAATGCAATTGGCACAGATTGGAACTTCCCCATTCGCGAGTCGCAAGTCGTCGTCAAATTGGAAGATGGTGGTGTGTTCAATGGGTTTGAATTTTTCACTGGCGCTCACGGTTCGACTGATAAAAACGCACGTGCTGTTGTCGCCGCAAAGGGTCACATTGTAAGTTTTGAGCTTACACAGCCACTTGCTCCACGTGAAGGCTTTACGATCGTTGCGAAAATGCCGCGCGGGACAATTGATGAACCAACCGACGCACAAATACGCAGTTGGTTTTTGCGAGATTTTGGACATATTGTTGTGGCGGCTGTCACCTTTGCCATTGTTAGTCTTTACTACATTATTGCCTGGATCATGATCGGCCGTGATCCGAAAGGTTCGCGCGTCGAGCAACGCAAAACATTATCATTGGGTATCTCACCTGCGCTCACCCATTACATCAATAATAAGGGCCGCATTGATGGCGGTTGGACCGCAATTTCAGCTGCGATTTTGAGCCTTGCGATTAAAAAACAAATCCGCATCGAAAAAGATGGCGATGATCCTGTTTTGGTCAAAGACGAGGCAGACGGGATCCATCGGCTGCCTGTGGGCGAAGCTGCGATTATGAAAATGATCATGAAAAAACCGCGCTTTGCATTAAACAAATCCAATAGTTCGAGCGTTGCGACACTTAAGTCAAATTTCCAATCTGCGATTGAAGATGAGCATCGCGGTGTATTTTATGAACATAATTCAAAATGGATATGGATTGGCATCGCGCTCAGCATAATTGGGGTCTTGTCCACTTTGATCTTTAACGCAGATGGGTTCTTTTCATTGCTCATTTCAGCAATCGTATCAGCTATTTTTTCAGCGTTTCTGGTTCCGATCTATTTTCTGATCAACCGGCTATGGCGGGCGCAATCCACATTTTGGAAGGTCCTGGGATTATCATTGGTTGGAATATTTGGGTTTTTACTGGTCTCCTTCTTTGCAGCCTTCATCCTGGCATTGTTTGAAGAAACCCAGTCCTGGATCGAATTCGCCTTTGTCGGTGCGGTCGTTGGGTTGATTGCACTTAACATCATTTTCTACAAATTGATGGGCCGCCCCACAGCTCTTGGTGCTGAGATGATGAACCAGATCAAAGGCCTGCGCATGCATTTGGAAAATTATCATGAGCAGCGCATGAATTTGAATGATGTGCCGGATATGTCGATCAAGTATTTTGAAAAACTATTGCCATTTGCTGTTGCGCTCGAGGTCGAAAAGCCATGGTCAGATGCATTTGAACAATGGTTTAAAAGTGCGGCCAGTGTTGCCTCAGGTATAAATGAATATGACCCACATTGGGATCGTCATCGCTGGTATCGCACGCGACACCGCTCGGGGCGTTCCCATTCTGATTTTGGCTCTCAAATGGCATCATCTTTGTCATCAGCCATGCCCAAACCTAAATCGTCGTCATCTTCATCCGGTGGAGGGTTTTCCGGCGGTGGCGGTGGCGGCGGTGGTGGAGGCGGCTGGTAAACCATGCGCCTTATCCCGGTTTATCTCTTATTCCTTGCGCTTTTGGCCATTACCTTTGCCTGGTGGGGGTTGGAAACCGAAGCAGGGCGCCAAAATTTTGATGAGATGGATGGCCTTTATCCATTTTTCACAGGTATTGGCGGTCTTGTTTTAATGGTCTTTTCGCTGCTTTTGCTAATCTTGCAACGGCGCAAAAAATAACCCCCGCGGGATGCGGGGGATAAAGCGTGAGATAGATAAAGATTTATTGTGAGAGCCGATAAAGTCCGCCATCTTTTTGATCGCTCAACAAATAGATAGACCCATCAGGCCCAATGGTGACATCGCGCATGCGGCCGATGGTGTTTTCCAATAATGGTGTTTCGCTGACCGGACGGTCTCCCTCAAGGTCAACCGCATATAGTGAGCGGAATTTGAGCGACCCAACCAGCAATTTGCCTTTAAACTCTGGGAACATCTCGCCTTGATAAAACGCCATGCCTGATGGTGCGATAGAAGGTATCCATGTCCAGATCGGATCTTCAAACTCCGGTGACGATGTGCCGATCCCGATTTTACCACCTGCATATTCTTCGCCGTGCGAGACAATCGGCCAACCATAGTTTTCTCCCGCCTTCACAACGTTGATCTCGTCACCGCCGCGCGGACCATGCTCATGCAGCCATAATTCACCATTATTTGGATTAAGCGCCATGCCTTGCGGATTACGATGGCCTTTAGAGTAAAGCTCTGGCTCCCAGCCATCCAAGTTTGGATTATCAGCTGGAACGCTGCCATCCAAATTTAAACGCACCACGGCACCTGAATGAATTTTAGGGTCCTGGGCGTCAAACCGGCTCCCGCGATCCCCCATTGTGACAAAAAGCTTATCGCCTGAGATTTCAAGCCGGCAACCGAAGTGAATGCTGGCATTGGATTTATTATTGGCTACAAAAATGGTTTTGGTTTGAGTGAGATCATTACCATTAAGCTTGGCCATGTCGACCGCAGTTGATGCGGTATTCCCCTCGGGTCGTGAATAGCAATAATAGATGACGGATGGGTCTTCTTTGGATACCATCACATCTAACATTCCACCCTGGCGAAACGAAAATACATCTGGCACCCCGGATAATTCATCACGCGTGCCGGTTTCGAGATCGATTTTAAACATCTTGCCACGCCGCTCGGTCACGATCATGGAGGTGTCGGATAAAAAATCCATCCCCCAAGGGTGAAAAAGCGTTTTGCCAATTCGTTCGATGACCGGTTCAGCAAGACTGGACGACGTAAAGGTCGCTGTTGAAATGAGACTTAGGGTGAGGGCGGTGATGAATTTGCGCAATTTTGATCTCCGTCTGGAAAGTTCGCTTAAGCTTTGATCAATGTCACAATATACAATTTCACGCCCATAAATGTGTAAGCTAGCGACAGTTGATCCTATTACTTAAGATGGGATTAAATTGCGGCGCTGCCAAGGGGGAGGGTGATATTAGAGAGGATTTTATCGTTCTTCTGAACTTCCCAAATTGAACGGTGGGAAAGCAAGATTAAAAATAGGGGTAAATTCAGCTTGATTTTTTTGGCCAAATAAATTAGAACAAAAGTAGAACATTATTAACTAGTTGTGCGTATTGTAGCGAAAGAACAAAAAGGAAACATTAATATGATGACTTCTACTTTACAAAACAACTTCTGGCAAGATGTGTTGCAAACATTCGGTAAACTTCCTCTTTCGATTAAGCTTGCTTGGATGATGGCGCCGCCAATGGCGCTGCTTGTGGTCATTGCGCTTGTTCTTATGATGTCAACACGTTTCACGGTAGCAAGCCTCTAGCGTCAGGAAAGTAATTTCTCTTCCCTTTGCCCAAACCTTTGTCCCGAGGTCTTTAACTGGGAAGTCTATATCGCGTTTGCCGTCCGCCACAAAATACGTTCAAACGCGTCTTGGAGCTCTTGCCCCTGAGGTCCGCCATTACGTTTTCTGCGTGCAAAAAGGCTTGCTAACCCGTGTGTTGTTGCCCACAGCATGGGCGCGGCATCGGGATTGTCCTTTAATGCCCGATTATCAAGTGCGAGCACGGCTTGCACATGATCCTCCAATATTTGATAGCTATTACTCGAAAGCTTATTGAGAAATGCTTTGGATGGATCTGTGCGTTCAGATGAAAATTGCAGATCGAACATGTCCGAATGTTCGCTGGCATATTTGATATATCCGATGCCAATAGCAACCAATTTGGCTTTGGCTTTATCGGGATGATCTTCCGCCACAGCATCAGAGTTGGATTGCATGGCATCTGCAAAGCGTTTGAACGAAACGCTGGCGAGCGCGCTGAGTAAACCTGTTACATCACCAAAATGCGGCGCTGGTGCTGCGTGGCTCACGCCAGCACGCTTCGCAACACCTCGAAGAGAAAATTTCTCTACCCCTTTTTCGATGAGTTCCACTTCTGCTGCTTCCAAAAGAGCTTCGCGCAGATTGCCGTGATGATAAGATTTTGATGTCTTCGTAGTCATACATCATCCCTAACTGATTTCATGTCGTTTGAAAACAAAAAATTGACAGTGTCAAGATTTAACTTGACACTGTAAAGATATCTCGATTATTAGATATAGACACTGTCAAGATTCATTCAAAGAAACCACAAATTTGGAATTAGAAACATGTCTATGGATACACTTTTCGCAATTTCATCCCCCATCGCAATGTTGGGATGGGTTGCGCTCATCATCTCACCCCTCATCCCGAATTGGTCGGACCGCATCGCCACTTATATCTCGCCCGGCCTATTATCACTTGCCTATATGTCTTTGATCCTGGCCTTTTGGTCAGGAGCAGAAGGCGGCTTTGATACACTCGCAAATGTGCAAATGCTTTTCACCCAGAGTGAAATTGCTATGGCCGGATGGCTGCATTATCTCGCCTTTGATCTGTTTGTCGGTGCTTGGATCGTCCGTGAAGCACGCAAAGCGCAGATTTCGCATTGGTTCATAATCCCGATCCTGCCGTTAACATTACTGTTCGGACCAATTGGCTATGTGCTTTTCGTTGCTTTGAAAGCCAGCTTGGCGCTTGGGCGCAAAAGCAATCAATCTACCGATCAGCCCTCCAACCGAACTGTTTCAGTTTGAAAAATGTAAGGAGTTTGAAAATGAATAATGCTCTTATTGTTATGAATAACGACTTCGCCACCCCAAAAACTGACAGTATGATTGCGCGATCAAAGCGTTTTTTGATCAATGCCTATGCTGATGCCCCAGCACTTGGTGCATTAACGCTTTTCATGCTGTTCCTGATGATGCCCAAATTAGGTGCAATGTTGGTCGATACCCGTCTTCATAATGGCGTTAATATTTGGATCAAACCTGTTAAATTCGATGTTGCTTTGATCATCTACACAGCAACTTTGGTCTATTTTGCCCGTTGGATCCCAAATTCAACACGGGCCAAAACCTGGTTCAAACTTTTCACAGCCGCAGTGATCGCTTGCATTGTATTCGAACAAGTTTGGATTGGCGGTGCCGCAGCTTTTGGCACGGCCTCTCACTTTAATGTGGGAACGCCTTTAATGGGGTTGGCCTATTCTATCGCGGGTTTTGGGGCGGTGACATTAACAAGTGCTGCTTTGGTGTTTGGCATTTTGATCGCCCGCAACAAAGAGACCGGTTTATCTGAACCCATGCATTTAGCGATTTGGCTAAGTTCGGTCCTGATGTTTGTCTTCACCGTCATCACCGCAAGCTATATGGCGGCGCAAACCAGTCATTTTGTTGGTGGCAATATGTTAGATGTTGAAAGCTATCCCGTCATAGGTTGGGCAACAGATGGTGGCGACCTGCGCGTTGCACATTTCTTTGCAAGCCATTATTTCCATGCCCTGCCGCTCTTTGTGATCGCCGCATCTTTCATTTTCAAACCTGTTAAGCGCTCAATGGTGCTAGGATTTGCAGCTTTATATGGCGTGTTCACATTTTATACGCTCTGGGAAGCAACCAAGGGCTTGCCATTTTTGCACGGCATTATAGGCTAACCTTAAATCTATCAAACGTGATTTACCGTATAGGGAGATATC
>JAHDFS010000002.1:47166-71135 GCA_020628035.1 Rhizobiaceae bacterium
CATTATAGGCTAACCTTAAATCTATCAAACGTGATTTACCGTATAGGGAGATATCTAATGCGGTAAATCCGACATAATAGTTCAGGAGCTTAACATGGATATGGAAACAGTTTTCACATTCGCCAATGCTTTTGTTCTTATTGGTTGGCTTGCATTATTGCTAGCACCTCGCGCACCTAAACTTGCCGACCGGATAGCCGGTGTTATCATTCCGCTTTTATTAGGAATTGCCTATTTAATGCTGGCGCCGGTGTTTTTCACATTCACAGAAGGGGGATTTGACAGTTTGGCAAATGTGATGATCCTGTTTGATAATCCTCGCGCTGTGATGGCTGGTTGGCTGCATTATCTGGCATTTGATCTGTTTATTGGTGCGTGGCAGGTGCGTCAGGCGCGCGAAGCTGGGATCAGGCATTTGATCATCATTCCAGCTTTGATTCTCACCTTACTGCTTGGTCCTGTTGGACTAGTGCTCTTCTTTATCATCAGGTTCATCTATACAAAGCGATTGTTCAACCAATCGTGATGGTAAAATTGGTCTAAAATCTCCCATATAGGTTAAACAGATTAAGATGCGACCAGAAAACCAATTGGCATCGCGAACGGGTTGCGGTAAGTCTCATTTATGATGTTTTGGATTATTGTATTAGGTCTGACAATTTTAACAGTTGCTGTGTTGATGCGCCCCTTATTGCGTGATCAGCAAGGTGGTTCAGATGTTCTCGCTTATGATCGCGAAGTTTATAAAGATCAGTTGTCAGAAATCGACCGAGATTTTGAGAATGGTCTGCTAACAGAAAACGAAGCAGAACTGGCTCGCATTGAAATTTCCAGACGTTTGATTGCCGCCGATGCCAAAAATGACACTGCAACAAAAGGCGTTTCGATGTCTTATGCCCATGTCCTCCCAATCGCATTAATGATCCCGGCAATTGCTATTGGCATCTACACATTTGTTGGTCAGCCTGCCGCGCCAGATATGCCGCTTGCATTGCGCACACCACCACCAGAAACGCAAGTGGCTTCCCGCACAGTACCCGATGATATTGCGCAGATGGTCGCCCAGGCTGAAGCGCACTTGGTACAAAATCCAAATGATGGTCGCGGTTGGGATGTGCTTGCACCGATCTATTTCAGAATGGGTGAGTTCTTAAAAGCCCAACAAGCCTATGCGAAAGCCATTGAACTTGAGGGTTCAACAGCCTTACGTCATGCCAGTTTGGGTGAGGCGATTGTGACAACGCAAGAGGGCGCTGTGACCCCTGAAGCCCGCTCTAACTTTTTGCGCGCCCTTGAATTGGACCCAAATGCCGCGCGCCCTAAATTTTTCCTAGCCTTGGGACTGGGGCAAAATGGCCAGAAAGATGCTGCAATTGATGCCTTTGAAGCGCTAGCAAGAACATCGCCAGCTGACGCGCCTTGGATCAGAGCAGTCCAAGTGCAAATTGCCAATTTAAAAGGCGTTGAAGCGGATTCAATTACGCTTGAAACACTGCCTGCAAGTACAACGGCGCAAAGCGAGAGCCAACCATCGCAGCTTGGCAATCCCACACAGGAAGATATTGCAGCAGCAAGCGAGATGGAAGCGGGTGACCGCATGGCCATGATCAAAAATATGGTGGCGTCGTTAGATGAAAAGCTCATCGACGAGCCGGATAATTTTGAAGGCTGGCAGCGCTTACTGCAGTCTTATATCGTTCTGGGTGAGCCCGATAGCGCAGCGAAAGCGTTAGAACGCGCATTAAGGGCGTTTTCATCTGACACAGATCAAGGACGCGCTCTGTTAGCACAAGCTAAAAGCTTAGGTATCGCAACTCCCAATGCAGCACCTAAAGCTGAAAATGAATAGGTTTCATATATGACGAGAAAACAAAAAAGATTTACGATTATCGGTGTGGGGATGAGCTTTTTGCTCTCCGCCGTTTTGTTGGTCATGTTCGCATTATCAAGCGAAATCACCTATTTCCATTCACCAACGGATGTCATTGAAAAAGCGGTGAAACCCGACACACGCATTCGCTTGGGTGGATTGGTCGAGCATGATTCCATCATTCGGGGAGAAGGCACCAAAGTTAGCTTTACTATCACCGATAATGAACAAACTGTTGTGGTCAATTATGACGGCATTCTGCCAGATCTCTTTCGTGAAGGGCAGGGTGTGATTACCGAAGGTGCGTTTAATGTCATGGGTGGTCCTTTTGTTGCCGACAGTGTTTTGGCAAAGCATGATGAAAATTATATGCCGAAAGAAATTGCCGATAGTTTGAAAGAACGCGGTGTCTGGAAAGATGGCGAACCTATTACCAATTAGGAGATAATATGAGCACGGAACTTGGACATTTTGCGCTCATATTAGCGCTTGCAACAGCCATCATGCAGTCAATCCTGCCAATGGTTGGCGCCGCTAGATCTGATACACGATTAATGAATGTTGCCCCTATGGCCGCTGTTACCTGTTTCGCACTTGTGCTTTTGTCTTTCGCGGCGCTCACGCAAGCTTATCTCACATCAGATTTTTCCGTTCTCAATGTGTTTGAAAATTCTCATTCGCTCAAGCCAACGCTATATAAATTCACAGGTGTTTGGGGCAATCACGAAGGGTCCATGTTGCTTTGGATCTTAATTCTCGCCTTTTTTGGTGCGCTTGTTGCGGTTTTCGGCAACAATCTCCCGCCGACGCTTAAAGCCAATGTCATTGGCGTACAGGGCTGGATTTTGGTGGCGTTTTTGCTGTTCATCATTTTCACATCCAACCCATTTATCCGCATCTCACCACCGCCTTTTGAAGGGCAAGATTTGAACCCGATCTTGCAGGATATTGGCCTCGCCATTCACCCGCCGCTTTTATATCTTGGTTATGTTGGCTTCTCGATCAGCTTCTCCTTTGCCATTGCCGCGCTGATCGAAGGTAAGATCGATGCCGCATGGGCACGTTGGGTGCGCCCTTGGACATTAACGGCATGGATGTTCTTAACCGCTGGGATCTCCATGGGTTCCTATTGGGCTTATTATGAGCTTGGCTGGGGTGGCTGGTGGTTCTGGGATCCAGTGGAAAATGCATCCTTTATGCCATGGCTTCTGGGCACCGCACTATTGCATTCAGCGCTTGTGATGGAAAAACGTGAAGCCTTGAAGATCTGGACCGTGCTGCTTGCGATCATGGCGTTTTCGTTATCACTGCTTGGGACGTTCTTAGTGCGTTCAGGTGTATTAACATCGGTTCACGCTTTTGCGACCGACCCAACGCGCGGTGTGTTTATCCTGATGATCCTATGCGTCTTTATCGGGGGTGCGCTCACTCTTTTTGCTTTAAGAGCCTCATCGCTGCGGGCGGGCGGGATATTCGCACCGATTTCACGCGAAGGCGCCTTGGTGCTCAACAATTTATTCCTAACAACGGCAACTATGACGGTCTTTGTCGGTACGCTTTATCCGCTCTTCCTCGAGGTGATTTCTGAGGAGAAGATTTCTGTTGGTGCACCGTTCTTTAATCTTACATTTGGTCCGCTGATGGTACCGTTATTGCTCGCCATTCCAATTGGACCATTATTATCCTGGAAACGTGGTGATTTGCTGGGTGCCATGCAGCGCCTTTATGTCGCTATTCTGGGCGGCTTTGCGGTCGCATTGATCGTGATCTATGTGCAAACTGGCGCGCCTATTCTCGCTGCTGTTGGTATTGGTATTGGGATTTATCTCATCATTGGGTCCATGGCAGAATTATGGATGCGTGCCGGACTTGGACGCATGGCATTTTCCAAAAGTCTGGGACGACTTAAAGGCTTACCACGGTCAATTTATGGAACAGCCATGGCGCATTTCGGCGTTGGTGTGACCGTGATTGGCATTGTCGCGGTCAGCGCATTTTCATCAGAAGATATTGTGGCCATGCAGCCAAAAGATCAGATCGAAGCTGGTGGTAAAACCATCATTTTCGAAGGCATTGAAAACGCGCAAGGGCCAAATTATCAGGTTCAAATCGGACATTTCACTATTATGGAAGCTGGCCGCGAGATCGGTAAGACCACCAGCGAGAAGCGTTTTTATCCCGCGCGGCAGATGCCAACCACAGAAGCGGGCATCGTAACTTACGGCGCATCCCAGCTTTATGTCTCACTTGGTGATCCGCAAGCTAATGGCGGTCTCGTTGTTCGCATTTGGTATAAATCATGGGTGACGTTTATCTGGTATGGCACAGTCTTTATGGTGCTTGGCGCGATCATATCGCTCAGCGACCGCAGATTGCGTGTTGGTGCGCCTGCAGCAAGAAAAACAAAAGCAACGGCGCAGCAAGGAGCGAGCGCATGATCAAAGTTCTAACGAGCTTTATTGCGCTCATCTTTCTCACCTTGTCTGTCCCAGCTTTTGCGGTCAACCCAGATGAAATCTTGGAAGATGCAGAGCTTGAAGCGCGAGCGCGTGTGATCTCAGCGGATCTCAGATGTCTTGTCTGTCAGAACCAATCCATCGATGATTCGGATGCCGATCTCGCGCGCGATTTGCGGGTTTTGGTACGCAATCGATTGGTTGAAGGCGATACCAATAAACAAGTCATTGATTACGTCGTCTCTCGCTATGGAGATTTTGTCCTGCTCAAACCAAGCTTTTCGGCAAAGAATCTCTTTCTTTGGATCGCGCCGGCGTTATTCCTGCTTATTGGTGGACTTTTGGCCTTTGTAAAATTACGAAATCCTGATCACGAAAAAGTGAGCTCTCCATTGAGTTCGGATGAAAAAGACAAGCTAAAACAAATACTTGATCAATAGTCATTGCTCTATTGTGTTCGCAATGTGGCCGTAATATTACCAAAGTTTAATCTTCCTGCAATGGTTCTGTAATATCGCAGTTCTTAAATTGACCTCATCAATCGATCTCCAGTCGATAAATTGAATATGAGGAATTTAGAATGCCAAAAATCTTGAAATTATCGCCGAAAGCACTTTTGACGACAACAGCAGCAGCAGGTCTGGCTGCCACCATGCTCGTCACTGGTCTACCGGTTCAAAATAACGCTGCTTATGCTGAGGCCGTGCGTGTGGAAGCGCCTCAAGCGCCAAGCTTTGCTGATGTGGTAGATGCGGTTTCCCCTGCCGTTGTCTCCGTCCGAGTGCAGCGTGAAGTCACACCGGTATCAAATGATGATAGTCGTTTTAACTTTGATTTCGGCGGTCGCGGTTTCGGTGACCTTCCTGATGACCATCCATTAAAGCGTTTCTTTAGAGAGTTTGGTGGTCAGGGTGACAGACAAGATCGCGCAGATCGCGATAACCGCCGTGGTGGTGACGAGCGTCGTCGTTTGCGTCCTGTCAGCCAAGGTTCTGGCTTCTTTATTTCAGAAGACGGCTTTATCGTCACAAACAGTCATGTAGTTGGCGATGGTTCAGCCTTTACTGTGATCACAAAGGACGGTGTTGAGCATGACGCAAAACTCATCGGTCGTGATCAGCGTACTGACTTGGCGGTTCTAAAAGTCGAGCCAACTGAAAAGTTTACTTATGTCGCACTTGCTGATGACAAACAGATCCGGGTTGGCGACTGGGTTGTTGCTGTTGGTAACCCATTTGGTTTGGGTGGAACCGTAACAGCAGGTATCGTATCTGCTCGTGGTCGTGATATTGGCGCAGGCCCATATGATGATTTCATCCAGGTAGATGCTGCTGTGAACCGCGGTAACTCAGGTGGCCCGACATTTAATCTAAATGGCGAAGTGATCGGTGTGAACACTGCAATCTTCTCTCCATCAGGTGGCAATGTTGGTATTGCCTTTGCCATCCCAGCAACAACAGTTCGTTCGGTTGTCGATGATCTAATCGAAAGCGGCGCGGTCGCCCGTGGTTGGCTCGGTGTCCGCATTCAGCCAGTCAGTGTTGATATCGCTGAATCACTTGGTCTTGCTGAGCCACAAGGTGCACTTGTATCCAATTCAGAAAGCGACACACCTGCTTCCAAGGCCGGTATCCAAGCTGGCGACGTAATCACCGCAGTCAACGGTGATACTGTTGAAGATGCGCGCGATTTGGCAAAGAAAATTGGTGCATTTGATCCCGACACAGAAGTTGAACTCACTGTATGGCGTGCCGGTAAAGCTGAAACCATCAATGTAAAACTTGGTACATTGCCAGTTGAACAAGCTTTGGCTGCAAACACACCATCGCAAGAGATCCCTGAAGAAGAGATCAAACCAGCCTTTGTTGAAGGTCTAGGCATTGCCGTTGAGCCGAATTCAGAAGGCCCAGGTCTGGTTGTCGCTGAAGTAGACAATGGCAGCGTTGCCCAAGAGCGCGGTATGCGTGCCGGTGACGTGATCGTTGCGGTCAACAATAGTGATGTCAAATCAGCGGCTGATGTGGCGCAAGTCATCGACAAAGCTGCAAAAGATGGCCGCAAGGCTGCCTTGTTCCAGATCCAACGCGAGAACCAAAATAGCTTCATCGCGTTGCCGATCGACCAAGGTTAAAAACCGTCAGCCAGCAGGCAGGCGCGTTTGCTGGCTGACAACAAATTCCTGAGGGCGTGCTTTCCTCCCAATCTGCCTAACTTGCAAAAGCGTTTTCAGGAAAACTTTAAGAGCCACGTGTCAACATGTCGCCCCCGATGTGTGGCTCTTTTTAGAAGCGGCGGTTGTCAGCGTATTAGATGCCGCCGCTTCGTTTTATGTTGATAGATTTTGTGGCGGCACGAGCGGGAATGGGCGAAGTCTGTTCAATGGGACAGAAATCTTTTAAAAGTTGGAATTATGAAGATTCTTATTATTGAAGACGATTTGGAAACTGCGGCTTATCTCACCAAAGCATTTCGTGAGGCGGGTTTAAATGTTGATCACGCAAGTGATGGCGATAGCGGTTACTTCCTTGCGACCGAAAACAGCTATGATGTGATGGTTGTTGACCGGATGTTGCCTAAGCGCGATGGCCTGTCAATCATTTCCTCTCTTCGTGATCAGGGTAACGAAACCCCAGTTCTCATCCTTTCAGCGCTCGGGCAGGTTGATGATCGCGTTACTGGCCTGCGGGCAGGTGGCGATGATTATCTTACTAAACCCTATGCATTTTCAGAGCTCTTGGCGCGTGTTGAGATCTTAGGTCGCCGCAAAGGCACCCGCGATACAGAAACGATCTATCGCGTGGGTGATCTTGAATTAGATCGCTTAAGCCATGAGGTACGTCGTGGTGGACAAGTGATCAACTTGCAGCCGCGCGAATATTCGCTGCTTGAATATCTGATGAACAATGCCGGGCAAGTTGTCACCCGCACAATGCTGCTCGAAAATGTCTGGGACTATCATTTTGATCCTCAGACCAATGTGATTGATGTGCATATCTCGCGGCTTCGGTCCAAGATTGAAAAAGGCTTTGAAGGGTCTTTGTTGCACACCATTCGTGGTGCTGGCTATATCTTGAAGGCCTCGGAGAATTAAGGCGATGGCGCGAATAAGAGCCATGCTCAAAACGACCGCAGTGCGGTTGTCGCTTCTTTACCTACTGCTATTCGTTGTGTCCGCAACTGCATTGTTGTTTTATATCAGCGCCCAGTCCGAACGGGCGATAAGAGGGCAAACAGAGCGTGCAATCGAACGTGAAGTGCGGGCGATTAATAGCACATATCGCCGTAGTGGGGTGAATGGGCTCGTACGGCAAATCGAGCGTCGCTCACGTCAACCAGGCTCAAACCTTTATATCATCGCTTCGCCAAACGGCGAGATCTTTGCTGGAAACGTTGCTGAGATCCAACCAGGTATCTTTGATCAAAATGGTGACATCAATGAGCCGTTTAAATACAAACGTTTTGGTGACTTTGATGCAGAATATACAGCGCTTGCGCATGTAATGGAGCTGCCCAATGGGTTTAAATTGTTGGTCGGCCGAGACTTGGCTGAACCAGATCGTTTCAACAATTTAATTGAACGCGCGCTTATGTCAGCCTTGGCGATCATGGGATTGGGTGCGTTGGCGATATGGTTCTTTGTCGGGCGATCGGCACTCAAACGCATTGATCGCATGTCCGCAGCTAGCGAAAAGATCATGGGTGGTGATTTATCCCAGCGATTGCCGGTGATGGGATCAGGTGATGAGTTTGATAGAATGTCGACCTCGCTCAACACGATGCTCGGTCGCATTGAGCAGCTCAATGAAGGCTTGCGGCAGGTTTCTGATAATATCGCTCATGATTTAAAAACCCCGCTGACACGTCTGCGCAATCGGGCGGAATCAACTCTTGCTTCAAAAGCAACAGCAAAAGATTATCGCGCAGCGCTTGAAGACATGATTTCAGAATCAGACCAATTGATCCGAATTTTCTCAGCTCTTTTGATGATCTCACGCGTCGAAGCAGGTTCCGCTGCGGCAAAACTCAGTGATCTGGATTTATCTGCCGTGGCGTTGGATGCAGCCGAACTTTATGAGCCTGTGGCGGAAGACGCCGATGTCAAATTGATCACTGACATTGACAAAGATATCAAAATTAACGGTAACCGAGAACTGATTGGGCAAACGCTGACCAATTTGATCGACAACGCGATTAAATATTCGAGCGGTGATGTCAAATCTCGCGATGATGCCAATATTTGGGTTCGATTAAAGTCAGAAGATGACAAGATTGTCTTAAGCGTCTCTGATAATGGCCCAGGCATCCCAAAAGATAAATATGATGAAGTGACAAAGCGATTTGTACGATTGGACAAAAGCCGCAATAAACCCGGTACGGGACTAGGGCTCTCGTTGGTTGACGCGGTTATCCGAATGCACGGGGGGGAGTTGGAATTATCAACGACTGATGATCAGAAAGAAGATTTACCTGGATTAACAGTTAGCCTGAAATTTCCGGCAAAAGCATAGCGTGATAATTTAGAGATAGGAGAGGGGGATTTAACATCGCTAATTTGATCAAATTAATCGATCTTGATCGATCGCCCATCCTTGCGCCCAGCAATAAGTCGGTCAAAGATGTTGCCGACATGTTGTCTGAAGCCGCCTCCGAATGCGATGCGCTCTCAGTCATCCTGAAAACAGATAGCGCCTGTTTTGACTTTATAACAGCCGCGCTGTCGTTAAGTCCGTTTCTGTATGGCATTGTTGCCGCCAAGCCAGATATGCTGGTCTACGCGCTTCAAAGCGATATCAAATCCCAGATGGATGAAAATATGGCGCGTGCTAAAAATGCATGGCGCGATAGTGACGGGCAGCCGCGAACTGAAGCTGATTTGATGCGCGAATTACGCCAAGCCAAGAAACAGGCTGCGTTATCGTTGGCGCTTTATGATTTGGCACAAATCACCACTGCGAAGGTTACAACGCAATATTTGAGTGACCTTGCGTCTGCAACACTGTCAGCGGCAATCGATCATTTGCTTTACGAAGCGCATGACCGCGGCAAGCTCGTCTTAAAGGATGTCACCGATCCAAGCAAAGACAGCGGATTAATCGTGCTTGGCATGGGCAAGTTAGGTGCAGGCGAATTAAACTATTCCTCCGATATCGATATTGTTGTGTTTTTTGAAGCTGATGCTGGGATAGTTGAAGACCGCGGCGAAGCCACAGATGTTTTTGCAAAAATGGCGCGACGTCTCATTCATATTATGCAGCATTATACGCGCGATGGATATGTTTTCCGGACTGATCTGCGCCTGCGCCCTGATCCAGGGTCAACGCCATTGGCATTCCCAATTGAAGCGGCGATGCATTATTATGAAAGCCGCGGACAAAACTGGGAGCGCGCCGCTTATATCAAGGCGCGTGCTATTGCAGGTGACATTGATGCAGGCAAGCGCTTTTTAGATGAATTGCAGCCATTTATATTCCGCAAATATCTCGATTTTGCAGCCATTGCAGATATTCATTCGATAAAACGTCAGATCCACGCCCATCGTGGCTTGGGCGATATTTCGGTGGAAGGTCATAATGTCAAATTAGGTCGCGGCGGTATTCGCGAAATTGAGTTCTTTGTTCAAACGCAACAACTCATCGCAGGAGGTAGAAACCCAGACCTGCGCGTTTGCCGCACAGATGAGGCGATGGAAAAGCTCGTTGAAGCACATTGGTTGGACAAGGCCACAGCCGATAGTCTTTTAAAAAGCTATTGGTATTTGCGAGATCTAGAGCATCGTATCCAAATGGTTGCCGATCAGCAGTTGCACGAACTGCCTGAAGACAAAGATGAACTCAAAGCAATCGCCTTGATGATGGGGGATAAATCCACCAAGGCATTTGGCAAAAATCTATTAAAGCATCTAGGCGCCGTTGAAGCCGGTTACGCGGATCTATTTGAAAAAGAAGTCGGGTTAAGTGACGAAGCTGGTAACTTGTCCTTTACCAGCGAAGATGATGATCCAGATACCCTCAAAACACTTGAAACCTTCGGTTATAAACGACCGTCAGATATCATTCGTATCATCCGAAATTGGCACCGGGGAAGATATCGCGCCACGCAAAGCGAAAAGGCCAGAGAACGTTTAACTGAGTTGGCACCACAATTGTTACGCAGCTTCGGAGACGCTAAGGAACCTGATGAAGCATTGCTGAAATTTGATGCTTTCTTATCTGGGCTACCTGCCGGTATTCAGCTCTTTTCGCTATTAAACAATAACCCAAGCCTCTTATCGATGCTGCAGACGATTATGACATGCGCCCCGCGCTTGGCAGACATTATTGCCCATCGTCCGCATATTTTTGATGGGATGCTCGATCCGGCCGCATTGTCAGAGCTGCCCACGCGCCATTATTTGGAAGCGCGTCTGGATTTGTTTCTTGAAGGTGCTGATTATTATGAGATCGTGCTGGATCGCTTGCGCATTTTCAACGCAGAGCAAAAGTTTTTAATCGGTGTCAGATTGCTCACTGGCGCCATCACCGGAACGCGGGCAGCGATAGCTTTATCTGATCTTGCTGACCTCATGATCTGCCAGGCTTTACGCGCCGTTGAAGACGAAGTTGCAAGCAAGCATGGCACCATTCCTGGCGGCAAAGTTGCCATATTGGGTATGGGTAAGCTCGCTTCAAGGGAAATGACCGCGGGTTCTGATGTTGATGTGATATTGATCTATGATCACGACCAAGATGTCATGGAATCCGATGTGAGCGAAGGGCAACGTGCACTTGATCCTGTGCGCTACTACGCGCGATTGACACAAAGGCTGATCGCAGCGTTGTCTGCGCCGACATCCGAAGGTGTATTGTATGAAGTTGATTTAAGATTACGTCCATCTGGGAATAAAGGCCCGGTGGCGACCTCGATCAAAGCATTTTCCAAATATCAGCGTGAAGAAGCCTGGGTTTGGGAACATATGGCACTCTCACGTGCGCGCTGCGTAGCAGGTGATGCTGAGCTGATGGATAAGGTACATGCAGAGATCAGTGCCGTTTTGTCGGCAGAACGCGATCATGCGAAATTGGTCAAAGAAGTCACCAAAATGCGTAAGCTGATTGATCAGGAAAAACCACCAAAAAACATTTGGGATTTCAAGCTGATCCCCGGCGGGCTCGTCGATATAGAATTCATCGTGCAATATTTGTCCTTGCGTGAGCGCGCCAATGGTTGGGAACCTTTGATCCATGAGACCAGCACATCTCATTTGTTGGAAGTTTTGGCCGTTCCACAATTGGGCGTAGAGCAAAGCGATGAATTATCATCAGCCCTTAAACTTTGGACAGAATTATCGCAGATGATCAAGCTGTGCATTGAAGGCGAATTTGAATTGGAAGAGGCGCCAAGCGGGTTTCAGGATGTGATCCTGCGAAGTGTGAACTTACCGGACATGAATATTTTGCAAACCGAGATTGAGACAACATCAAAACGGATACGCAAGATATTTACAGAGGTTGTGCGCCTCTCATAAAGGGCGGCGCATAGCATGATCGGCCACAACATGTGTGTTGGGGGCTGGTTCGATCATACCATAGGCAAATTAAACGGATAAATCCGTTTGATCTGCCACTTCACGCAATGTGGGGCGACGACCATATATGCGAAAAGGAGCATAAGATGAGTATGAAAAAAATGACGTTGGTTTCAATTACAACATTGACCATGATTGGTGTTGGATTGGCAACAACCGGGTCTGCCTTTGCCGATGATAAAAAACGCAAAGGCAAAGGAAAACGAGGCATGAATATCGAGCGAATTGACACCGATAAATCGGGCTCAATTTCGCCGGAAGAATTTGCAGCTGTTGGTTTGGGTAAAATGATCGCCGCTGACAAAGATGGTGATGGTGTTTTAACCACAGAAGAGATTGCTGCGGCCATGGAAGCTGAGCGCAAACGTCGTCGTGAAGAGGCAATGATGAAGCGTCTTGATGTCAACGGCGATGGTTCTGTAACTGTTGCAGAGCTCAAGGATCGCATGGATAAGCAATTTGCGGTTCTGGATCTAAATTCAGATGGGTCGCTATCTGAAGAAGAGATCCGCAAAATGCGTGGCAAACGCAAAGGCTTTCGCCGCTAATCATCGCAAATTCAAAAAAAAGACGCCCCCATGTTCATCATGGGGGCGTTAAAAGTTTTGGGAGGCGTTTCTTATGCAATGCTTAATCGACGTCTACTCAAACTTGGTTATGCTTACTCCGCTGCATGAATTTCTGAAACGGTTTGCGTGTCTTCAATTATCGCTTCGTCATCACAATCATCTAATAGTGCAGCAACGGGCACACGAATGGAGACAATCGTTCCAATATGCTCCTCTGAGCTGATGCGCATGGCACCTCCATGCAATTTTGTTAAAGAGCGCGATATCGCCAAGCCAAGCCCAGAGCCATCCTTACTCTTTGAGAATTGGTTTTGAACCTGTTCAAAAGGTTGCCCGATTTTAGCCAGTGCAGCGCGCGGAATGCCAATGCCTGTATCGCGTACGGAAACGGTAATGGCATCACCAACCTGTCTAGCTCTGACGAAGATCATACCTTCATCATCGGTGAATTTCACCGCATTTGAGAGTAGATTAAGCATGACTTGTTTCATCGCTCGACGGTCGGCAAATAGCTGAAGATCCGTCTCAATCTGCGCATTAACTTCGATAGATTTCTTCTCAGCTTGGGTTGCGATCAAACGAACAGCTTCATCAATGATCGGATCAAAAGTGATGTCTTCCCGCTCAATTTTCATCTGACCTGCTTCGATCTTGGACATGTCCAAAATGTCATTGATCAGGCCAAGCAAATGTTTGCCGCTTGAATGAATATCGTTGTTATATTCCTCATATTTTTCAGAACCTAATGGTCCAAACATGCGGTTTTTTATGATCTCAGAGAAACCAATCACAGCATTGAGCGGTGTTCTAAGTTCGTGAGACATATTTGCAAGGAATTCTGACTTGGATTTATTGGCAGCCTGCGCACGTTCTTTTTCAAGCTGATAATCGATATTGAGTTTACTGAGCTGTTCGGCCTTATCTTCTAGCGCTTTTTGTGATTTGGATAAATCACCAATGGTTGCCATCAAGCGCTTTTCTGAATCGCGTAGGCGATCTTGGTTAAGCTTAAGCGCAGTAATATCTGTACCAACAGACACCAAACCGCCATCTTTGGTGCGGCGTTCACTGATTTGTAGCCAACTGCCATCCGCAAGTTTGATCTCGAATGCCTTGGTGTAGCCGTTTGGACTGATCGCGGGGATAATGCGATCAACAATCGGACGTTTTGCTGCTGCCATCACCTTGTCGCGATGCATGCCAGCTTGCAGCACATCGTCAGGCAGATTGTGTACTTTCTGGAAGTAGTCATTCCAGATCACCAGACCATCTTCTTTATCCCACAAAACAAAGGCCTCGCGGGTTGATTCAATTGCATCAAACAAACGTTGATCAGCTTCAGCTTTGCGTTTTTGCAAGCGATGTTGTTCACTCACATCCATAGCAATACCGACAAGATAACGGCCAGAACTGGTGCGGTCGATCAATTGCGCCCGCGCGCGAAGCCATACATAATCACCATTGGCGTGGCGCATACGAAATTCGTGGTCGATCTCGCGGATCTCACCACGTGCAGCAAGGCGAGCTAATACATAAATATTACCGTCGTCGGGATGCATAAGTTTTGCAGCCTCTTCAAAGCTAAGCACACTGTCTTTGGCAGGCAGGCCCAACATCTCATACATGGAACTTGACCAAAAGAGCCGGCTATGGGCCATGTCCCATTCCCACAATCCACAACGTCCGCGTGAAAGCGCCATATCAACGCGTCTTTGGGATTCTGTATAAATATCAGTGGCATCCTTGGTGTAGCCCACTTGTAAAAAATAGGCATAAAGGATCAGGATAAGGATAGCGGCGGTGGCAATAAACAGGGTCACATTAAGTGAGATTGTTTTGCGAAACCATGAGAGTAAATCAGGAGATTGTGGCGAGAGCACGAGAACAGATCCAGCGCCGCCCTCAATATGAGCAAGCGCTGCATACATATCTCGACCTGCATGCGTAGAAGCATTTTCACCAAGCGTAACGGGTTGCACACCTGCGCGTTTGCCAAATATCTGTATAGCCGAACCTTCGCCAATCAATGTCGACAAATTAAGCCCAACAAAACCACTTCCAATATTTGAACTTGCAAAAATCCGCCCCTTGGCATTTGCAATGGCAACAATTCGGCCCTGATCAATGGCAAATTGATCAAGGACAAGATCAATTTGCGCCTCGGTTTCGAGCCGATTGGCATTTATTGTTGGTTCAGGATTAACTCCAATGACAGAGGAGATGGCTGTCAAAGTCAGCTGCGTGGCTTGTTGGGCGCTCGCTGAGTAGCGTTCATAATGTTCGTAAACAGTAATACATCGCGCAAGCGCGACGAAGAGTAAAAATGTAAGGATAAGGATTGGAATGGAGCGTTTGAGAACCGGTTCAGCATTTTCCAGCCGCCGATATCTTGGTTTAGCAAACAATTTTGCGTGACCCGCCAGTTCACGTTCATCAAATTGTTTGGCAACGGACTCCATTTTCAAACGCGCGTCGTTAGCCGCACGAATGCTATTCACATTCACCATATGTTAAAATCCCCGTGTGATCCGGACATCCCTAACACCCGAATCTACCCTAATGAATCAGAGCAGATTCCTCGTGTCTAGTGGCACATGCCACCCTTCGGCAAAGTTTCGCGTTAACCTTCTGTTATGACTCGTAAATTTTTTATTAAGAATTTAATTAAATGATCAAAAAAATACGGTGCGCAGAGCACACCGTAGATTTTTTGTCAGATTGTGACGAAATAGTATCAGATAAATCGAGACTGATTTGCTTTAGTCTGCAAGCGTTCTTTCAACAATATCAGATACATCGGTCGACAGCTTGTCATTGGAGGAGATTTTTTCCAATGCAGCTTTTGCCGCAGCTTGTCGAACAGGCTCCAGATTTCGCCATGACCGCATGGTTGTTAAAAGGCGTGCTGCGACTTGCGGGTTTTTCGGATCAATTGCCAAAATCTGATCAGCCAGCAATTCATAACCTTTGCCATCAGTTCGGTTAAAGCCTGTCGCATTGCCACCTGCAAAGGTTCCAATCAACGATCGAATGCGATTTGGATTGCTTGCATCATAAGCATCATCATTAAGCAAGGCCTCTACTTTAGACAAGGCGCTGTCGCCAGGCATTCTTGCTTGCAATGCCAGCCATTTATCCATCACCAGCGGATTATCAGCAAATTTTGCTTTGAAATCCTGTAGTGCAGCATCCGTTTCAGATGCATCGGGATATTGGCTTGTAAGAATTTGCAATGCAGAGCTTTGCTCGGTCATATTATCTGCTGCTTTGTAAGCTGCCGCTGCGCGCGAAGCATTCCCATCATTACGGGATAGATAGGATAGTGCAACGGAAGACAAAGCGCGCTTGCCCGCCGGTTCCGCACCTGGATCAAATTCGCCATCCGTCTTCATATCTGCAATTAAGGTCTCACAAGTATCAGCCAACGCTGAAGCGATTGCATCCTTAACGGTTGAAATAGCCTGCTCAATTGCATCAGGATCAATATTTTTGCCAATCTCGCGAGCGATATCAGCTTCACTTGGCAACATCAGAGCTTGTGCTTTAAATGCAGGTTCAAGATCTGCGTTTTCGGCGATGGCTTTATACGCACCAATCAACTGATCATCAGCTGAGGCTGTGCCACCATCTTGAACAGCTTTAGTTCCATCAATTAAAACGCGCGTTGCTAAATCTTGCAAAGCCTGCCATTGCGCAACACCGTCATTGTCATTGCGTGCAATATGGGCAAGGTCCTCATTGCTTTGTTCCATATACACATTGATCGGCGCAGACAAACCGCGATTGATCGATAAAACTGGGCGTGATTTAAGACCTTTAAATTCAAATGTCTGTTTGCGCTCGGTTAGATGCAGCACTTGGCTATCATCACTGCCCTCAGGCGCAATATCGTAGTTCTCACCATCTTCACCGATCAGTGCATAAGATAGGGGAATATGCATCACTTCTTTTTTGCTCTGACCTGGTGTAGGTGCAAGTGCTTGTTCAAGCTCTACCTTAAAGCTTGAAGAGCTTTCATCCCATGATGTGGAAACAGTTACGCTTGGTGTGCCGGCTTGATCATACCAAAGACTGAACTGGCTGAAATCACGACCGCTTACTTCTGCAAAACATGCAATAAAGTCTTCGATTGTTGCAGCATCTCCATCGTGACGCTCAAAATAAAGATCCATGCCTTTGCGGAAATCGTCAGCACCTAAAATCGTGCGGATCATGCGGCAGACTTCAGAACCTTTTTCATAAACGGTCGCGGTGTAGAAATTGTTGATCTCTTTATAGGTATCCGGGCGCACGGGATGTGCCAAAGGACCTGCATCTTCTGGGAACTGAATCAGTTTAAGGGTGCGAATTTCATCGATGCGAATAACGGAACGAGAGCGTTCATCTGCAGAAAATTCGTGATCGCGATAAACCGTTAGGCCTTCTTTGAGGCAAAGCTGGAACCAATCACGACAGGTTATGCGATTGCCAGTCCAATTGTGGAAATATTCATGGGCGATAATGCGTTCGATATTGGCGTAATCAGCATCCGTCGCTGTTTCAGGATCAGCTAGAACATATTTATCATTAAAGACATTCAGGCCTTTATTTTCCATAGCACCCATATTGAAATCTGATACGGCGACGATTTGGAAAATATCAAGGTCATATTCGCGACCGAATTTTTCTTCATCCCATTTCATCGAACGCTTAAGCGCATCCATTGCGTATGACGCACGAGATTCCTTGCCATGCTCGACAAAGATTTTCAAAACAACATCTTTGCCAGACATTGTGGTGAATGTGTCTTCGATGACACCCAAATCACCGCCAACAAGTGCAAATAGATATGATGGTTTTGGATGAGGGTCATACCACGCGGCGAAATGACGGCCTTCATCATAGCCACCACCGCCTAGGAAATTGCCATTGGAAAGCAAAACGGGTGTGTCTTCTTTATCGGCAATTATGGTAATTGTATAAACACACATCGCATCAGGGCGATCATAAAAATATGTCATCCGGCGGAAGCCTTCGGATTCACACTGTGTGCAATAAACACCATTGGTGCGATAAAGCCCCATGAGTTTTGTATTGGTTTCTGGCGATAAAATTGTTGTAACCGTAACCTCAAATGCCACACTTTCGGGCAAATTTCGGATGGTCAGCTCATCTGGTGACACATCATGATCCGCATCAGCGACATCCACTGAGTCGATTTGAACTGATTCTAAATTCAATTCATCGCCTGCAAGAACAAGAGGGGCATCCAAAGACACGCCTTCGCGACGATGCATCAAAGTTCGCGCGATAAGTTTGGTTTCTGTGGGGTGAAGCTCAAAGGTGAGATCTGTTCTTTCTAAAACGAAATCAGTAGGTTGATACTCTGATAGATGGAAAACCTGTCCCGTGTTGCTTCGCATGCCAATGTCCCAATTCGGTGTCTTTTTTAATCGATTCTTATAAAATCTGCGCACCTTTCTGGCACGAGAGAGCTAATGAACCGTTATCATTTTGTCCAAAACCTAGGGTTTGAGACTGTATTGAGGCTTGATTTTATTCAAATATCAAGCCTTTTGGATGTGATTGGTAAGGAAACGATCACATTTATCGTTCAATTGATCAGTCTTATGAATAAGACCTTGTGCCATTTTTGATGTATGAAGGTACTCTGAAAGTGAGATGTGAGTCGTGTCACCCCAACAAACAAATGATCAACCCAAAAGCGATACCGATGGAGAAACTCGCCAGGTAGCGCTTGTCGGCATTGGCCTGAAGGTCACATCGGTTTTGTTTCTGGTCTCAATGTCGGCCATGATCAAATTGGTCGGTGATGGCGTACCTGTCGGTCAAATAATATTTTTCCGAGCGTTTTTTGCCATGGTGCCAGTTTTTGCCTATCTCGCTTATCGGCATCAGCTCAAAGAGGCCTTTTACACCAAACGGCCCTTGGGGCATTTGGGTCGCTCAATTGTTGGATGTTGCGGCATGGGGCTTGGATTTTATGGCCTCACGAAACTGCCACTGCCGGACGTCATCGCCTTGCGTCACGCAACGCCGTTATTTGCTGTTGTTTTTGCAGCCATCTTATTACACGAAAAAGTTCGTTTTTATCGCTGGGCAGCGGTTGCTGTTGGATTAAGCGGTGTTTTGATTATTTCATGGCCGCGCATCACATTGTTAGATGGCGCAACAAGTCAGGATGAACTCTATGGCGTCGTCGCGATTGTGCTTTCGACCATGTTTGCCGCCATGGCCACGATCTTTGTCCGCGCTTTGGTAAAAACTGAAAAGTCACCAACTGTGGTGCTCTATTTCTCATCCATGGCATCTTTTTTCGCAGCGCTAACTGCATTTTTCGGATGGGCGCCGCTCGATCTTTATAATGCGACGATTTTAATAGGCGCCGGTGTGCTTGGCGGTATCGGCCAAATTTTGATGACAGAATGCTATCGTCATGCGAGTGTATCCACTATTGCGCCATTTGATTATACGTCGATTGTCTTCGGTATTGTGCTCGGTTTCATATTATTTGGCGATATTCCCGGAGGACAAATGTTGCTCGGGACCGCGATTGTCGCGGCCGCCGGTATCTTTATTATTTATCGCGAACATCAATTGGGTCTGCAGCGCAAAGAGCAGCGCCGCATTACCGCCAGTCAATCATAATGTGTGCCCATAAAGAGGTGTTAGGCACCTGCAGGCGCGCTCGTCTCGTCTTCTTCATCCGGTAGGCCCCATTCAGGATCAGAACGCGGATCAAGCTCGAACAATTGAGGAGAAGCTGCACGCGCCATTGGGGTTGCCAAAAAGTCTGTGCGTTCTTCTTCTGGCGCTTGTTCGCGCTGCAAAGTTCTGTAAGCGGCAAATACGCCAACCGCTACAAAGCAAATGGCGATCATGGCAAATAATCCATAGGGACCAAAGCTTTCCATCGCCACTGCTCCTAGGAGCGGACCAATGATAGACCCCACGCCATAAACGATGAGGAGACCTGATGAGGTTTCAACAAATTCATCCGGGGCGGAATAATCATTCGCGTGCGCAATCGTGACAGAATAAAGCGGGAAGATCGAAGCGCCAATGAGAACCACCACGCCATAGAATATGATCCGGTTATCGACACCCAAAACCATGGCCAAAAGACACGCTACCGAGCCGATGATCGCAATCAATACCATCACATAACGTCGATCCATTTTATCAGACAGCCAGCCAAGTGGATATTGGAACACAGCACCACCAATAACGGCCATGGCAAGTGTGATCGCGCCTTCAGTTGCCGTTAATTCCTGCATGGTCGAATAAACCGGTGCCAAACTCATCCAAGAACCGGTGATAAAGCCACAAATGGCAGAAACAACAACAGAGACTTGCGAGCGTTCAAACAAGCCTTTGAGATCAAATTCCACTTCGTTAAGCGGTTGCGGTGAGGAGGCATTGGACAAGGTCGTGGGTAGTAGCGCGAGCAAGAATGTCACCGCGCACACAATGAACAATGTGGTCTGGGTAATATCACCTTGTGGCACGATGAACTGCCCCATGGTCATGCCGGCCATGGTCACAATCATATAGATGGAAAACAGCGAGCCGCGGCTTTCATTGGGTGCTTTTTCATTCAGCCAGCTTTCGATCACCATATAACAGCCAGAAAGGCCAAAACCTGCCAATGCGCGGAAGAAGATCCAAGCCACGGGATCGACAATGATCGCATGTAGCAAAAGCGAAATTGCCATTAGGGCAGTTAATGCGCAAAACACCCGCACATGCCCAACCTTAAACACAAGGCGCGGCACCACGATGCAGCCAAGTGTAAATGCAAATGCAAATCCGGCCGCAATTAAGGAGATATTGATGGTGCGCCAACCTTCTTCAGCTGCGCGCAATGGCACAAGGTAGCTCGCCATACCGCCACCCACTTGCATGAACAAGGTCGACAATAAAAGGGCAAATACTGGAATTAGCAGAGCTCTCATAATGGGATTCCTTCTTACAATACGGGTGCCAAATAAAAGGCAAATGACAAAATGTTTGGGTGGCGCCTCTTGCTGTTTTTACGGTCTGAGGTCTTGTTTCACGAAATTACATCGCACTTCGGCAATGACATATGATAAAGCTGCACGCAATCAAAATCGTTGTGGTCGGAAGGTGATTTTTGCTTCTCGCAATTATCTATCTGATTATAATGAGAAAAAAGTTGAGGTGGAAAATGAATATAGTGATATTGGGTGGGGCTGGTTTTATCGGTCAAAAGCTCGCAATTAAACTTGCAGAAAATGGCGTTTTGCGCGGTCAGCCAATTCAAAAGATCACGCTTTGCGATATGGTGGAACCGCAAAATCAGATCCAAGCCAATTTTCCCATCCAGTTTACTCAGCTTGAGATGACCGATGAAACAAGCGTTTCTGCCGCCATTTCTGATGATACGGATGTGATTTTTCACCTTGCTTCAATTGTGTCCGGTCAAGCGGAAGCGGATATGCAACTGGGCTATCAGGTTAATCTTGATGGCATGCTGCATGTGTTAAAGCGCATTTGCCAATTGCCAAAACCACCGGTTCTGGTGTTTTCATCATCCATTGCTGTTTATGCCGCTCAAACACCTCAGCCGATTGAAGATCATTTTATCCGGTCACCGCAAAGTTCTTACGGCACACAAAAAGTCATCTGTGAATTGCTGCTTAATGATTATTCCCGCAAAGGCTTGGTCGATGGGCGAGGGGTGCGGCTGCCCACCATCACCGTGCGCCCGGGCAAACCCAATGCAGCAGCTTCCTCATTCTTATCATCGATCATTCGCGAGCCTTTGGTGGGTGAAAAAGCCATTTGTCCGGTAACAGAAGATTATCGCCATTACTTCTCTTCCCCGCGCACGATCATCAAAAACATCATCCACGCCGCTGAAATAGATGCAAAAGACTTAGGCGGTGATCGAAACCTCATGCTGCCAGGTATTTCCGCCACGGTGAAAGATATGCTGGCCAGCTTACGAAATGTGGCCGGCGATGAAGTGGCAGAATTGGTTGAATTTAAACGCGATGAAACCATCGAAAAAATTGTGCTCACTTGGGTATCGGATTTAAACCCTGAGCGCGCGCTTGAACTTGGATTTTATCAAGATGAAAGCTTTGATGATTTCATCAAAGCCCATATCGAAGATGAGTTAAGTTAGTTCTGAAAGTTTTGCCTGAATAGACAACAAATCATGCCAAGCATTGCGCTTGGCTGCCGGGTTTTTGAGCAAATAAGCTGGGTGAAGCGTTGGCATTGCAGGCACGCTCGTCTCACCGATTTTATATTCATCCCATTTGCCGCGGATTGATAAAATCCCTTTATTGGTATTAAGCAATGTTGAGGTTGAAACATTGCCCATAAAGACCAAAAGCTTGGGCTCTACCAATTCAATATGGCGTTCAATAAAAGGACGACACAGTTCAATTTCATGCGCCACAGGCGTGCGGTTGCCGGGCGGGCGCCAAGGAATAATGTTGGTGATATAGGCCGATGTGCGATCAAGCGAAATCGCTGCCAGCATTTTATCAAGCAATTGACCTGATGGCCCGACAAAGGGAATGCCATGCATGTCTTCATCGCGCCCCGGCGCTTCGCCCACCAGCATAATCGGTGCGTCAGGATTGCCATCCGCAAAGACCGTGTTTTTTGCGCTATGGCATAAATTGCAGCCCTTAAAGGAGGAGATAATGGTTTTCAACTCATCAATGGAATTGGCAGATTTTGCCAAATTACGCGCTTCTTCCATCGCTGCTTGATCGGGCACCGCAAGTGTTGTGGCAGATGGGGAAGGCGGTGTGGGTCGCGGCTGGTTCGCGCGTTGGCCTGATGCAGACCCGCCATTGCCCTGCCCACCATTACCTTGTGGACGAATATTATTCGCGCGTGCCTTATTGGCTGATAGCATCTGATCCATCTGTGCAGCTTTTTTCGCTTTGCGTTCTTCAAGCTGTTTGATGGTATCGGCATAACGATCAACGGGATCATCCTCGAGCAAATCCACCACTCCCGCTTCGGCATAAAATTGCAGCATGGCTGCCGCCATTTGCGGGGTTATGTCCTGCAGGTTTTGTGATGTTTGATCGGTCATGGATTAAATATAATCCGCAGCGATCAATTTATAAAGCAAATAGCGAATGTGCCAGACAATGGGCTGTGTAAAACGGGTGGGAACGGGAACAATGTCCTCGCTTTAATTATGTAAACGTGACCTGGCTCGGGATATAAGGTTTGGCTTCGTTTTTATGTCGATATTCAACAGATGTGAGTTTGGCGATGAGCTTATCAATTTCATTGCCATCAAAACCCTGAGCGTGGCCAGATACAATTTTTTTGGGGCGATACATGGCAGCTGATGCTTTGAGTTTATAATCTTTCAACGCTGCTAAATACCGCCTTGTCATATCATCATTTTGACCAAAATAGACCTGTAATTCTCTGCCGTCTCTGCGAATGATTTGTCCGTAAAATTCATTTCTGTGCATGAATCCTTGAAGTCGTCCACCAGAGAATGATAGCGCAATTTCGTCGCCCTTACTCAGAACGAGATCAACTTTCAAAATGATCTTCAAGCTGGTATCCGACATGGTCATAACCTGGCCGCGCGACTGGCGTCTTGGCGTTAAGACTGTGACAGGAAATTGTGTCGGAACTCGTGGGTTCGCGCTTCGGGTCGTAAGGTCATTCCCCATAATAAACCTCTTACATTGACAGAAGCACGATATTATCACCCATTTCGAAGCATGCTTTTAAAATAATCCTTAAAAATTAAATCAAAGAAATTATGGTTTTTTGCCCACGCGCTGAAAACTTTTGCCCTAAATCCCTCACTCCGCACCGGGTAATTTGTCAGCATTTACTGTCGCCCATTCATGCATGGCTTCCAGCAGGGGGATTAAGCTTTGACCCAAAGGGGTTAAACTATATTCAACATGTGGCGGGATGGATTTGAAATCTTTTCGCGCCACAAAGCCTGCATCTTGTAGCTCGCTTAACTGACGTGTGAGTGTTCTATGTGTGATATTGCCTAAAGAGCGTTGAAGCTCGTTAAATCGAAAGGTTCGCTGTGCCAGCCAATAAATCACCAGCAATTTCCATCGCCCCGAAATCGCCGATACTAGCGGTTCGATGCGGCATTCATCGGCGGATGGGAGATTGTTCATGACAGTATCCTAAATGATCGTACTTGTTGTTGTGATCTTGTGAAATTAAATAGAGACAAAATCACAGAAATACAATGGAGCGCGTTTTAAGCCTCCCTAGAGAAATATTATGACACGTATCGATTTACCTAAATTTCCCACGCAGCATGGATATATGAGTGAGAAGATCCAGCATGCCTATATCACATCAGCAATTGAAAAAGGATTGTTGCCTAAAGATGCACATCGCATGGCTGATGTGCTGTCTTTAACGGCACCTGGTGATGTTTCAAAACCCATTCAGTTTTGGCAGCTTTTTTCGGTGCTGGGACAAGACCCAATTGTTGGTATCGTAAAACGGTTTTATGAACGCGTTTT
>JAHDFS010000218.1 GCA_020628035.1 Rhizobiaceae bacterium
CCCCACATCAAATCGCCAACGCCTTCAAGGAAATATGCCAGACCAATTGTGGCCATAAACAAAATGATATGCGGCTGACCAACGAGATGGCGGAATAAAAACTTTTGTACCATCCATGCGAAAATCACCATCACGCCAACAGTCAAAATGATGGCCAATACGGCAGGTACCGTCCAGCCAAAATGGTGAATGGACGTGCCGAATATCGCATTAATCAGATGCGCAAAAGGCACTTGACCTTCCATGATGCCCACAAGTGTGAGCGCAGAAAATAATGCCATCACACCTTGGGCAAAATTAAAGATGCCGGATGCTTTGAAAATCAACACAAATCCAAGCGCCACCAATGCGTATAATACGCCAGCCATGAGACCGTTGATGATCACTTCAATGCCATATAAAAAATCAGCGGACATGGCACTCTCCAGGTAATTTAAATTCTTTAATCAGTTTAGTCATGAGACACCCCAAGATAGGCGTCGATCACTTCAGGATTATTGCGCACTTCATCAGGCACACCGTCGCCGATCTTCCGGCCATAATCCATCACAACAACACGGTCAGACAAATCCATCACAACGCCCATATCGTGTTCAATAAGGGCGATGGTTGTGCCAAATTCATCATTCACATCTAAAATGAAGCGGCTCATATCTTCTTTTTCTTCGACATTCATGCCCGCCATGGGCTCATCGAGTAAAAGCAGATCGGGTTCAGCAGCCAAAGCACGCGCCAGTTCAACGCGTTTTTTCAAACCATAGGGCAACCGGCCGACGGGTGTTTTTCGAATGGCCTGAATTTCAAGGAAATCGATAATATGTTCGACTTTTTGCCGGTTTTCGATTTCTTCCTTCTCTGCTTTGCCAATCCAGAGCGCTTGCTGCCACATGCTGGCCTTCATCAGATTAAGCCGCCCGGTCATAACATTGTCGAGCACAGACATGCCTTCAAAAAGCGCAATGTTTTGGAAAGTCCGAGCAACGCCTTGGCGCGCTACTTCATAGGGTTTCACCGCGCCTCGTTTCTTGCCGTTAAACCATACTTCGCCTTCTTGCGGTTTATAAAACCCGCTAATGACGTTGAGCATGGAAGATTTACCTGCTCCATTTGGACCAATAATGGCGCGAATTTCACCTTTGCGGATATCAAAACTGATATCATTGATCGCGGTGAGCCCGCCAAAGCGCAAAGTAATGTTTTTAAGGTCCAGAACTGTGCCGCCAATTTTGCGACCATCTTCTGTGACATATCCTTCTGTTGCCTGAATATTCATCCTGCCAACCTTTGCTCAATTGACAAAACTGCAGCATCACGAATTTCCAAATTCGCGGAAATTTTACCCGCGCGACCATCCTCGTAAGTCACATCAGTTTCTGTATAAATTGTCTTTTTGTCCTCGTAGAGCGCACTGACAAGATCGGAGAATTTATCCGCGATCACTCCGCGTCTGACTTTGCGAGTTCGTGTCATCTCGCCATCATCGGGATCCAACTCTTTATGCAAAACAAGAAAACGATGGATCTGGCAGCTCGATAGCATTTCATCCTCAGCAATCGATTGATTAACCTTCGCCACATTCTTCTCAATCATGTCCAACACTAGCGGGTTCTGAGACAATTCCTGATAAGATGCATAAGCAATATTGTTACGCTCCGCCCAGTTCCCAACAGCCGTCAGATCAATATTGATAAATGCCATGCAGCGATCTTTACCCGCTCCAAATACGACAGCTTCCAAAATTTCGGGATAGAATTTGAGTTTATTTTCAACATATTTCGGCGCAAACATCGACCCATCAGCCATTTTGCCAACGTCCTTGACCCGATCAATTATGCGTAAATGACCTGTTTTTTTGTCGATGAAGCCCGCATCACCCGTTGCCACCCAATTGTCATTGGTTTTGGTTTCGGCTGTGCTCTTTTCGTTGTTGTAATATTCAACAAATACCCCGGGCGAGCGATAGTGAATTTCACCTTCATCTGTGACTTTAAGCTCAACACCGGGTGAGGGTACCCCAACCGTTTCATTATAAACTTCACCATTGGGCTGCTGGGTGATGAACACCGTAGCTTCCGTCTGACCATATAATTGCTTCAGATTAATCCCGATGGAGCGGTAGAATTTGAAAAGATCCGGACCAATGGCTTCACCTGCGGTATATCCCACGCGAATGCGCCGCAAACCAATTGTGTCTTTCAGCGGTCCGTAAACAAAGATATTGCCAAGCGCATAATGCAAACGATCGATCAAGCTAACTTTCTCGCCGTCCAAAATTTTAGGACCCACTTCGAGCGCCACAGCCATGAAATGATCAAACATGGCTTTTTTGATCTTGCTTGCATCTTCCATGCGGATAAGCACTTGCGTTAGTTGGCGTTCAAAAATAGCCGGTGGCGCAAACAGATAAGTCGGCCCGATCTCGCGCAAATCCTGCTGCATTGTATCAGGGCTTTCTGGGCAGCTCACACAGAAACCTGACCACATGGCTTGTCCCATTGCGAAGATAAAATCTC
>JAHDFS010000076.1 GCA_020628035.1 Rhizobiaceae bacterium
CAATCGGATCAATTTTCCAGTTATGATTATAAACGCGGCTAGCAATATCGTGCATAAAACGATCCGATCTTATGGGTAATGTGAGCTGACCTTATAGCAAGCGGTGCGATTAATTTGCAAACCCTGTGTTGAACTTTCACAACATGGTGCAAACTTGACAATTTTTGCTGTTAAAATACCATTGATGAATGATTTGGGGGTGAATATGCGCTTACTAATTGCCTTTTTTGCAGGTTTTTTCATTTTAACGGCCCAAAGCCATTCCGAACAGCTGATTGAAAGTTATGGCGCTTTTATCGGAGATGATGATCTTTATAATTCCAAAGGCGCAAGATTAAGCCATGCTTGGCAGATCATTCGCCAGGATCGCGCCAATTATCATCGCTTTGGGCGCAGCCAGCCAGGCGATGAAGGTGATAACTACTTCTCAAGCATTGATAATCGCGCAGCGCTTGAAAATATGGTGCGCCGCGGATCAATGTCTTCCGATGCGGCCCGGCGTATTGAAGCCGGCTATGTTCAAATCTTTGTTGATATTTATGGCGAGGGCAATCGGATTGATTATATCAATGTGTCGGTTGGTCAATAGGCATTGGCAGTCACTCTCCACGCGCATATTTATCAGCAATATTAGACATTTTTCACCAACAATTTGAATTAAATGCAGTATTTTGACTTCACTTTTAGTCAATTTGACTGTGTTAATTTCGGACCGTCGCAATTTTTTGCATTTATGTAACTTTTGAAAAACGGAGCCCATTGGGATGACGGCGGGGACAGATTCGGATAACGATTTGGTAGAGCGTGCTTATCGCCAGCGCACCTATAAGTCTGCCTTCATTTATAACAAAGGTTATAACGGCAAGCGTACGTGTATCCTGCGTAATATCAGCGAAACTGGTGCCCTGCTTCAAATCGAACATATTGCAGGATTGCCCTCACATTTCACTGTAGGCGTTGAGCTTGATGCATTTGAAGTTGCCGCAAAATGGATTTGGCGGGAGGAAGAACGTGTCGGTGTTCAATTTGAAGGACCGTTAGCGCCCATTGAATCCAAGCGCACCCAAGTGCTTTATCTCTCAGATGATCCACAATGGGTCGATAACATCGATGATTGCGCTCATCAAAAACCACTTGGTCAAAACAATCTGCTCAGGCAAGGTTACCAAAATAGCGGTAATTCCTCACCAATAAGAAAACGCCGTTCACCAGGTTTTGGTAAGCGCTAAATTTCCAATTGATCTTACATCCAACGCCGGACGCGCGCCTTATAATCAAGATATTCCTGACCAAAAATCGTTTCGAGCGCCTCTTCTTCGGGCTCGATTTGCACTTTATTGATGATCATCACAAAGGCTGGTGCCGCGATAATGACCAAAAATGTGCCAAAATATAATCCCGAACCGATAATCATTAAAAGCATCGCCAGATACATGGGATTGCGCGAAAAGCGATTAACCCCATCGGTGACAAGCGAGGACATTTGATCAAGCTTATTAGGCTGAATGGTGGTCCGATGCCTGATGAACCTTAGAACCGTCATGAGAAGCAAGAAGATGCCACACAAAATAAAGGCATAGGCAAGCAAATATTGCTCACTAAATTGAAAGGTTAAAACCGGCAAAAACCGTGCACCATAATGCATCCCAATGATGGCCAAAAACATATAAACGGGTGGCGGGATATGCATATTATAACCTCAAATATCAATGTAGCGCGCACCATATTTAAATCGCTCTTGCATTCGGATCAATAGAACGCTACCCGCAAGACCATGAAACATTATGATGTGGTGATAATTGGCGCAGGTGCTGCCGGGATGATGTGCGCGATTGAAGCGGGTAAACGGGGACGATCTGTGCTCGTCATCGATCACGCGAAAAAAGCCGGTGACAAAATCCGTATTTCCGGAGGTGGACGTTGTAATTTCACCAATCTTGATACGAAATTTGATCGATTTTTGTCTCAAAATCCGCGATTTTGCATTTCCGCGCTCAAACGTTATAGCCAACATGATTTTATCAGCCTGGTCGAAAAGCACGGGATCGCCTATCACGAAAAGACATTGGGGCAATTGTTTTGCGATCATTCTGCGCAAGATATTATTACTATGCTGCGCAACGAGATGGATGATGCCGGAGTTGAGCTTCAGCTACAAACCTCAGTGAAGCATATCGAAAAAAAAGACAGCTATCAGATAACGCTTGATCATGATGGGGTTACGGCGTCATCTTTGGTCATCGCAACGGGCGGCAAATCTATCCCTAAAATGGGTGCAACGGGATTTGGCTATGATGTTGCTCAGCAATTTGACGTGCCTTTAACTGATATTCGCCCTGCCCTTGTGCCGCTAACCTTTTCCGATGAAACGCTTGATTGGGTAAAGCCCCTTTCAGGGGTCAGCGTTGAGAGTTCAGTTCGACACCAAAAAACAGTGTTTGACGAAGGCCTCCTCTTTACCCATCGTGGATTATCTGGACCTTCTATTTTACAAATCTCAAGCTATTGGCGTGAAGGGGATGAAATCACCGTTAATTTGGCCCGAGGGCAAAATATTGCAGATAAGCTTAAATCTCTTCGCAGTGAAGCTGGCAAGCAATCCATTTCCAATGTACTGGCGCGCCTCATTCCGGCAAAATTAGCGCAGATGATCATTGAACAAGCGGGCTTAGTTGGAAATCTTGCCGATCAATCCAATGCCAAGCTCGATCTGGTTGGCAATTTGGTCAATGCGTGGACCATCAAACCTGCAGGCTCTGAAGGCTATCGCACAGCTGAAGTCACGCTCGGCGGTGTTGGTACGTCAGCACTGAACGCCAAAACCATGGAAGTGAAGCACCAATCTGGGCTCTATTTCATAGGCGAAGTCGTCGATATCACTGGCTGGCTTGGCGGGTATAATTTTCAATGGGCGTGGTCATCAGGCTGGGTCTGCGGTCAGGCGTGTTAGGCGCCCATTGTTTTAAATTTGCAAATTTTCCGATGGGAAAATTATGCAGCTGGCTTGGCGCAGCGTATGGGGATGATGACAAGCTTGTCAAAGGTTTGATTTTTGTCTTTACATATTGTATATACATATTATGCGTTATTGCGTTGACAAATCGGTAGTAACGCAAGGATTCGGGGTAACGTTGAAGTCAACACAGCGTCAAAAATCCGTTTAGTACACCTCTAAGCGGAGCATGAAAATGCAACTCGAATGGGATGAACAAAAGCGCCGCGAAATTTACGATGAACGCGGTATCGATATATTAGAAGCAGCATTGATTTTTGAAAATCCAGTGTTGACCAAACAAGACAACCGCCAAGATTATGGTGAGATGAGATTAATCTCTCTTGGCATGGTTGATGATGAGGCTTTCATTGTGGTTCACACAGAACGCAATGGCATTAATCGCCTCATAACAGCTTGGAAAGGTGGGAGACGTGAACGAGAAACTTACAAAAAACACATCGCAAACCGCTTCTCTTGATGACATTCGCAAGATGAAAGACGCGGATGTGCTTCAGCCTGCGAGAAAAACAACAATCTTATCTGAAGAATTGCCAGATGGGTTTTGGGATGATGCTGAAATTGTCGAACCCAAAACCAAGACGGCTATTAGCCTTCGTGTCGATGCAGATGTACTTGAATATTTCAAAAGCCAGGGCAAAGGTCACCTCACCCGAATGAATGCCGTGCTTCGATCATATGTGGACGCACAACGCTCAAGATAGTTTGCTGGATTAAGTTGACTTTAATGATCGGTGCTTATTGTTACGGGCACAATTTGACGGGGTCAAACATGTTATTTCCAGGGGACATATTCCTCAAAATTTTTGAGTATATCTGTTATCTGGCACTGGCCATTTTGCTGGCTGCTGGTCTTGGTTATGGGTTATTACATCTGTTGGGTGAATGCCAAAACTACCTGTCAGATCAGGCGAGTTGTTCCTCGGATTTTTATCTCAATATTGCAAGCTTCAGCTACACTGTGATTTTAGGAACGTTGTTTACCTTTTTTCCCGCCATCTTAGCTTTGGTCGGCGTGGTTTGGATTTTGCGCAATATTCATCACAATCAAACCATGAAACTCCGCGCTGAAGGTCGAGATAATGAAGTTATCAAACTTCGAGTATTTCTGGCACGCATATTCATTTTTATCGGACTTTTAGTGCTCGCCATCTGGCTGTTTTTGAATTTGATTTCATAGAAAAAACCAGCATCTCAGGGGAAAGATGCTGGCTCGACTGAAGTCATGATTATTTGAGATTAGTTGGTGAAGCCACCCACTGTACCTTTGGGTAAACATTTCACATTCACCGGGTACCATAATGCCGATTTTTTATGGTTTTTTGATACGCCACTCGACGATAGGTTTTTCGACGTCACAGACAATTCGAAATATGCAGTAACTTGGGTTGTAGCGCCTGTTGTCAATGCGTTGCGATGATTAGCAAGCTTTGCATTACATGCTTGAATTGGGTTTTTGCCGACAAATTGTACATCGGAAATTTTGATGGTTGGCTTGATATATTTTACGAATGTGCGGCTGTTATTGCTGTAATTTCGATGCCAATCCGTTGTGTATTCGCCGATATGTGCGTGACCAGAAGCAACCATTGCATGTTTGATCTTTTTACCCCAAGCCGCTTTTGCGTAGAGCTTTAGCCCAAATTTGCGTGAGTGCGTTTTGATCTTGTTATATTTGCTGCCCGTAGCTTGCACTTGAATTGGCACAACATCAATGCCATTTTTTGAAACGTTTACAGTTTCAATTGGCCCTGCCATTGCTGCAGATGTTGCGCCGGCGAAAACTGATGTTGCAATTGCAATTGCTGTAAAAGTTCTTGTCATAGTCATTTTGAGATCTCCCTTGATACCCTCATTTCAATATCGGAGATGTCGCCCCCGATTTGGTAAAATTGATAATCGATTTGTTTCGATGGATGGGGTTCTAACAAAGGGTCATTGAAGGCCCGCTGAATGGGCTGTTCATCTTGCGTTTAGATTTGAGAGAAAGTTGTTTCACCGTTGATTTTGCTTGAGAAAATCAATCAATACACGTGTATTTGATGGCAAATAACGTTTGCTGGGATATGTTAGCCATACCCCTTCATCAAAGTTTTCAGCACTGATTTGATGATCTGGAAAGACATTGATCAAAGCACCGGATGCCAAATCATCACCAATGAGCCAGTCACTTAAAAGTGCAACGCCCTGCCCCTCAAGCACGGTTCGCCGGATTGCTAAGGCGTTTGAAATCACAATATGCGGTTTAATCGCCACGTGCGCAATTTCACCATCGTGTGATTTAAATTTCCATTGCAAACGATAATCGGCATATGGAAATGTTATGATCGTGGTATCTTTAAGGTCATTGGGCGATACGAGCGGACCATTTTTCTCCATATAGCCTTTGGTCGCCACGACATAATAATTTGCCCGCATGATACGCGTTGTAATCAAGTCGTTTTGTTTTTGCGGAGCTAAGCGCAAAGCGACATCTATTCGCTGCTCGATTAAATCAATCGCGCGATCATCTAAAATCAGTTCAAGTTTGATTTCAGGATATTTCTCATAAAATCCGCCAAGCCTTGGAACCAGCCAACGTTCGCCTAACGCAATGGACGTGGTCAAACGCAAATTACCTGATAATTTTTCGGTGCTGGCACGCGCCATATCAGCAATGGCGCTGATCTCATCAAGTGGATCTCGCATTCGATCATACGTCAGCTGACCAGCTTCGGTGAGCGATAAATTGCGAGTTGTGCGATGAAAGAGCCGATAACCGAGCTCATCCTCTAACGATGATATGATGCGCGAGATCTTTGATGGATCGACATCGTTGTCACGTGCTGTATCGGCAAAAGATCCCTTTTGCACGACCTGCATAAATATCGAAAGTTTCGCCAAATCCATTCATGCATTATTTGCATGAATATGATTTAAAAATCAATATTTATTACAAATACCTGCATGAATATATTGCGACCAGATGTTGAATCAGACACATTATGAAACAGGATATTCAAGGAATAGTATTATGTCTAACAAGATAGACCTCAAGGGGCGAACAGCATTTGTAACCGGCGCAAGCAGAGGCATCGGTGAATCTGCTGCGCGCCAATTGGCCAAATATGGTGCAAATGTTGTGCTTGCAGCGCGTTCAATCAAAGACTGCGTGCGTATTGCTCAAGAGATTGGCGACAATGCACTCGCTGTTCAGTGTGATGTGGCAAATTATGACGAGGTCAAACTGGCAATAGAACAGGGTGTGAAATATTTCGGTGGCATTGATATCTTGGTCAATAATGCCGGCATTATCGAGCCGATCTCTATGCTCGAAAGCTCTGATCCTGAAGCTTGGAGCCGTGTGGTCGATGTCAATTTCAAAGGGGTTTATAATTGCCTTCATGCTTGTTTTCCGGTTTTGAAAGCCTCAACACGAGAAAACAAGAGAAGTATTGTCATTAACATCTCTTCAGGCGCTGCGACCTCCATGTTGCCAGGTTGGAGCCATTATAGCGCGACCAAGGCTGCGGTTTTGTCCCTCACCAGAACCATCAACCGCGAATGGGCTGAGCATGATATTTCTGTCATCGGCCTCTCCCCCGGGACTGTTGCGACCAATATGCAGCATGCGATTAAAGCATCTCAGATTAATGTTGTGAGCCAAATGGATTGGTCAGAACATATAGACCCAGAATGGCCAGCTGAAGCGATTTGTTGGCTCATCACAGATGCATCGCGCGAGTTTGACGGCACCGATTTTTCAATCAAGACCGAAGAAGGTCGTAAACTTGTTGGTTTGATTTAGATCCGCTTGGAAGAATCATAAAATTCAACACGCAAAATCTAATTTAGAAGATTTTGTGATAGGAAATTTCTGAGGTTTTTGCTCTGTAATCGTTTACTTTGCTGGTACATTTACTAAAAAGCAAATGAATGGTTCAAATTATCTTGGCATAATTTGCCTCGTAAGTCTTTGATATTATTGCATGTTACTGTTAAAATCTGGTATTTAACCCTAGTTAACTAGGATTTGTACCCAAAACCCTTATGTGTCTCATCAACCACATAAAGGATTTATGAACATGCAACCAATCATACAGGTGGAAACCCGTTTGAATGACATAGATTTTGTCTCCACGGGTTTCGACAGTTTTACATTTTTACAAGAGCTGAGCAGCAAGTTTGAAAATTGCGACCCTTTGGCCATTGGCAATGCCAGCGACCGCGCTCAGTTTGAAGCCTCAATTATGTTGACAGGTGCAAGTGAACTATTGCGCCCTGCAGACATTACAAAACAAGCTGAAGACCAAATGGTCTCAAACATGATCAATGCATCTCCAATCTCGATGCGTTGGCTACTCATTCGTGTTGACGAAGACAATGCATTACGAACCCAAAAGAAAATCAGAGATCTTTTTGAAATGTTCGAAACGCATCTGACATTTGAATTGCCAGACTTTCAACCGTCCTTACGATGGTTCGCAATCGGTTTCCCATCCGATGATCCGAAAGAATTGTCTCCAGAAATGATGAACCGCATTGGCCAATTACTGGTCTACTGGATCAATAGTTTTACCACTGACGAAAATCCAGCCAGAAAAGGCAAGGTAAAACTCACACCGCGTGAATATGAAGTTTTGCGTTGGGCATCGGAGGGAAAAACCAGCCAAGAGATTTCGACAATTCTTGGTATATCACCAAAAACGGTGAACCTTCACGCGGATAATTCAATCAACAAACTTAATGCTGCCAACCGCACCAATGCGGTGGTACGCGCGATCAGATTAGGCCTTATCTAATCGCATCAAAAGCCGTGGTGCTTGATCCAAATTCATGTATAACTGACCACAAATTAGTTATGACGTTGGAGGAAGCACCATGCAAGCAATCAGAGCACATCAGTTTGGCGGATCAGAGGTTTTGCAACTTGATCAATTAGAAGATCTTGTTGCAGGCGCTGGTGAAGTTGTTGTGGATGTGAAAGCTGCAGGGGTAAATCCTGCGGACACCTATATGCGCACAGGCACTTATGGTATCGTGCCTGAATTGCCCTACACACCCGGCGGCGATGCAGGTGGCATTATTTCGCAAATTGGTGAAGGTGTGACGGACTTCAAAGTTGGAGACCGCGTCATCGTTGGCACAGCTATGAGCTTTCGCTTGCAAGATTGTTATGCAAGCCAGGTCAAGCGCCCCGCATCTGAAGTGCTTGCCCTCCCCGATCATGTAAGCTTCCAGCAAGCTGCCGCTTTTGGCGTGTCTTATCCAACGGCGCATATGGCACTGTTTCATCGTGGCAATGCCAAATCGGGCGAGACAGTCTTCATCCACGGCGCCAGCGGTTCTGTAGGCAGCTCGGCGATCCAAATCGCAAAACGCGCAGGTTGCACGGTGATTGGGTCTGCCGGAAGCGATGACGGCATGGCGCTGATTAAAGAGCAAGGTGTTGATCTTGCCGTCAATCACAATAGCGATCATTACATCGACGAGATCAAAACCTTCACGAATGGCGATGGTGTCAACCTGACGCTTGAAATGCTCGCTAATGTTAATCTTGATAAGGACATGGATCTGGCTGCAAAATTCGGCCGCATTGTTGTTATCGGCAATCGTGGTGAGATCAACATCAACCCGCGCGTTGCGATGATGAAAGAGCTCGATATCAAAGGCACTGCGCTTTGGAACATGACAGCAGAACAAATCAAACCGATCATGGAAGATATTTTATCAGGAATTGCGGATAACAGCCTCAACCCCATTATCGGCAAAGAATTCGCGCTGTCTGACGCAGCGCGCGCCCATGACGCAGTGTTAGAACCCGGTGCTTATGGTAAAGTAGTGCTCATTCCATAGGGTGAATTTCGCAGGATAACTTCCAAAGGGTCTTATGCCGCAGGAAACCGACACGTTAGAGAACACAAAAGCCATCTGGCTTTTTGATAGTGTTTGCGTGTTATGCAATGGTGCAATTTCAACAACTCTGAAATATGAAAAAGCACCGACGATTGATTTTGTCTCCATTCATTCGGCTGACGGTCGTGCCATTGCGCAGCAATACGGCATTGACCCGGATGATCCAGATACATTTTTGTTTTTGGATCATGGCAGGCCTTTTGCGCAATCTGATGGCGTCATCGCACTTTCCAAACACATGAAAGCACCATTTAGCTGGATACGCTTTGGTGTTATTATCCCCAAAGCGATACGAGACTGGCTTTATCGCTTTGTCGCACGCAGGCGTTATCGCCTATTTGGCAAACTCGATACATGCCGCGTGCCAAGCGATGCGGAACGTGCGCGATTTACAATATGATATTTGAACAAAGGACAGGCTGATAAATGCGAAAACGGGTTTTGATCATTGGCGGCACCGGAATATTTGGTCAAAAACTATGTCATCACCTAGCTACGCATTTTGATCTCGATCTGTTTATCTCTTCACGATCTGAAAACAATGCCATCAATTTTGTCCATAAGCTCAAGCGACAATATCGTGATAAAAGTTTTGATTATGTCGCGTTAGAAACCGCCAAAAACTTAGACCAGGTTTTGTTAAAACTAACGCCTGACATTACTATTGATTGTTCCGGCCCTTTTCAATCCGCCGACTATGAAATCGCCAAAGCAGCATTAAAAAGTGGCTCTCACTTTGTCGATTTAGCAGATGCACCCAAATATCTCAGTGGCTATTGCGACGCGTTAAATGAATTGGCCACTGAACAAAATGTGGCATCTATTGGTGGCGCAAGCTCTTCGCCTTGTTTTACGGTCGCATTAGCCCAACAACTTTGTGCAGACTGGCGCCGAGTTGATGATATTGAAATTGCCTTTGTCCCTGGTGGTAAAGGCGATGTCGGACCATCCGTCATCCAAGCTATCTTAAGCTATGCGGGTCAAACCATTTCCACCTGGCGCGAAGGAAAACTCGGTCATATTGCCGGATGGGCCAATTCAAAACCGATGCATATTGGCGCGCTCGGCTGGCGGCAAACGGCACCGGCTGAAACCTATGATGCAGAATATCTTGGAAAGATACTTGATGTAAAATCAACGGTTTCGTTCTCAGCGGGGCTTGAATCGCCCTTTGAGCACTATGGCGTTGTTTCGATGGCCAAACTGTCCAAATGGGGGTTGCCCATTGGCCATAAGAGCATTGCGCGCCCATTATCGCGTCTGCTTCACAAAATCCGATTTGCGATCAAACCTTTTGTGACAGGTCGCGGCGGCATGATGGTGAGAGCTAGTGGCCTCAATGCGGACGGGATTTATCAATCATCAGAATATGAATTGATCGTTGAACAAAACCAGGGCCCAAATATCCCAATCCTACCGACGGCTGCTGTTATTAGGAAACTGCTTACCCAGATCAATACAACTGGCGCTGCCCTCGCCTTTGATACCGTCGATGTTGCAGATATCGAGGCTGAATGCACCAATTACCCGATCTATACGCAAGTGCTAAACAACTATCCAAACACTGGTATTTATCGGAGATATTTGGGCGCGCAAAAATTCCAGGAATTGCCGGGTTCGCTGCGGGAATTCCATAATATCGATGGATATCCGGTTTGGTGCGGGACAGCTGATATATCTTCTGGCAACTCGTTAGCTGCGCGTATTGTGTCCAAAATTGTCGGATTCCCCGCTTCGGGTAAAGATGTACCCGTAACAGTGAGTGTTCAACGCGGGATCAACCAGCACAACGATATGAGCGAAACTTGGACACGCAATTTCGCAGGCAAACGCTTTTCATCGGAATTATCCATCGACAAGAACGGCACGTTTCGTGAGCGATTTGGCAGCTTGTCTTTTGAAATTGGATTGGATGTTGTCGACGGTGCGATCGTGATGCCAATCAAATCTTGGAAGCTCGAAACACCTTTCGGTGCTATCCCCATGCCATTATGGCTTGCACCGTCATCACAAACGCGCGAATTTGCCGATGAAAATGGGGTGTTTAATTTTGATGTTGAGGTGAATTTGCCGCTATTTGGTCTGCTGGCACATTATAGGGGTCGCTTACAGCCAGAAGACTGACTTTGATTAACCACATAGATCGCGTGCTATGTTCTCAAATAGCGCCATGCCGCTCTCAATCAACTCATCTGGAAAATCATAATCTGGGTTATGTAATTGCGGACAATTCTCGCCAGAACCCAGCACAAAAAGCGCAGATTTGGAAACTGAACCGAACAGTCCAAAATCTTCCGACCAGCGATAGGGTTTGGTCAATTCCGTGATTTTTCGCCCGGCCTTTTTAGCGGATTTGCGAATAATATCAGCAGCTTCACGATCATTGGTGCAATCTGAGAATTTCTCTCCGTGGGAGAGCTTTATTTTCAACCCGTTACGATTTGCTTCTTGTCGCGCCAACTCCTCAGCATGTGCCATAAGATCACTTTGAAGCGCATTGTCGATTGATCTGAGCGTTGCCATGACCATGCCATCGCCGGGCGCGACACCGAATGCGTTGACGCCAAGATTTGCGTGCACGACGGTTACCAAGGCTTCGCTTTCGTCCTTGCCAAGGCTCTGTGGCAGATAAGGAAGCTTCTCGATCAAAGTTGCGATGGCCTTTGCTGGGCTAATCCCATCTTCGGGATGGGATGCATGTGAAGTCTTCCCACTCAGCTCAATTCTCAAGCCTTCAGAAGCGAAATTTAACGGTCCTGACTTAATGCCGACCTCATGCAGCGCCATGCCCGGCAGATTATGTAGCGCAAAGGAATAGTCAGGTTTGATCTCGCTAAATTTTGGATCTGCGATCACGGCCCGCGCGCCGGCGCCATCTTCCTCAGCTGGCTGAAATAACAGGATCACGCGTCCTTGCTTCGGTCTATACTCGCTAAATTTACGCGCGAGACCCGCCAAAATCGACATATGCCCATCATGGCCGCATAAATGCCCCACTCCATCATGCTTGGACCGCCATTGAGGCTCACCAATTTCGAAGATTGGCAAAGCATCGAGCTCGCAGCGGACCAGGACACTCGGCCCCTCTTTGCCGCTGTCAAAAATCGCTGCGAGACCGTGACCGCCCAAATTTTTGATAATCTGCGTGGGAGAACAAGTGTTAAGCCATCGCAATATGCGTTGCGCGGTTTGCTCTTCCTGTTGCGAAACTTCCGGATATTGATGAAGCTCGTGACGAAGTTCAATTAATTCGTCCAGCAATGCGCTCATTTAAACCTCCCAATAACTTGCTCGCAAATGTGTAACTCAAGCCAAGTTAGCCGCGACTTAAATTAAAAAGCAAGGATTTGGATGCGAAGAATATCTTAAAACGCAAATGATGTTTGAACCGGTTTTCTTTTGCTGGTGTCATGTGTGTCGATCAAACATTGCGCGGCATATTTAGCGTCTTTTGCTGCGGATTTGATATGGCCGACTTGAGCCGCTGATATCGCACCATCTTTTAAGATCAATAATTGCCGTGTCACAAGTTCCGGCAATCGTAAACTTGCCTTTTTCACCAGCGCCAGAAGCTGAATTTCAAACATCTCCGCATGCTCGATTGCCTGGCGGTGGATGGGATGATCATGTTCAGAATATTCACCGGTTGCCTTTAAGAATAGGCAACCATTGAAATTGTCATGATTGAACCATTCGTCAAGAGCATCATACATGGCTAACAGCTGCTCGCGCGGACCGCCATGATTGGCGGTTCCCAAATCATACATGCGCCGAAGCAGCCAATTGCGAAACTGCTCATCCTGCAGGCGTAAAACCTCGACAATCAAATCTTCCTTGGTACGAAAGTGATTATAAATCGAGGTTTTCGACATGCCAATTTCGGCAGATAACAGATCCATACCGGTAGCATGAAATCCGTTTTGATCAAAAACAAACAGTGATTTCTCGATCAATTCTTCGCGTTTTGATGGGCGCATATTTACCTCAAAATGAACAAATCAGTTTAGTTTCATATATTTGATATCAAATCATTTTTTTAAAATCAACATTTATAATTGAACAAAAATGTTCATTTTACCTCATGAGTTATTAAACCGATCTGTTCATTTTACTGAAACCTACATCCCAAACTGAGATTTCATATCGCCAATGAAGGTCGCATCATCTTCAGCTTTGCGTTTCGCCAGAAGCGCAACAGCATCATCACCAGCTTGATAACGGAGCTGGTCAGTGTCGTCAGTTGCGGCCCGCCAAATGACTTCGGACACAACTTCTGGCTCGGAAGCATTTTCGCCTGCCCCACCCCATGCATTAAACAAGGCTTGAACGGTTGATTGATATTCCGTCATGCTCTCATCATTGGTAAAATCAAAGGATCGACCACCGAAATCGGTTTTAATCATGCCAGGCTGAACGATTTTGATCTTCACACCCATCGGTGCAAGCTCGTAATGTAACGATTCAGACATGCCTTCCACGGCAAATTTGGTGCCATGATATAGCGTTCCTAGCGGGAATGTCATTTGGCCACCAATAGATGAAATATTGATAATCACGCCAGATTTATTAGCTCTGAAATGCGGCAGTACTGCTTTTGTCACCGCAAGCAAGCCAATGACATTGGTATTGAACTGACGTTCGATATTTTCCATCGGAAATGCCTCAAGCGGCCCATAGGCACCATAACCGGCATTATTCAGCAGAACATCAATCTTGCCGAATTTTTCAATACCAGCAGCAACTGCATCCGATATCGATGCTTCATCGGTCACATCTAGCTTTGTCACAAGAACATTATCGAGCGCTGTCAGTTCCGCTTCTTTTTCCGGAGAACGCATTGTCGCAACGACGTTCCAGCCCTTTTTCTGGAAGAACTTCGCGGTTGTCTTGCCAATACCTGAGGACGCACCTGTGATTAAAATTGTCTGTGTCATAATTGAATTCCTTTTGAATTGTTTCTGACCTGAACATAATCGTACCGGTGTCAATCGTCCTGCCAATTTCTCCAAACAACTTGCCTATTTCTCCAGATAACACATTTTTGGGTTGCTAACCTAATTCGATAAAGTTATCAGAAAACATCCACGGAGATGTAAAAATGAATGATAGAACCATTCAGAATATTGACCAATATGTTCAGAAATTCAGTCAATCTGACTATATTAGGGTCAAGGAAGTCGAAAATCTGATCGCAATTCGCCATACACAGATCACCACATTTGAGGGCAATGTTTATGAGCCGATTGCTTGCTTAATTCTCCAAGGCTCAAAAGAAATAGGTATGAACGGACATGTCACTCAATTCACCGCTGGGCAAGCTCTTATTGTGAGCCATGACACATTGGTCACAGCACGTGTGACTGAAGCCAGCGTGGATAAACCATTTATCTCTTTGGTTTTATCGATTGATTTGGCGCTTCTTCGCGAAATCCACCTAGAGATGGGTGAACAGCACGATTTATCCGGCTTAGACCATCAAAAAGCTGGGTCATTGGAAATTGCACAAGCGGACGAGAAACTCGCAAATGCCATATGCCGCTATTTTGATATGTCCCAAGACCCGCTTGAAGCCAGCATCATGGCGCCAATTGTCATGAAAGAGATCCATTTCCGCCTTCTCACGGCGCGACATGGCGGTATGTTGCGGCAATTGCTGAACCGGGATAGCCATGCCAGCCGCATTTATAAAGCTATTGGCCAAATTCGTGAGAGCTTCTCAAAAACTCTGGTGGTGGCTGAGCTGGCAAAATCTGTCGGCATGAGTGCATCTTCGTTTCACGAGCATTTTAAGACGGTTGCAGGAACCACACCCCTACAATATCAAAAGGAGCTTCGGCTTTTGGAAGCGCGGAAACTCCTGTCTGATGGCAGTTTATCCGTTTCTCAAACGGCATTTAATGTGGGTTATGAGAGCGCAACACAGTTTAGCCGAGAATATGCGCGGAAATTTAATGTCTCACCACGTGAAGATGTCGGTCGCGAATTAATGGCTGTCTGATTTATTTCGCCCTTGTCCTCCATTTGGATGACATACGAATTGATCCGTCTCGATTATCTTAAGGACCATGGTGATTACGCATCATCTTACTCCCAAGATAACGAGGCTTTTTATGTCTATTCTGCAAACATCCATGTCGCATATTTCCGATCCTCCCAAGATTGATTATACTGACGCACGAACCCAAGATGCCTACTATTATGCGCATCAAGGTTACGAGTTAAACTTAAGAGTCAGACTGAGATTATTCCGGCGGATAATATCGCGTCTCTTTAGAGTTCAACGTGAACCGTCGTCGAAGTCAGTCCTAACATCTAAACAAGCACCATTATGAAAGCATCCATGAAGCCAAATTCGATCATACAAGACAATTTTGATGCTGAAGAAGCTGAGATTATGGCCGTTATTAAGCGCGAGAGCCAAGCGTTTTATGAGCGTGATTTCCAAGCCTGGGCCGATTGCTGGCATCAACACGAGGATTTGAACCGGTTTGGCTCTTGTGTGGGCGGTATGGATGTTCAAATGGGATGGGATGCCACATCCAACATGATCAAAGAGATGATGG
>JAHDFS010000077.1 GCA_020628035.1 Rhizobiaceae bacterium
AAGCATTTGGGTGTGGAGCTATAAAAATGACAGCACGTATGGATAAACGCTTTGCAGATTTAAAAGCGCAAAACCGCCCAGCACTTGTGACCTATTTTATGGGTGGCGATCCGGATTTTGATAGCTCGCTTGGTGTGATGAAGGCGCTCGCAACATCAGGTGCTGATGTGATTGAACTTGGCATGCCATTTTCTGATCCAATGGCCGATGGTCCGGCTATTCAAATGGCTGCGCGCAGATCTTTGCAAGGTGGTCAAACACTGCAGAAGACTTTGGACATGGCCAAAGAGTTCCGCAAAGACGATCAAGATACGCCGATTGTTTTGATGGGGTATTATAATCCCATCTATATTTATGGCGTCGACAGATTTTTAGATGCTGCGCTAGACGCTGGGATTGATGGTTTGATTGTCGTTGATCTGCCGCCCGAGATGGACGATGAATTATGCATTCCGGCGCTTGAAAAGGGCATCAACTTCATTCGCCTTGCAACACCAACAACGGATGATAAGCGCCTGCCAACTGTTCTAAATAACACATCCGGATTTGTTTATTATGTCTCGATGAATGGCATTACCGGATCTTCACTTACTGAAACGGCAAATGTGACCGATGCGGTGAAACGCATTAAATCACATACAGAATTGCCAGTTTGTGTTGGTTTTGGTGTGAAAACTGCAGAACAAGCGCAAGTGATTGGCGCAGATGCCGACGGTGTCGTCGTTGGTTCAGCGATTGTCAGCCAGATTGCAAATTCATTGGATGAAAATGGGGCTGCAACCGCTGATACAGTGACAGATGTTTCAACGCTCATCAAAGAGCTTGCACAAGGTGTTGCAAACGCACGTATTGAAAACGTCTCATAAAAACACCAATTAACCGAGACGAAATTGGAGAATTAAGCGTGAACTGGATTACGAACTACGTCCGACCAAAAATCAGCTCAATGCTGGGTCGTCGTGATGTGCCTGAGAATTTGTGGATTAAATGTCCAACAACTGGCGAGATGGTTTTTCACAAGGATTTGGAAGAAAATCATTTTGTGGTTCCGGGCTCTGAATATCATATGAAAATGAAAGCTAAAGAACGTTTGGCGCATTTATTTGATGATGGCTATGAGCAACTTGCCGATGTGACCGTTGTTCAAGATCCACTAAAGTTCCGTGATTCTAAAAAATATACCGACCGCTTGCGCGATTATCGTGCGCGCACTGATCTTGAAGACACAATTGTGTCTGGTCTTGGCCAAGTTGATGGTGTGAAACTCGTCGCTTGTGTGCATGATTTTAATTTCATGGGCGGGTCACTTGGCATTGCCGCTGGTGAAGCGATTATTCAAGCCTTTGAGCGTGCAATTGAAGAAAAATGCCCGCTTGTCATGTTCCCAGCTTCAGGTGGCGCGCGCATGCAAGAAGGGATTTTGTCTCTCATGCAGCTTCCTCGCACAACTGTTGCTGTTGAAATGCTGAAAGAAGCTGGCTTGCCCTATATCGTAGTTCTTACCAATCCAACAACGGGCGGCGTATCAGCGTCTTATGCAATGCTTGGTGACATCCATATTGCCGAACCTGGTGCTGAAATTGGATTTGCTGGTAAACGTGTGATTGAGCAGACAATTCGTGAAAAATTGCCGGAAGGCTTCCAAACCGCTGAATATCTCGTTGAGCACGGCATGGTGGACATGGTTGTCCATCGTCATGATCTTCCATCAACGCTTGGCCGCGTTCTTCGCATGCTGGCGAAAGAACCAGCGAAACCTGAGGAATTCCTCGCTCTGCCAGATGAAAGCGAAGAGCCTGCACCTGCTGCTGCAAGCGTGGCTGAAACTGTTGTCGCGGGTGAAGCCGCCGTCGAGACAGCAGCATCAGACGTGAGCGAAGACGCAAAAGCATAAGCCAGCACATAATCTAAGGCATCATCATGAATGATCTTAATCTTATGACAGCTGATCAATGGATTGATCAGCTGATGTCTTTGCATCCAAAAGGCTATGATCTTTCGTTAGATCGTATCAGCAAGCTACTTGCGAAACTTGATAATCCGCAAGATAAATTGCCACCTGTCCTGCATGTTGCGGGCACAAATGGCAAAGGGTCCTTTACAGCCTTTGCACGGGCGCTTTTGGAAGCTGAAGGCTATAAGGTTCACGTTCACACATCCCCTCATTTAGTGTCTTGGCATGAACGTTTTCGCATCGCCCATGAAGATGGTGGCAAATTGGTTGAAGATCATGTGCTAGCCAATGCGATTGCGCGCGTTGCAGCTGCCAATGACGGCGCTGAGATCACCGTATTTGAAATTCTATCTGTCGTCATGTTCTTGCTATTTTCAGAACATGAAGCTGATGTTGCCATCATTGAAGTTGGCTTGGGTGGGCGTTTTGATGCGACCAATGTGATCGCTGACCCAGCCGCGAGCATTATTATGCCCGTATCGCTTGATCATCAGATGCTGCTCGGCGATACGCCAGCAAAGATTGCTTTTGAAAAGGCAGGTATTATCAAAAGAAATTGCCCAACAATTATCAGCGCGCAACCTTTTGACGATGCTTTGGAAACTATCATCGAACAAGCCGAGAAAAATCGCAGCACCTATGCCGTTTTTGGTCAGGATTTTGCTGGCTTTGAGGAGCATGGCCGCTTTGTCTATCAGGATGAAAATGGACTGTTAGATCTGCCAAAACCAAGCCTGATTGGTCAGCATCAATTTGCCAATGCGGCAACAGCAATTCGCGCCGTCAAAGATGCGGGATTTACGGTTACGCAACAATCGGCTGAACGGGCGATGCGATCTGTCTATTGGCCCGGTCGAATGCAGGAATTGCCGCATGGCGCATTGGAAGAACATGTGTCAAATTTAGACGCAGATATCTTTATCGATGGTGGGCATAATCCTGATGCGGCCAATATCATCGTCAACACGATCCAACAATTAGACGAAAGACCGCTTTATCTCATTTCTGCCATGCTCAATACCAAAGAGCCCTATGACTTTTTTGAGAAATTTGCTGGGCATATCGAACATCTCATCACAATTGATGTTGTGACATCAGATGCCGGAATTCCAGCAGATAAATTGGCTGATATCGCGAACGAATCAGGGTTAAAGGCGCAGGCTGATGTGGATTTGGTCAGCGCGCTTAAAACAACAGTTGGGCTTTATCGCGCTGCGGATCATGACAAGCCACCGCGCATATTGATCTGCGGCTCGCTATATCTTGTTGGCGATGCATTGGCGCAAAACGGAACACCACCACAATAGATACAAAAAAACCCGCAACTTTCGTCGCGGGTTTTATCAAGATCTATAAATGTTTCTTAGATGGCTTCGCCAATCCATGATGACAGGCCAGTTTTTGGCAATGCGCCTACTTTAATGTCTGACACTTCACCGCCTTTGAACATTGCCAAAGTTGGAATTGAACGTACGCCGAACTGCGCCGCAAGATCTGGATTTTCATCAATGTTCAATTTAGCGATTTTGACTTTATCGCCCATTTCATTGGAGATTTCTTCCAAACTTGGTGCAATCATCTTACATGGGCCACACCATTCTGCCCAAAAATCTACAACGACTGGTGTTGTTGATTCTAATACTTCTGACTGAAAATTGTCATTCGTGACTGTTACGGTAGCCATTTGGCGCTCCTTTAAACTTTTTTCGTGGCCTATATGTGAGCTATAATATGTCTCGTTTCAAGTAGCTCACACTATTTTGAACTTAATTCTTGCATTGCTGCATCGAGTATATGGTCCGGAACCTCGATGATCTTGGGTGTTCTGGTGTAAAGCAATCCAGCTTCAATTGTTTTATTTGGGTATAATGGCGCCAAAACTGCGCGATAAATCGCCAATTGAGCAATATATGACGGCGAAATTTCTGAAATATCACTTGGTGCCTTGAAATTGGTTTTATAATCAACAATGAGAAGCCGATCCTCTTCGACCACCAGCCGATCGATACGACCTGAGACAATACGTTCTTCATCTTTGACCATCAAACTGCCCATGATGGAAAATTCCGACGCGCTTTCAGATGAAAATATCGCCGAGAATTTGTGATCGGTCATAACATTGATCACACTATCAATCATGTCGTCTCTCTCCTCGGCGGTTAGCCCCGGCAGGCGGTTGTGAAGATAGTTTTCTGCGTTAAAGCGCCAATCATCTGCGGGCAAATTTGGTAGAACCTGCAAAAGGCGATGGATGGCCTTACCATATTCGATGGCACTTATATTTTCTGAACCGCGCTTTGCAAAAGGCGACGCCTTGTAATTTTTACCATCATCCCCATCAACCAGCACCGAAGCGCCTGACGGGATAAGCGGCCTGGGTAAACCTTTCACATTTGTGAGCGGTTTATCAAGCAGATCAGGACGCTTGTTTATCGACCCGCTGGCCTCTTTTGTCTGTTCAATTTGTGCCTGTTCATCGCTCGTTTTTCCTCGGGAGAAACGTTGAATATCCCAAGTCAACCCTGCGAGACTATAGGTAATTTCTCGTTTCATTTCGGTATCGGCACGATTAAATCCGCCTTCCACCAAGCTATGCCAAGTAGGTTTGGATGGCGCGCGCATTCCTCGATAACCACACACGACCAACCTATCGGCAGCGCGGGTCAATCCAACATATAACAAGCGCCGATATTCTTCCTCGGCAACATGTTCTGATGCTGTTTTAATCTCATCTGTTTTTTGATTTTCAATCGCAGACCCTGGCACCCAAAGTGGGCATTTAGGCATATTCGCCTGATGCTCTGGTGGATCTAAAAGCCTTATTGACGACATGTGCGACGCGTGAAAAGCAGCGCTACCTGGATCCACCAAAAAGACAATCGGCGCTTCAAGACCTTTGGACGCGTGCACGGTCATAATGCGCACTGCATCAAGACTTTGCTCTTGCTCACGCTTAATTTCAGGCTCAGAACTTTCAAGTTGATCCAAAAATATCTGTAAGCTGGATGTTCCTTCCTGATCGTGATCAAGGGTGAGCGCTAAGAACTCATCCAATACATCTATAACTTCATGCCCTAAACGAGCAAGAAACGCATCGCGCATGCCCAATACTTCCAAAACCCGGCTATAAAAACCATGGACGGAACAAGTTTGTGACAGGGATTGAAACTTTAAAATCTGGTCATGAATATGCGCCCAAAAAGCATCGCTCTGCGACAAGTTTTTAAGTTGCGCCCAAACCGAAATGTCGGCTCCGCGATCTGCACATAGATCAAATAATTGTTCCTCACTTATATTGAAAAACGCACTTTTTAACAGAGACGCCAGAGATAGATCATCCTCTGGCAACAAAACCACACGACCGAGAGACATTAAATCCTGTACGGCGATGTGGTCTGTTAGTTTTAATCTATCTGCGCCTGCAACAGCGATATTGGTTGTTGATTTGATGGTCCGCATCAGCGTTGGGACAAATGCATCTCGTTTGCGGACAAGCACCAAAATATCGCCAGCTCGAATGTTGCGATGAGTACCTGTTTTTTGATCGAGTATTTGTTCTTTGTCGACCCAGGATTCTAATACCGCCGTAATTTGCTGAGACAAAATATTGATCGGATCTTGCTCTGCAACCGCATCGAAAGGTTCAAGCCAATTCTCCAAATCTTGCGCTGGTTCTTTGGCAAGCATTGGCCAAAGTTCAACCTGACCCGGCGCGTTTTGGCGCACGGTCTCATGCAGCACATCATCATCGGAATATGTCAGGCCACGCTTTGCATCATGATCAGCAAAGACCAAATCTACCAGATCCAAAACTTCAGATGTTGATCTGAAAGACACCCGCAGGGAAATTGATTCAAATGGTTTTTCAGCATTTTTAGCGCGCTTTTGCGTATCGCGTCGTTCCTGATCAAAACGCTCCGGACGTGCGCCTTGGAAAGAATAAATTGATTGCTTCTCATCACCCACGGCAAACATAGAGCGGTTTAAACCGCGCGCGGTTTCGCCGACATAAAATTCGTCGGCTAATGATTGAATAACACGCCATTGCACCGGACTTGTATCTTGTGCTTCATCCACCAAGATATGATCAATGCCGCGGTCAAGCTTATAGTGAACCCAAGGTCCCGCACCGCTTTTGGACAATAGCTGCTCTGTTTTGACAATGAGATCCTCATAATCAAGCATTGCCATGCGGCGCTTTAATCCTTCATAGGTATCTATAAATTGTTCAGCCAATAAGAGCGCCTGTTCGGTGACATCAAGGCAGGCGCGACGCCTTAAGTAATCTATCTGGCGCATGAGGTGATCAACTAAAAATTCGAGCCTGTCTGGCATATCTGGCAACATTGCCAATATGTCTTTCGAGACTGCGTTTTTTAAGCTCCGCGGTTTGCCGGCTTGGGTTAAAAAGCCTTCACACAAAATTTGAAATTTACGCTCATTTGATGCTGCTCGTTTGCATTCCATCAAACAGGCAGCAAGCTCCCTAGGCGATTTATTCTTCCCATCAAGCGCTGCGCTATAATAGGCTTCAATCTGATCATCTAGCATGGAGGGAATGGGCCAGATTTTTGAATATGGGTCCTCATCTTCCGGCTCAATCTCGAGCCGATGCGCAATCCCTTTTCTTAAACCATCTTTTGCATTTTCGAATGATATGAAATCAGACAATGCATGGCGCATGGATATAAACTTGCCAATAAGATCATCCAACGCAAATTCACCGCCCTGTTCAAGCACGCAATCAATGGCTTTCGCAATTGAACCTGAAGGTTCTTTGGCCGCTTGATTTAAGATGATGCTTCGCGCTTTTGTTTGAAGATCTCCAGCTGCCACATCGTCCAGCACCTGAAAATGCCCAGCTACATTGGCTTCCAAAGGAAACCGATGAAGCAAGGATTCACAAAAGGCGTGAATGGTTTGGATTTTTAACCCGCCTGGTGTTTCAAGCGCAGATGCAAATAAGGTACGCGCAAAGGCGACTTTCTCCTTATTCGCAGGTTCATTTTCAACCTTAGAAATTTCCTCATAAAGCGCTTCATCACTCATCTGAGACCATTTCGCCAAAATGTCGAAAATACGAAGTGACATTTCTGCCGCTGCGGCTTTTGTATAGGTCAAACATAAGATTGCAGAAGGTGGCGTGCGGTTTAACAATAACCTCACCACTCGTTGAGACAAAACATGCGTTTTACCCGAACCTGCATTCGCTGATACCCAGGCAGAGATCCCCGGAGTTGCGGCCCGCATTTGTCTGCGGGATGTTTCTCCGATCAGCTCAATTGTTTGGGATGGTTCAGTCATGATCACCATCCTCTTGCCTTTCGGCGACTGACCATTCTGATACGCGCGCTAAGTGATTATAGTCGCCTGTGTAATCGCGATCCATTTTTGGAATTGTGCGGGATTTGAAACCGATTTTGTTGTGATAAAGCTCATGCAGCAATTGCGATAATTCAGCCGCTGCCTTTTCACCCAATTGTTCCGCTGATAAAGGCTCTGGTTCTTTCTTGGTGGGTTTGGCCTCCACCTGATCAACAATGAGCTTGTCAGCTGGTTTTAACCGCACATATTTTAAGCTCCGCACCGAATTTGATTGGATATCTTTAAAGCCAGATTTCATCACCGCATAGGCTTCAAGCGGCAATTGCGGGTCCAATAAACTCCGCGCTTCTCTCGCCGATGGGCTGGTACCGGTTTTAAAATCGATGATGTCAACCGAACCATCGTTTAAAACATCAATTCGATCCGCACGACCGGTCAGCTGAAAGGGGATATCTCCCGGCAATGTGCATTTTGCCGAGGCTTCAATCTCTCGTGATACAACAGCCTCGCCATGTTCAATCTCCCATCTGACATAGGGTTCTATGATCCTGGCAAAACGATTTTTCCATAAAATCGCAGTTTCTACGGGCAAACCGCTTTCAACAAATTTGCGTTCAAGTATCTCGGTCAATAATTCTTCTAAATCACCGGGATGATGATTTGGTAACGCATGTGAAAATTCTTCCAAAACCGCATGGAAAATTGTGCCGCGGGCGCGCAGATCTGCATCATTAGAAAAGCCCTCAAACGGCTGAAGTTTTAAGATCCGTTTGGCGTAGACGGCATAGGGATCACGACGCAATGTTGAAATTTCACTGAAAGAATAACTATTTGGTTGATAGTTAGGATCAGGTTTTGGATCCGGACGTTGTGAGATGGGAGCTGCTTTTTCGCTTTGATGAACCGCAGAAAATGCGATCAGCTCTTCACCGCGCAAGGTCATGGCTTGAACTATATCAGCACTTAATACCGCACATAGTCTTTGCACCCAGCGGGAGGCAACGGTTGGTGCCCCGCCTGATTTTTGTGAGCGGCTCAGAATAACATTTTTCGCACCCATCCCCATTTGGAAATCATGGGCGGCAAGGCCGATGCGTCGCTCGGGCGGCTCCAACCCAATCTCCGATTTCATCGAACGAGATAAAAACGGATCATTTGAAGATGTATTTGGCCACACACCTTCGTTGAGCCCAGCTAAAATAATTGTGTCGACATCCTGAAGCCGAGCCTCAAGTGCCCCCCAAATCATCACCTTTGGATGATTACCTGTCTTGGGTTTTACCACCTGCCCGCTTAAGAGGGGCTCAAGCATCTGCACCCATTCTTGACCAGAAACGCGCATTTCAGATGGACATGAGACGATCTCTTCTAGCAAAGCCACAAGTTTTTGCCCCGCTTCACTATCCCAAATCAGATAATCTTCTGTCGACGACAATGTGATCGCTTCAAGTAATTGGATGGTTTTATCCGTCCATTGTGCAATTGTTGGAAGCGTGTCTGTTTGCAGTTCAACGACAACATCCTGTTCATAAAATTTGTCAAAAGCTGTTTTCAATTTGTCGGCAAATTCAAAGGCAACTTGAACATCTTCCTCTGATATATTTCGCCGCCATATGGGAATATGTTTTTGCTCATCCATGTTCTGAACATAGTCACGTAACGCGTCTGCCAACTGATGCGGTTTGTAACTGCGTTCAGCGCCGCGCAAAACTGTGCGCTCGATTACCGAGATCGCTTTGGTTTTGATATCATCTTCAACGCCTAGATGAGTGAAAGGATGCTTTAAGAAGGACGCTAGAACCGCATGATCAGTCGCGCCAAGCGCTGCAGTAACAGCAAGCATGAGCAGTGTTCCGATTTGCGATTGCGACAAAGATTGACCACCAGAATCATCGGCCATAATGCCATATTTTTGTAGTTCAATTGAAACCTTAAGCGCCAAATTTCTGTCAGGGGTGACAAGCGCAACATTTGGGTCTTTGGTCTCCGGAGTGCTTTCCAGCGCCAGGCGCATTGCTACTGCAATCGCGGCGGCTTCTTCGCGATCATTATCGGCTTCTATCAGGCTGACATTTTTAAATGCTGTCATTTCATCTGTGCGATCAGCATTTGTCTCCTCTGCCCAGATTGTGGTCATTGCAGAGGGCAGCATTGCTTTGGTGATGATCTTGCGCCTGTCCCTGCAATCATCTCCACTCAGTCCCAAACTGGGGACTTGGTAAACATCTGAGACTTTTACTCCCATGCGAAACAACAATCTCGCTAAACCAAATTGAGGGTGACTTTGCGTGACGACCGCTGTGAGCTGATCTGCTTGTTCAAATTTTTTCCGATCATCAGCATAGTGATAAATATATGACCATTCATTGCGGCCCATATCCTGGTCTAAACCCGGCAAGACAACGGCACCTTGCTCTAACATGGAAACGGCCTTAATCAGTCGCGCTGTTGCGGGTAACGAACCCGTCGATCCTGCGACAATTACAGGCCCATCATGACCATTAGCGATTAGGTCCTTTGTCTGGCGGTCAAGCAGATCTACCTGAAAACGGGCATTGCTTTGCCGCCTCATTTCCTGCAAACGCTGTGGCCAGTATTCGCGGACGATTTTCAAAAACTCCAGCGTAAGCTGCCACCATTCCGCATGCTCCTGCAGGTTAATTCCAGCTAATCCTGCAAGATCAATTTCTTCGCTTTCCGATGATTCAAGCAGCGATAATAATTCAGCTGCCAGCCACAAAGCATCGGATGGATTTGCCGGCGCAACAAGTGGTACCGATTGGAGTTGTTCGCTAAAAGCTTTCGGTAAGGCTTTTTTCCAAGCTAAGATTAATTCACCTAAAATCAGCATGGCTTGAACCTGAGAAATAGGTTCATCCTGCATCAAATCTTGAGGTGACATATTGTCGAAAAAACCCAGATCATCATCAACTTCACCCAAGGCCCTGATGTCGGGCAGGATGACGGATTGATGACCAATTTGATCTGCAAATTCTGATCTTAATGCCCGCGCCGCGCGTCGGGTGGGCACATATATTCTGCAACGCGCTAGTCTATGCGGTTGATCAGGTTGATAACTAAAACTGCTAAGCAGATTTCCTTGCAATAGGCTTTTTGCAAATGTTTGAAGAAAAGGTACACCCGGAGGGATGGTATAAAGATTGGGATGTTCCCGAGATCGTTTTGCTTTAAGTTCAGCCACCAGCAAATGCTTTCATGGATCTCTCGGCGTCTGCGATGGCTTCCACCGTGCCAACGGTTATCCAATGCCCGTGCATCACATGTCCAAATAATCGCCCTTTTTCGATCGCTTCATCAAAACATCGGTTTAAGTTAAATTTTGGTTCTGTGATTTTAGCAAAGATTTCTGGATTGATCATAGCTGCACCGGCATAAATGACAGATTCAGGCGTGGTACCTCTAAAACGTTCAAGCCGCCCTTTTGCATCAATGTTGAAATCACTTGTCCCATGATGACCTGTGGTAGACGCCAGCGGAGCAACCATCAATAAAATATCCATCTCGTCGAGATCAAATGCGTTTACTAACAATTCGAGATTTGTTTTATCTGCGTTTTGGTCTTCCAGCCAAAATGTATCGGCATTTAGAAGAAGAAATGGGGCGTGATCGAGCTGCGACAGAGCTTTGACAATTCCACCACCGGAATCAAGCAATTCATCCCGCTCATCTGAAATAAGAATATCGAAGGATTGCTCAACACCATCGATATATTCCAAGATTTGGTCAGGCAAATAATGCACATTGACCACCGCTCTATCAAAACCGGCATGCTCTAAGCTATCAAAGCAATATTGAATTAGGGGCTTACCACCAACAGACACCAAAGGTTTTGGGATTTTCTCTGTCAAAGGTCGCATGCGTGTTCCAAGACCAGCTGCCAATATAATTGCAGATTTCAAAATCAGTTAGCCCCGTTGATTCGTTCCCTATTGGGCTAATTATAGAACCTGGTGCTTAACTAGCCAATCGCGGAGTGGCGCCAAAACAGGATATTGGCAAAGGCGTCTTAGATATTCTTCAATGCGCGGAATATGCTGCAGATAATGGGCTTTGCCGTCACGTTCTTTAAGCCTGACAAATATTCCAATAACCTTAGACGCACGTTGGGCAGCCATGATGGCATAGGCATCATTGAATTTATTCGCATTGAAATCATTTTCGTTCTGAAGCCGAATTGATCTATAATTTTCAAGGAGCATTTGCTCAAGTTCTTCGGACACAGTAACGCGCGCATCCTGCGCGAGCGATGCAACATCATAGGCCGAAGGACCAATTAACGCATCCTGAAAATCAATGAGACCAATGCGTTTAACCCCCGTCTCATTGGATTGCCAAATAATATTCGGAGAGTGGTAATCTCTTAATACCAATGATGTTTCTGCCGCTTCTAAGCGCGTAAAGAGAGCTTTCCAGATTGATATAAAGTCGTTTTTCGATGTTTTATCTGTTGGATTACCTGTTTTATAAGGCAAATACCAATCTGGCAGCAACTCTATCTCCATCTGCATGATGTCTTCATCATAATATGGGAGGGTATGGGTGAAACCACCCTCAATTTCAAGCTGATCCGGGACCTGCTGGCTATGTAGAAATGCAAGAACTTCTGCCGCGGCCAAATATCGTTCCGATATCGGAATGTTCTGATCATTTATTGGCTTCTCATCCCCTAAATCTTCGACCAATAAGATGCCGTCATCAATAGAAGCGTGTAATATTTTAGGGCTGGTGAGGCCATAATTTGCCAGCAGTTCAGCAATCGCAACAAATGGAACAACATCTTCCGCCAAATGGGCTATTTCCGAATAGGTCTTACCGTTTTTGATGATTGGTCCGTCAGATTGTCTGGGCGAATTCATCAAGATCAATGGTTCGGAATGAGAAACCAACACACGCTCATAGGTGCGTGTGGAGGCGTCACCAAGCAAGAAAAAGCGATCAGAATCACCCAAATCCACCGACTGCAAGAACTTGCGAATGGTTAGAGATCTCTTCAATCGCTCCATGAATGATATGGGGCCTGAAATATCTAAACTGCGTCTTTCATCTGATCCTGAAAGCTTTACTTTAATCAATTCAGATGGAAGTCCGTCATCAGCCATTTCTGGCCACTCAATAAGCGCTATGCCAGTTTCTAGAATGTCTTCCAAACCGAGTTCATGAACTTCGTCTGGATCGCCAATGCGATAAAGATCAAAATGTCCAATCGTAAATCGCAATTCATATGTCTGCAAAAGTGTGAAAGTAGGGCTTGGAACTTCATGATTGGGATCAAGCGCAACAGATCTGATAATTGCGCGAGCAAGGGTTGTTTTGCCTGCCCCCAAATCTCCCGATAACGCAATACAATCGCCTGGCGAAACCGCAAGCGCTAAATCCTGCGCAAACCGTTCGGTCGCGCGCTCATTTTCAAGCTCAATTGTTAAAGTATGGGAGTTGGTAGTCAAAGTTTCCTACCTTAGCCAATGTCGCGGCGTGATGCCTCTGTTGGGTTTTCAAAATCAATTGGCAGCGTACAGGTGACTGTCGTACCTTCTTCCAACACGCTGTCGATTTGGACATCGCCATGATGTAGACCAACGAAGCTTTTGACAATCGAAAGGCCAAGACCTGCACCACCACGATGGCCGTTTTTGCCTTTTGATTCAAACCTTGCAAAGATCTTATCGATCTCTTCTTTATCTATCCCAGCTCCAAAATCTTTGACCTGGAAGACAACATTTTGGTCCTGAACCAAACAATCGAGAAGAATATCGGCACCCTTTGGCGAGGCATTGGCCGCATTGCCCAATAGCTTCACTAATATCTGTTTTAATCTCTGGTAATCGCCACGGATTTTTTCAGGCGCATTTGTAAGATCGACCTTCAGATTAAGCGAATTTTCCTTCATTCGATCCGCAACTTGTTCGCAAGTTTCTTCAAACAATTTCGGTATGGCAACATCATCAACATCGAGTTTCATGACGCCCGCATCAACGGTTGCAAGATCTAAAATGTCATTCACGATGGTCAAAAGAACTGATGATGATGTAGCGATATGATCAAGATATTCTGACTGTCGCTCATTGAGCGTGCCAATTTCAGGTGTACGAACCAGATCGGTAAAGCCCATAATATTGGTCAATGGTGAGCGAAGCTCGTAGGAGACATGATGCACGAAATCATTTTTCAAAGATTCAGCTTTGACCAATGCTTCGTTCTTTTCCGTCAGCATACGTTCAGCGCGAACGCTATCTGACATATTCACGAAGGTAAGCATGGTTAAACCGCCTGCAAGTGGCACCAATGCGAAATCCAATATCAAGCCAGTATCAAGCTCTAGCCGTCCTTCATGATTATTGCGCGTATCATCGAGGCTTGTGATGATATCCGCAAAGCGCTGCCAACCATCCGGCTTATCATAAGATGTTTCGCACGCACCGACCAATGTCCGGATATGCGCTCCTTGTGGGACATCTTCTTCAGACACTGCCCATAGCGCTCTAAAGGCTGGATTTACCAATGCAAGCGTGCCATCGGATGCAAACACGCAAACACCTTCGGCCAGGTGATCAATTGTTTGGCCTTGTACTTGCTGTAAGCGATTATAACGAGATTCAAGATCAACTTTTTCAGTTAAGTTTTCAAAGACCCAAATGGCGCCACCTTGCGCGTTGGCATTGGCAACAACATGAACGGTCTGGCCATCAGCTAGATGCCACATATGCTGGCTGGGTTCGACCTGACGGTAAACCGAGAGCATTTCTTCTTTCCAATCGTGCCAACCAGGTTGATCAGGCAATTTACTATCGGCCCGTAGGCGTTCAAAAAACGCGTTGTTATCCGGGTTCGAAGCAAGGAAATCTGTTCCCAATTCCCATAATTGCTGAAATGCTTGATTGTAAAACTGCAATTGCTGGTTTTTATCAAAAATAGCAACGGGTGTAGAGAGCGAGTTTAGAACATTAATATGGCTTTGCAGAGTGCTTTCCAGCTCATTGCGAATATCTTGTTCTGAGCTGACATCAAGCGCTAATCCAGCTGATCCAGTGGCGCTCTTTGTGTCGGCAACATCAAAGAATTTGCGTGCGCCGCGCACAACGGTAGAAACCTTGTCATAAAATGGTCGCTCGGGTGTCGATTCCGCTTTGATTTTTTCTCGCGCTTGAATCCCGAGTAGTTCAAGATTTCGATCAATCGCATCCTGTCGGTTTTTGGCCTCTGTTGCATGCGCAAATGCTTCATTAACCCAGACAAGCTTTCCATCTGACCCGCGCATCCAAACCGGCATTTCGATAATATCGAGCAGGTTTTGAAACGTCTCCAAAGCGCCGACAAGGCGGTCACGTTCGGATTTTAGTGATGCACGCTCTTCGCGCACATCATTGAGCGCAACAAAGCGAATAAATGCACTACCGCCTGAGACACGACCCTGCACTTCCAGCATGTCCCCGCGAACGGTTTCGACAAATTCATCAAAACGGACAGCATTGGATTTCAGATTTTGCAACGCCTTATTGAGTTTATCGGCACATTGCAGATCGAGCCATTGATCAAACTTCAAGAACCCATCCAGATCATTGGGAGCGGACACACTTTCTGGCAAACCACCGAGAGTTTCCGCAGGCCCGCTTTCACCATCCCATATGATCAATCGCTGATTGGAATCTGAAATAAGTGCGCTGTAACGATTTTTCGTGGCTTGCGCTTCGCGCAATTGCGCACGGAGCCTTGTGTTTTCATTCTCAATTTTTGCCCGCTCACGAATAAGCCAAACCGCGGAAATCATCGTCGCTGAAATCGCGCCAATAATCATTGAAAAATAAAGAATATCCATGGAAGACGCTGACAAACCCATGGCTTTCACGGGTTGCAAACCAGCTGTATTTAACGGCTCGGTTTGTGCACTCGATAATGTCGTGCCTGCGAGCAGCATAGATTTTGCAATGAAAAACCGCTTTAAGTCCAAGGCCTTCTCGACGGCAGATTTTGCCAAACCAATTTTCAGGTTTGCGCATATATGATTAAATTCACTGACCTTCGAGACAAAACTCGGCATGTCCTGATCCTTATCGCCGCCATTATACAAGACATCGCAGATCCGACATTGCCATCC
>JAHDFS010000078.1:0-1302 GCA_020628035.1 Rhizobiaceae bacterium
CTTGGAATTAAACAAGCGGAATACTCCGCGTGCGCAAGCAGATTATCTTTATTTTATATACTGACGCCAGCTTCCAAGATGAGTAATATCTTCCCCGCCCTCAGCACCGGCCGCTTCGCAAATAAATCCATTAACTTGGCTACCATCACTTAAGTTCACCGAACCGATTGCAAGTGGCGCTGGGATTGTCTTCATAAAGCTGCCAAATTTTTCAATTGGCATAGACCATATCTCAAGTTCAATTTCACCACCCGCCCCTTTTGCGCATTTTACCATTCCCGGTCTAGAAGGTGGCCCACCCGCTAAGGCGTAAAATTTATAATCGGCCGCGGATTTAGCTGCGCGCAGAAATGTTGCACCCCTGCTGGTTAAATCCTTGTTCAAAGGCAAGTCTGACATATGAGCTCCGCAAACAGCTAACTCAATCGTTGCCGTATCAGCCTCTGAGAGCTCACATTTGTCACCAAATTGCCAATCAGTTGCTCCCAAGTTTCGTACGCCAACACATTCAATTGACGATGCTACAGACGCAACAAGCGCATCCTCATCTTTTGCGGCTAGAATAGTAACGCTTCCGGGGCGTCCATCTTCTCTTGCAGGTGTTGGTACAGCAATTCCGCACATATCCATAAGGTTTACAAAATTAGTATAAGTTCCAAAATTATTATTGGGCGTTACTGGATCGGCTTCTAAATCTTCGACGGAATAAAAGGTTGGAATAGTCGGGACACAAAGCACATCTACCTTAGAAAGCTCCGGTTCTACATTACGGATTAGTTCTTTTAACTTATAAAAACCACGGAATGTATCAGCCGCAGATCTTTCTTCTGCCAACGAAATAATCTTCTTTGTAACGGGATAAATCGCATCGGGATTAGTTTTTAACAGCTTTTCGATGACTGTATAGCGCTCAGCAACCCAAGATCCATAATATAACATCTGCGCAATTTCATAGAGCGGCGTGAAATCAATCTCAGATATCTCATAGCCCTGTTCTTTTAGTAGCGAAACTGAGCCATAAAAAGACTTTTCTTGAGCAGCATCACCCATAAACTGAATGCTGTCTTTACTGGGTATACCAACCTTAAGATTTGGTTTTGGTATTGTAAGTTCCGTATTTTCAATATGGCGCGCGTAGCTATCTTTTGCGTCGTAACTATTGGCAACGCGAAACGCTGCATAGGCATCTTCAACAGTTAGAGCGAAGATGGAAACTGTTTCAATACTCTTACATGCAGGCACGACACCAGTTGCGGACAATGCCCCAAGGGTGGGTTTTAACCCAACAATATTGTTCAAAGC
>JAHDFS010000078.1:1402-6493 GCA_020628035.1 Rhizobiaceae bacterium
TGCAACATAAGCAAATTCAGGACAAGCCGCCGTCGTCTCATATCCTTTTGCATCAATATTGTCTTTGATCACAAATGGAACACCCCAAAGTGGCAGCTCCGGATTAAAGGCCCCCAATGCCTCACCATCTGATAAAACATCAGCCTTATCAAAAAGAGTTATGAAAATACCTGGATCATTGACCTCTTCGATACGCTTGAAAACTATTTCGATGATATCCATCGGTTTAGCACCACTTGCATATGCTTTGTGGATAGATGGGATCGTCATTGTAAGGTTATTCACGCGAATTCTCCTTTGCGCGGATTTGGAGTATTATTAGTAATCAGATTTGAAATTGAAGGTGCAGCCTCAAGAAGGCTTTTTGTATAATCAGATTTCGGCGTTTGCATCACGTCAGCAGTTAAACCCTGCTCCACAATCTGCCCATCTTTCATAACGATAACTTCATCACAGAGAAGCTGAACTACGTGCAAATCGTGTGAAACGAATAAATAGCTCATGCCTAATTCGGCTCGTAAATCAGCTAAGAGATTGAGAACAATTGCTTGGATTGACACATCAAGCGCAGCTGTGGGTTCGTCCAGTATCAACAATTTTGGATCAACGGCAATCGCGCGCGCAATTCCAACACGTGCCTTTTGACCGCCTGAAAGCTGATGCGGATAACGTGATAACAACGTCTTGGGAAGTCCAACCAAATCGGCAAGTTCATCAACTTTAAACCGTCGAGAACCTCGATTTAAATCTGTCAAATGCCGTAGCGGCTCCTCAATACAATCCTGCGCACTAAATCTTGGGTTTAAGCTATCAGTTGCATCTTGGAATACCATCTGAATATCTTTGCGCAGATCGTTTTTCGCAAATGATTTAGCAGATAATTGAGCCAAGTTTTGCCCATCAAACAAAATCTCTCCGGATGTAGGATCAAGCAATCTTGCAATCATTGATGATGTGGTGGACTTTCCGCAACCACTTTCGCCAACCAACGCAACACTTGCACCCTTTTTGACTGTAAATGAAATGTCTTTGACTGCATGAACAGGACCAGATTTTCCTTTATAGGTCTTAACTAGGTTTTTCACCTCCAACAGCGGCGCTCCGATGGCCGGTCGTTCAGGCTCTTCAAGCTGCATATTTTTGGGCAGCAGCTCACGAATAGTCACACCCTTACGCGGTGTCGCGGCAACAAGCTTTTGAGTATACTCATGTTGTGCGTGATGAAATAGTTGCGCTGGGTTACCCTCTTCCACTAACGCGCCATCCTTCATAACAACTATTCTATCGCAATATTGCGCAGCAAGTCCAAGATCATGCGTTATAAGAATACTGCTCATGTTGCGCTCGGCAGATAGCTGTTTAATCAGATCCATCACAGTTTTCTGCGTTGTAATATCAAGCCCCGTTGTTGGTTCGTCAGCAATGAGCACCTTCGGATCACAGGCAAGTGCTATTGCGATCACCACGCGTTGGCACATGCCTCCAGAGAGCTCAAATGGATAAGCGTCATAACGACTTTCCGCGTTTTTAATTTGAACAGATTCTAAAGCTTTAATCGCTTTTTCTTTGGCATCATAACGTGTTGCTCTTGAGTGACGACGCAAAACATCCTCAATCTGCAACCCAACTTTTCGAATAGGATTAAGGGCTGCACGCGGGTTTTGAAATATCATAGAAATTTCGCGGCCACGAATATCCTGCATGGATTTTGACGATGCGTTACGCAGATCAATATTACTATATGAAATATCACCAGCAGTGATCGAACCACCCGCATCTAATATCCGCATAAGGGCATAGGATGTAACCGATTTGCCTGATCCGGATTCACCCACAATGCCGAGTGTCTCGGCCTTAGCAAGTTTCAAGTTTACATCTCGAACAGCCTCGACGGGCCCTTTTCGCGTTTGAAATGTTACCGCTAAGTTTTTTATCGACAGCATCTTACGTTCTCTTTCTTGGATCGACGAGATCACGCAATCCATCACCCATTAAGTTAAACGTAAACACTGCAAACATCAGCCATAAACCCGGGAACAGCGCGAGCCACCATTCACCTGAAATAACGAAGTTTGCACCTTCTGCGACCATGATACCCCATTCAGCGGTTGGTGGACGTACACCCAATCCGATAAAACTAAGGCCGGCGGCGTTTAAGATAGCCCAACCTAAATTCAATGAAATTTGCACCATCATCGGCGGCAGTGAATTTGGAAAAATATGAAACGCAAGTATGCGCGCATCAGAGTTTCCAGCAAGCTTTGCGGCTTGAACAAAACCAGCATCACGGCGAATATTAACCTCAGCTCGCACTAATCTGGCATAAAATGGGATATTAATCACCGCGGTCGCATAGATGATATTTTCAACGGTGTTTCCAAGAGCCGCAACAATTCCCATCGCCAGAACAAACAGCGGAAACGCCATGATCGTATCAAGTATTCTGTTAAGCACAGCATCTAGCCAACCACCCCAATAGCCCGCACACGCACCCAAAAAGGAGCCAATGACGAATGACAAAGCAACGGCGGCAATAGAGATAGAAAGGTCCAACCTTGTTGCAACAATCACGCGGCTAAACACATCCCGACCTAAATTATCGGTTCCAAACCAATGCGCAGCAGATGGCGGGCTCAACGCATTTGATGTGTTGGATGCAAGTGGATCATAAGGCACAATCGACGGGCCAAAAATCGCGCAAAACAACAAAACTGCAAACATAAAAAATGAGATCGCAGTCACAGGGTTTTCCCGCATCACATACAATAGATGAGATGAAAAACTTGGTTCTGATGAAATGACTTTATCGCTCATAACTACGACTGAGCCTCAAAACCAATGCGTGGATCAATCAACGAATAGGAGATGTCGATAATCAAATTTAACAGAACAAATAGTATAGCCATTGTTAGAACAAAACCTTGCACAGCCGCGTAGTCGGAAGACACCAACGCTTCCACTGCATAGGAACCTATCCCCGGCCAGGCAAAGACCTTTTCAACCAACACATTCGCACCAAGCATGAACGAAAAAACCATTCCTAAAGTTGTGATAACGGGCAGCAGAGCATTACGAAAGGCATAGCCATACAGCACTTTGCTATTGGTTAGACCTGCAGCCTTCGCCGTTCTAATAAAATCAGATGATAACGCGGTTAGCATGGCAGCTCTGGTCATTCGTGCGATTGGCGCCATTGTAAAGAGCGCAAGTGTAATAGCAGGAAGCACCAATTGTTTCAGCGCACCAAAAAATGTTTCCCAATCTCCCACAAGAGCTGAATCAATAAGATAAAACCCAGTGATATGATCAGGTTCAATATATAAAAAATCTAAACGCCCCAGCGGAGATGGCGCAATGCCAATGAGGTAATAAAAAATGTAAACTAGCAAGATACCTGTGAAAAATGTCGGCAAAGACACACCAGCAGTCACAAATACCCGGCATATATGATCTTGCAATGAACCCGGTTTTTTAGCGGCCATAACACCTAATGGTATGGCAACACTACAAGCCAAAACAAGAGCCGTTAGTGTAAGCTCTAATGACGCTGGCAACCTACGTGCTAGATCACTGATCACTGGTTGACCTGTAGAAAGCGATTGACCTAAATCACCCCGCAATAAATCGCCCAGATAGATGAAAAACTGCTGTGGAAGTGATTTATCCAACCCTAATGCTTCGCGCACTTGTTGAATAGATTCATCTGTTGCAGATTGTCCGGCAAAGTATACCGCCGGATCACCTGGGAGTGCTCTGGTTAGTATGAAACTAACAACCACCACACCCATAACAACAGGTAAAGCCTGGGCGATCCGCATCGCAATTGTTTGAAATCGCCCAGACATATCTTTAAACTTTTTTCAGGTTACGAACGTCTAGTTGACGGTGGAACCAATATTCAAAATCCTTTGCGCCATTCATGCCGACACTCAAAGCTGGTTGCCATAGTGCAATACGCGGAACTTCATCCCAAATGATCTCAATCATGCGTTTGATTTTAGGCGCATAATCAGGATCGTCAATTGGCATATGCAGAGTTTCATTTGTTAAAGTTTGGATTTCTTCATTCCGGTAATTTGATGAGTTAAACAAATGACCTTCCAAGAAACACCAGAAGAAATAGTAGCATGGATAGTTCAGCCAACCACCGAAAGTCTCAAGATGCAGTGGCAAACGTTTTTCAACCAATGACGCTGTTCTCCAACCCGCACTTGGGATCTTATCAATCGTCGCATTGACCCCAATTTTGGATAGGTTCTCCTGAATAAGAAGCGCAACGGGCTCCATCCACTCTGCTTGACCAAGTGAGATCGAAAGCGGCACATCAAAACCCGCAGACATGCCTGCTTCTTTTAAAAGATCTTTCGCGCGGTCCAAATCGGTTGAGTATGGGAATTTTTGCGGCCAGGCGATATCAGAAGGCGAAGCTTCTTCACCGCCCCACATTGGTTTACCACGACCGTATGCACCTGTATCAAAAACTTCCTGATAAGGAATTGACCATGCAATGGCTTGTCTCACACGCTTGTCTTTAAATGCATCAAACGCAAGGTTTGGACAAAGACTGTAGATTGAGTTCTCAATAGGTGTTGTTTGAATTTCTAAACCATCAACGCCTGAAAGTTCTTTGGCATCTTTATTTGGCATATTAAAAGATAAGTTCACATCACCGCGCTCAAGCAATGCACGACGTGTTGCCGGACTTGGCACTTCACGGACAATTACGCGCTTTACCTCTGGAATTGGACCAGATGTATAATCATCATTACGCTCATAAACTAGCTGTTCACCCGGGCTCCATTTTGCAACTTTAAACGCTCCAGAACCTGCGGGCGTGGTGTGAAGATATTCAGTTGCCCAAGGATCATCATCTGTTGCGTGTTCAAGGGCTACTTTTGAATTGATTACCATCGGAATTGGCACGGCCAAATCTGGCAATGTAAGTTTGGACGCACGAATAAGTTTTATCTTAAATGTTAGATCGTCAACAGCTTCAAACTGCTCAGGGCTTTCAAGTGAACCCGCTTTCATTTGCACAGCTGGGAAACCACCTAATGATACAGCACGATCAAATGACCATTTTACATCAGC
>JAHDFS010000078.1:6593-15355 GCA_020628035.1 Rhizobiaceae bacterium
GCCACGATAACGTCGTTACCGGCAGCACTCGCAGGCATTACTTTGAGAAATGGCAGCACCGAAGCACCAAGCGCTCCGCCGCTAATTTTTAGAAAGTCACGTCTATTTGTTTTCATGATTTTGTTCCGCTTCGAAGGTTCGTCTTGGGAGACTGATTGTTATATTCCATCAGCTTGTGACTATTCATTGCCAATTACAAATGCTATAAATTCACAAAAGCGGTTCATTAAATGAATAGGTCGGCGATGCGTCATCTGGTTACTTTTCAATATATCGAAGCAATCACACGCGCGGGTTCCATTCGAAAAGCAGCGGAAGATATGAATATTACCGCCTCTGCATTGAACCGCCGCATACAGCGTTTTGAAGAAGAGTTTGGGTCGGAAATTTTTGAACGACTGCCGCGTGGTGTTCGTTTAAACCCTGCGGGTGAACTACTTATTAGACACATCAGAGCACAAGAATCTGATCTAAAACGCGTTCAAAGCCAAGTCGCCGATTTATCCGGCGTTCGAAGAGGTCATGTATCAATTGCATGTTCCCAAGCTTTGGTCCCATACTTCTTGCCCAAACAAATCGCTAAATATCGAAAAGCTCATCCCGGCGTTACATTCTCAGTAAGCGTTCGAGATCGCGAGGCGGCGGAAGCTGAGTTGGGAACATTTAAAAGCGACATCGCACTGGTCTTTGAACCGATCTTTATGGCAGATTTTCAGGTACAAACGATGGTGCCTCAAACCATATCAACCATTATGCGACCTGATCATCCTCTGGCAACTCAAAAAGTCGTCCGCCTAAGAGATTGTCTAGATTACGCATGTGTACTGCCTGAATCTCAATATGGAGTTCGCTTTCTCATAGAACGCGCAGCAGCGGAAAGTTCGAGAACAATTTCTCCAATTGCAGAGTCAGACTCGTTTGATTTTATGCGGCATTATTCACTTCATGAAGATGCCATAGCCTTTCAAATACCAATTGGCTTGGAAGAACGGGATGATCTAGTATTTCGAGAGCTCTCGACAGATGATGTCCCAAGCGGCAACTTACTCTTAGGGCAAATGCGTGGACGCACCTTGCCCGTCGCATCAGCGCGCTTCATGCAGCAACTTGAAATTGAACTGCAGAAATACTCATAAATACAACAGTCAATACTAAGACACCCAAAACCTAAGCGATGCAAAAAATGTATCGCTATAGCGCAAAAATAGCAGAAGTCAGCAGCACTTTCTCTGGTTAGTCTCATTTTATCGGATTTATCGAACTGTTCATCCTGGCCAATAACGCCTCCGATTGAGCAGCGAACCATAAAGGGAACACCATGACTGAAAAAAAATTATCTCGAAGAACATTTTTAGCAAACTCGGCTCTAGCCGCTGGTGCGACAGCATTGGCAACAGCAGGCATGACTGGTTTCGCAAGCGCAGCTGGTCTTACTGTTGGCTTTATTTATGTCGGCCCAAAGGATGATTTTGGGTACAATCAATCCCATGCGGAAGGTGCTGCAGCTGTCAAAGAGATGGCTGGCGTAACCGTTATTGAAGAAGAAAATGTGCCTGAAACCGTTGATGTTCAAAACACAATGGAAAGTATGATCAATTTTGATGGTGCAAAACTCCTCTTCCCAACTTCATTTGGCTACTTCAGCCCACATATCCAAGAAGTTGCACCTAAACACGAAGATGTTCGCTTCCAACATGCAGGCGGATTGTGGAATTCAGAAACAGATCCTAAAAATGTTGGTTCATACTTTGGCTATATCAGCATGGGTCAATATCTAAACGGCATCGTTGCGGGTCACGCATCGAAATCCAAAAAAATTGGATTTGTTGCAGCTAAACCGATCCCGCAAGTTCTGCAAAACATCAATACATTTTTACTTGGCGCGCGTCAGGTAGATCCAACTATCACCTGTCAGGTGATCTTCACAGGCGAATGGTCACTCGCAGTTAAAGAAGCAGAAGCAACCAACGCCCTAATTGACCAAGGATGCGATGTCATTACCTGTCATGTTGATGGACCAAAAGTTGTTGTTGAGACGGCTGCGGGCCGCGGCGCATATGTATGTGGATATCACGCTAACCAAAGCCCACTTGCACCTGAGCAATATCTAACTGGTGCTGAATGGAACTGGGCAGCTATTTACACAAGCATGGTCAAAACCGTGCAAGATGGCGGCACAATTGACAACTTTGTTCGTGGTGGTTTGGCAGAAGGCTTTATCAAAATGAGCCCACTTGGACCATCTGTATCAGACGCTGCGCGTGCTCAGTTTGAAACAGTGAAAGCCGAGATTATGAAAGGCGGATTTGCAGCATATAAAGGTCCTCTCAAAGACAATAACGGCAATGTCATTTTAAATGAGGGTGAATCTTTTGTTGAAACCGATGTTGCGTTGGAAAGCATGAATTATCTCGTAGAAGGCGTCATCGGCTCCATCGGTTAATCCAGCTTAGGATTTTATAAATGAGTGGAATGGCTGCAACTGACACCTTGTCTAAATCAGCTTTGAGTTTGAAGGTAATCATCCCAAAACTTGAAGCTGTGGCCATTCCTTTATTCGCCGTTATTTTCGGCTTTGCAGTTTTCTCGCTTTTCCTCATTGTAATCGGAAAGTCACCTTCTGATTTCTTTTCACTTGTTTATAAAGCGGGATTCAGCACAGGTTTTTCTTGGCAAAACACGCTTTCGCGCGCAGCACCATTGTTACTAGCGGCCCTATGTGTAGCGTTACCTGCCAAGCTCGGATTGGTCGTAATCGGCGGCGAAGGCGCAATTGCATTGGGCGGCTTAACCGCAGGCGCATTGGGCCCTCACCTATCATCGCTTCCTTACCCAGTCTCACTTCCAATCCTATTTATCGCATCCGCGATGGTCGGAGGCGCATGGATCGGAACAGTTGGCCTGTTGCGGATCAAACGAGGTGTCAACGAAACAATCGCATCTCTTCTTATGGCCTATATTGCCATAGCCTTGATGAACCATTTTATTGAGAGCGTCTTTCGTGACCCCGCTAGTTTAAACAAGCCTTCCACCTTGCCATTTGCTGAAGCTATGCGCATTGGGGATATGCCAATTGGTATTAGCGTTCACTGGGGTCTTTTTGCAGGCATTATTGCTTGTATCTTGAGCTGGATTCTAATTGAAAAAACCACACTAGGTTTTGCCGCTCGCATTGCTGGAAGCAATATTCGCGCCGCGCAGGTTCAAGGCCTACCTGTTGGAAAACTTGTTATAGGCTTCACAGCTCTCGGTGGTGCATTTGCCGGCATTGCTGGGTTTTATGAAGTCGCAGCCGTTCATGGATCCGCCAATGCATCTTTGATTGCAGGTTATGGATATACGGGAATATTGATTGCATTTTTGGCGCGCCACAACGCGCTTGCCATCATTCCGGTTACAATTTTGCTCGCGGGCTTTGAAGCCTCATCCGGTCTAATCCAACGACGAATGGACCTACCAGATGCAACAATTTTAGTTTTTGAAGGCATGGTTTTTGTTGCTATTTTATTGTCAGAAACGCTTTATGGACGCTTTAAGATTTTCTCCACCAATTATTGGAGTAAGATCTCATGAGTGATGTAGCTGACATTGGATTATGGGGAGTTCCCCTAGCCATTATTGGCGGTGCGATCCGTGTATCCACACCCTTCCTTTTTGTATCTTTAGGCGAATGTATCACCGAACGATCTGGCCGAATTAATCTTGGCCTAGAAGGCACGCTTATCTTTGGTGCAATGTCTGGCTATGCCGTTGCGGTTAATACTGGTTCTGCGTGGATAGGCGTATTGGCAGCTGCACTTGCCGGAATTTGTTTTGGCCTTTTTCACGGTTGGGTTTGTAAATTTAAGGGCGTCAACGATATTGCAATTGGCATCGCCATGATGTTGCTTGGCACTGGGCTCGCATACTTTTTTGGAAAGCCATATATCCAACCTGTAGCGCCAGATTTGCCCTCTATCTCTTTTGGCTGGTGGTCAGATATTGAGCAAGTGCAGGCAGCACTGCAAGTCAACGCGCTCTTTATCATTGGATTGTTTTTGGCTCTCTTGCTTGCTTGGGGTTTTAAATCAACCAAGGTCGGCCTAACCATACGTGTTGTAGGTGATAGCACAGACGCCGCCCGCGCAATCGGACTAAATCCAGATAGAGTACGCCTTTTATCAACTGCTGCTGGTGGCGCCCTCGCAGGCATCGCAGGCGCATATTTATCACTTTATTATCCAGGCAGCTGGAATGAAGGCATATCATCCGGCCAAGGTTTAATGGCTGTTGCTCTGGTTATTTTCGCAAGATGGAAACCGATGAATTGCTTTTGGGCCTCACTTCTATTTGGTGGCGCGGGCGCATTAGGCCCTGCGCTACAATCAGTTGGCATTTCACAAGGTTACTATCTGTTTTTCGCAGCACCTTACGTGCTTACGCTCGGTCTTTTAATTGCAACATCTTCACCAAACAAAGCCATGGAAAGTGCACCTGGTGAATTGAGCATTACAAAATAATGGAGATTTAAATGAACGGTCTTGGTGGTCTGAATAAATCTGAAAATGGTGTCGTTATCGGCGTAGTTCAACTGCAATTGCCTAATACGGTGACGCGGCAAGATTTAAAAACGCAAACCGATCGGATTGTTGAACTTGTCGGCAAAGCAAGACGCAATAATCCCAATACAGATCTTGTTGTTTTTCCAGAATATGCGCTTCACGGGCTTTCAATGGATATCAATCCTGAAATTATGTGCACGTTGGACGGCCCTGAAATTGCGGCATTTAAGAGCGCATGTATCGAACATGACATATGGGCCTGCTTTTCAATCATGGAGCTTAATCCAGGTGGCATGCCATATAATTCGGGTATCATAATCGATAACAAAGGCGAGATGCAGCTTTATTATCGCAAAATGCACCCTTGGGTGCCTGTAGAGCCGTGGGAACCTGGCGATCAAGGTATTCCGGTATGCGATGGACCAAATGGTTCCAAGATTGCATTAATTATCTGCCACGATGGTATGTTCCCTGAAATGGCTCGCGAATGCGCTTATAAAGGCGCTGAGATTATGATCAGAACAGCAGGTTATACAGCGCCCATTCGCGATAGCTGGAGTTTTACCAATCAATCCAACAGCTTTAGCAATCTCATGGTCACAGCAAATGTTTGCATGTGTGGTTCAGATGGCACCTTTGACAGTATGGGCGAAGGCATGATTGTCAATTTTGACGGTTCTATCATCGCCCATGGAACATCAGGCCGTGTGGACGAAATCATTACAGCAGAAGTTAGACCAGATTTGGTGCGAGAAGCACGTATCAATTGGGGTGTAGAAAACAATATCTATCAGTTCGGTCATCGCGGTTATGTTGCCGTTAAAGGTGGCGCGCAAGATTGCCCATACACCTATATGCACGATCTTGCGGCAGGAAAATACAAACTACCTTGGGAAGATGAGATCAAAATAACCGATGGCACAAGCTGCGGTTTTGAGGCGCCAACCCGAAAGTTTGGTGAGTTAAATGTAAAGGATGCAGCAGAATGAGCTATATCGATGCAGACCCATATCAATGGCCCTATAATGGTGATCTACGACCTGAAAACACAGCCCTTATTATCATCGACATGCAAACAGATTTTTGCGGTAAAGGCGGCTATGTTGATAAAATGGGCTACGATATATCCCTAACCCGCGCTCCCATTGAACCGATCAGAGCTTTGCTTAAAAGAATGCGCGCAGGCGGATATCATATCATCCACACACGTGAAGGACACAGACCAGACCTCGCAGATCTTCCAAAAAACAAAAGATGGCGTTCACAACAAATTGGCGCGGGAATTGGCGACGCAGGCCCTTGCGGTAAAATACTCGTTCGCGGCGAGCCTGGCTGGGACATTATAGAAGAACTTTACCCTATTGAGGGAGAGCCAATAATCGACAAGCCCGGCAAAGGTTCATTTTGTGCAACTGATCTTGAATTGCTTTTGCGAACGCGCGGCATAGAAAATTTGCTGCTCACCGGCATCACAACAGATGTATGTGTTCACACAACCATGCGCGAAGCCAATGACAGAGGATTTGAGTGCATGATCGTTGAAGATTGCTGCGGAGCAACTGATCTTGGTAATCACAATGCAGCAATTAAAATGGTCAAAATGCAAGGCGGGGTTTTTGGTTCAGTATCAAACAGCACTAAATTGATCGAGCAACTGCCATGAACACCTCCCCTCTCGCATCATCAAGCAATATGAAAGCAGCTTCTGTCGAGGCCATCAACATGACGATGCAGTTTGGAGACTTCAAAGCACTGGATAACGTCAACATCAATATAAGAGCTGGAACGTTTCATGCATTACTAGGTGAAAATGGTGCTGGCAAATCAACACTCGTGAAATGCATTATGGGTTTTTACCACGCTACATCTGGCGATGTTTTAGTCAACGAGAAAGAAGTAAAATTATCAGACCCTAAAGATGCACAAGTGCTTGGACTGGGGATGGTTTATCAACACTTCACGCTTGTACCCTCGCTCACCGCAGCTGAAAACTTGATCATCAGTCGCGCCGATGCACCCTCAATTATTGACTGGAAGGCGGAAAGCAAAAAGCTTCAAGATTTCCTTGCTAAAATGCCTTTTAAAATACCGCTTCATCAACCTGTTTCTCAGCTCGCAGCGGGTGAAAAGCAAAAGCTTGAAATCTTAAAACAACTTTATCTTGGTAGTAGATTTTTGATCCTGGATGAGCCGACATCTGTGCTTACACCATCAGAAGCAAGCGAGGTTCTATCTCACGTTAAATCGCTTACACAAGCAGGTGAAATTTCAGTTTTAATGATCACCCACAAGTTTCGTGAAGTAACGGATTTTGCCGATGAAGTTACCGTACTCCGGCGCGGTCAACAGGCCGGGAATGGATTGGTTGCTGACCTCACCCATGATGATATGGCGCTCATGATGGTGGGGCAAGCCAGCGAAAATAAAACAGTTGAACGTCAGAATACAACTGGCGATATCATCCTTGATCTCACTTCGGTTACTGCACCAGATAGATCTGGAACCAAGCAAATAAATATTGATCATCTTAATGTAAAATCTGGTGAGATTGTTGGGATCGCAGGTGTTTCGGGTAATGGCCAAACCGAGTTGATGGAAATTTTAACAGGTCAAAGACAACCACTAGATGGACGTATATCGGTAAAAGACGAGACCTATTCAGCTACTCGCGGCGAGGTTAAAAAATATCGCGTACGCTATCTTCCCGAAGAACCTCTGCAAAACGCATGCGCTGGTAAAATGAGCGTGGCGGAAAACCTAGCTTTTAGAAACTTCGATGACACTGCAATTGGTCAAACCAGATCCCCATTTTGGAAAAACAACAGCCAAATAAACGCTAACGCGGAAAAAATGGTTTCAGAATTCAACATCAAAACAACGTCAATCCACAGTCCGATTGAAGCACTTTCTGGTGGCAACATTCAACGCGCGGTGCTCGCACGAGAATTAACTGGAGACGTTGATCTTTTGATAATTTCCAACCCTTGCTTTGGACTAGATTTCTCAGCTGTTGCTTCCATCAGAGAACGCATATTAGACGCACGAAACAATGGAGTAGCCATCCTGCTTTTATCAGAAGATTTAGATGAAATACTGGAACTGTCCGATCGAATATTGGTGATGTCAGACGGCGCAATTACATATGAAACTGACGCCACATCAGCGAATATATCAGAAATCGGTTTCCACATGGCGGGGCAACACTAATGGCAATTCTTCAGGCACAACCATTTGATTTTGAAATAGATAAATCCGCAATAGCGCTAGTGATGATCGATATGCAGCGCGATTTTATTGAACCGGGCGGTTTTGGTGAAACACTTGGAAATGATGTCTCACTATTGCGCGCGATCATCCCGAAATCAAAAGAATTGCTCAATGGTTTTCGCAAACACAATCTACCAATCATTCACACGCGTGAATGCCATAAACCAGATCTATCTGACCTACCTGATGCAAAACGGGATCGTGGTAATCCAGATCTGCGCATCGGTGATGAAGGCCCCATGGGACGCATACTTGTCTCAGGTCAAGACGGCGCTGATATTATACCAGAACTGTATCCAATTGAGGGCGAAATTGTCATCGACAAACCAGGTAAAGGTGCCTTTTATAAAACAGACCTTCAAGACACTCTTGATAAACTCTCGATTAAACAGATTGTTTTTGCCGGAGTAACAACTGAGGTATGCGTGCAAACAAGCATGCGTGAAGCCAATGATCGCGGCTATGATTGCGTTGTGGCCACAGATGCAACAGAAAGCTATTTCCCGCATTTTAAATCCATTACCATTGAAATGATTATCGCGCAGGGCGGCATTGTCGGTTGGGCCGCAGACACGAGCAGCATTATTGAGGCGCTTGATGAATAAACAAACGATCTTACAAAAACTCATACCCAATGGGTGGGACACTTTAGAGTTTCAATTTTTCAGACAAGGCGTTGATATTTTCTGGATCCGCGAAAATAGCCCGCAGATCGCACTTTTAAAATACCAAGCTGGCGCATCAGTGCCGCGTCACAAACATATTGGCTTGGAAACAATATTGGTACTTGAGGGTGATCAAGTAGACGATAACGGAACCGCTTTAACTGGAGATCTTGTTGTCAATCCTGCAGGAACAGAACATGCCGTTAAGTCTGAAACTGGATGTATTGTTCTTATACAATGGGAAAAACCAGTTGAATTTGTATGACGGATAAATGTCATCCGCTAATCC
>JAHDFS010000003.1 GCA_020628035.1 Rhizobiaceae bacterium
AATTCGCGTTGCACCTGAAGTGCCAACTCACGTGTTGGGGCTACAATAAGTGCAAGAGGGGCGCCAGAATGATCAAACCGTTCAGCTTCACCCAATAGGTCGGATGCAAAAGCCAGCCCGAAAGCAACAGTTTTACCTGAACCGGTTTGCGCGGAGACCAGAAGGTCACGACCTATGAGTTCCGGGTTTAAAACCTCTTCCTGCACGGGAGTAAGAGTTTCATAGCCACGTTTTTCTAATGCATGGCTGAGCGCCGGATGGGCGCCATTAAATTTCAACATAAAATGCCTTTTTGGAGTAAGACCGCTTCTGCACAGACTTAGTGTGATGCATAGCGGCCATCGCGACACGCGCGATTTTCATAAACTTTGCCCAGCTAGTACAGCGCAATTGCGCAAATGTATAGCCTTAAAGCTCCAAATGATTGCGTTTTGGGTTAATCCGCCGGTTCAATTGTTTCAGCGGGATCTAATAGCGGTGAAATGCTGTGTGGCAAAATGATGTTAAAGACAGCGCCCGGATTGTTGCCGACATATAAAAGTTTACCACCAAGGTTACGGATAATCTCACGGCTGATGGGCAGGCCAAGACCCGCGCTTCCGGCGCCCTGTTCGGATGAGAGTTTGGCAAATTTCTGGAAGATGATCTCTGCATTTTCAGCGGAAATACCTTTGCCATTATCGGTCATCTCAATTTGAACCGTATGTTCAAAATGTTCGAGACTAAAACGGATGATCGGTTTGTCAGCATCGCTGTGTTTGATAGCGTTCGAAATCAGATTGATGAGGACTTGCGACAGCCGGTCGGCATCGGTTTCAATCACAAGATTTTTCAGATTATATGGGATCTGTATTTCAGCACCCGATTGCTCGCGCAAAGTCTGCGTTGCGTTCATGGCGCGTTTTAAGATCTTATCGAATTTCGTGAATGATAATTTGAGTTGCACCTTACCATGTTCCAAAAAGCTCAAATCAAGAATTTCATCGAGCAAGTAAGTCAGGCGTATACTCTCATCATGAATGATGGATGAGAAATGCGAGATCTGGTCTTTCCCCATATGATCTTCATCACGCAGGATTTCGGCAAACGCACGAATGGATGTCATGGGCGTGCGTAACTCGTGACTCACCTGACTAAGAAAGGCATCTTTCTGTTCACTCAGTTCGCGCAGTTTCGCATTGGCTTGGCGCAGCTGTTCCGCCGTTTGTTCAATCTCTTTTGATTGCGTTTCAAGCCGTGCGGAATATTCCATGATTTGCGCGGTCTCATCCGCCACTTTGATAAGGTCTTCCACCGAGATCGCTTCACCACTTGCGATCTGGCCAATCATCGCATGCGCAGTTGCAGCGCCCACAGAACCTGCAAATTCACGTTCAAGATCAATGACAAAATCATTGGTCGGATCCGGCAACTGACCCGATAGCTTGCCTTGCGTTCTTGCAGCTTTGTTAAACAGTTTTTGTGTGATTTGGTGTCCCAAAATACGCTGCGATAAAATGTGCAATTCTTCTGACGTGGTTTGACGAGACAAGGTGGTGCTGGTTGCCGGTTGGTCAAAAATATGAATGAACTGGCTTGCCTGAACTTTCTCAATTGGTCTTGGCAAACTGATCATCGACATGATGATAAATGTGATGGTGTTGATGCCAAGCGACCACACGGTTGCATGCACCAGCGGATCATCAATCATGACACCAAACAAGGCGTTCGGAATAAGGAATTCAAGTCCAAAAATTCCGTTAGAAATTGCTGATTGGCTGAGAATGAAATTGCCCTCAAAGCTTGGTAGGAATGAGGTATAAGCCCAAAGGATAAAGCCGGCGGTAATGCCCCAGATCGCGCCTTTTCGGGTTGAGCTTTGCCAGAATAGACCGCCAATGAGCGCGGGAAGAACTTGCGCAACACCCAAAAATGCGATGAGACCGATTGATGCGAGGCCGCCAGTACCTGAGGTAAATTGATAATATAAAAATCCAAGACCTAAGATAACAGCAATAGAGATACGTCGGCTTCTTAAAAGCAATGTCCGGACGTCTTCACTTGTGGGGCTGCGGCTGAGTGTCAACCAGAGCCAAAGCGGCAAGACAATATGGTTGGACACCATGGTTGAGAGCGCAATTGCCGCAACAATTACCATAGATGTCGCAGATGAAAATCCGCCCAAAAAGGCAAGCATGGCGAGCGCATCTTGGTTCTGCGTTAATGGAATGGTCAAAACAAACAGATCAGGATTGGCGCCTGCAGGTAGGATATCAAGCCCTGCAATCGCGATTGGTAACACGAACAGGCTCATCAAAAACAGATAAAGCGGAAACGCCCATGAGGCCATGCTGAGATGTTTTTCGTCAGAGTTCTCCACCACGATCACCTGGAACATGCGCGGCAAACAGATCACAGCCGTTGCGGATAAGAAAATCAGCGTGACCCAACGTGGGGTGAAAATATCTTGAGACCGCATGATCTCAGGTTGGATCCTCGACATAATGTCATTTGGTCCATCAGCCACGCCCCATACGACGAAGATACCAACGGCGATGAGCGCGAGAATTTTCACAATCGCTTCCACAGCAATCGCGGAGACAACCCCATGGTGACGTTCGTTGGAATCTAAATTTCGTGTACCAAAGATAATCGTAAAGGCTGCCAATCCAACCGCCGCCCATAAAGCGGTGAGCGAAGATGCCGTTGCAGGATCTTGTCCACCAAAGCCATCAGAAAACACTGAAAAGCTCAGCGTGAGCGACTGCAATTGAAGCGCGATATAAGGTGTGGAACCGATCACAGACAAAACCGTAATGATCACCGCGAGCGTAGTGCTTTTGCCGTAGCGCGCTGAGATCAAATCCGCAATGGACGTAATGCGCTGGGTATTGCCAATGCGCACAAGTTTGCGTAGCAGCCACCACCAGCCGATAAAGACGAGCGTTGGCCCCAGGTAAATCGTTATGAATTCCAGACCATTTCGAGCAGCGGAGCCAACGGCACCATAATAAGTCCAAGCTGTACAATAGACCGAGATCGATAAAGTATAGGTTACAGGTGAGGAGAAGAAGCCAAGTTTCTTTCGCTTGGCGTTCTTCTCGGCCAAAAAGGCAACGCCAAACAATCCAGCCACGTAAATCAAACAAACAGTGAGAAGCAGATTAAATGAGAGCATTAGTCTGCCTCATCCGGATTTGTATCAGTACCTCGCAGGAATCGGGCTAATCCATATGCTGCAAGAATAAGTGCGGCCCAAATGCTGAATATATAAAAAGCAGTCCCGCCAATGCCCGAAGGGTTATCATTCGTGATTGTTGAGATGAGTGGTGTTGCAAAAAACAAGACGCCGCATATGGGTAAAAGTGCAGCAAGGTCATTGCGTTTTTGGGCAAGCAAGGGCTTGTCTTCGGTTGTTTTGGAAGAGGTCAAGTTCTCAACAGAAGGTTCTTCCAAATCTGACATTAGGCCACCAATTCACGGATGCTTGCGATGATTTCCTGATTGGAAAAAGGTTTGGTCATAAACAAACTGGCACCGGCGTCTTCGGCAGCCTTTCGATCTTTCTGTTGACCTTTTGCCGTGAGCATCAGGACGGGTGTTTGCGCAGTTTGTTGGTTCTGCCGGATATCGTGCAAAATCTCCATCCCACCAATATTGGGTAGCATGACATCTAAGATAACGAGGTCGGGCGTGAGTTCCGACACTTTATTTACAGCTCCGATCCCATCATTGTGGATTTCGACCTGCCAACTTTCCCGCCTTAGTAAAAAAGAAAGAGCTTCCACAATATGAGGCTCGTCCTCAATCAAGAGAACCTTTTTTGTCATCTTTCCCTCCCAGAAATGATGGGACCATACTAACTTTATTTTATCACCGTGCAAGTCTCGATAATGCCGCATGGCTTGCCAGCACAATGGATGATGGCCTTTCTAATTGTCGAGGATCGAGTCCGATCGTCGCGCAGAACAATTCGTACGTGGGCAAATCTCGCAACTCATTCCAACTTTGATTGTCGGAAGAGCCCGCCGCTCATGGGTGGGCAAAAAGCGTTGATAATCAGATGTGAACACCATGGCGCTTTTTACAGTTGGTGGAACGGTATAGTTATTTAAACCAGACCAAACCGCTTGCGATACCGTTAGAAAGCTTTCACCGGTCGGTGTTTCGATGATGGCGCGAACGGGTTGCATGGGTTGACTGATAGCGCGATAGAGCGGCCAAAGCGGACACGCACTACTTTTATGCGGGAGTGAAAGAGTTTTAAGCGGCTTACGAAAAAGCACTCCACCTGATCCATCACATTCAATCAGACCAAATTGCGGAAGTGTTTGCCCGTCATATTCAGATGGAAGATGTGCAAATCGGAAAAAGACATCATGGAGTTCGCAATCAAATTTTTGTGCAAGCAAAATGGGGTTATAGAGATAGTCCACCGCGGCAACAATAAACTCATCAAGTGGCAAATGATCAGCAACACTGGCATATCGCCCGACCAATGCTTCCGCCAAGCGTTGCTCGCCCGATTCCTGAAAGTTCCACGCCTCCATCATTTTCTTTATTTGCGCTTTGGGATTAAGTTCTGGCTTTTCCAACTCATACAAATGATAGTCATGCATCTCCCAAAACTGATCGAGCTTGGATGGTGCGAGCATTGGAGATTGAGTTTCGGTGCTGGTGGTTTCATCAAAATAACTCAGCAATTTGGTGATTGTATCCGAAAGGCGCTCGCTTTCTGTTTTCATATTTTGAATAAACTTTTTGAACTGCGCGGCCGGAATCTCATCAGTCGTTGCCAAAATATCGGAGGTTGAATGTAGTACTGTTACATTCGATAACATCAGGTGCATGGCTTCAGAGAAAAAGGGATCATGACCAAGGCGATCAGATAAAGCTTGCAGGCGCTGCTCTTGCTGTTGGATATTCTCATAAAGTTTGGCGCAAAGATTTGACCAACCGGGATATCGGCCAACAAATTCTTCCAAACGATTAAGTTCAACAGTCTTCTCGCTGATCATATTTGCAGCTTCCTGCAGCTGGGTAAGTACCAAATGGTCGGCACCTTCAGTGAGCTCTTTCGGGTCGACCTCAAGGCTTTCTGCAATGGACAGCAAAGTACGTCCGGCAATCGCACGGTGATTGTGCTCAATCAAATTCATATAGGACGTAGAGATGCCTGCTTTCTCTGCCAACATGGTTTGACTGAGCTTTTTGGCACGCCGTCTTTCACGAATGCGAGTCCCAATTAATGACCGAACCATCCAATTTTTCCCAACGTTTTTCGTAACATATCAAAGTTTAGTAAAAAAATTTACAAAATTAAGTTTCTCTTATTGCTATTTTACACAAAAAAATCCTTTAAAGACAATAGTTTATTGATCTTTTCACAAAAATGACGCATTCTTGGACATGCGAAAATCATCGCATGACATGCCAATGCCTTTGGAGGAAGGACTTGGCTCTAGTCTTTTTAGGAGGAATTTAATGTCAATTATTAAACCAACACGACGTGGTCTATTAAGAACAAGTGCCGTTGCCGGCGCTGGTCTTGCTATGCCAACAATTTTTACAGGTTCTGCCAGCGCTTACATGAATGAGCCAACTGGTTCGTCTGTAACTTTGGGCTTCAACGTGCCACAATCAGGTCCTTATGCTGATGAAGGTGCGGATGAGCTACGTGCTTATGAACTAGCTGTTGAACACCTAAATGGTGGCGGCGACGGCGGCATGATGAACACATTCTCATCAAAAGAGCTAAAAGGTAACGGTATCCTTGGCAAGAAAGTTGAGTATGTAACAGGTGATACTCAAACGAAAGCTGATGCGGCGCGTGCGTCTGCGAAATCAATGATCGAAAAAGATGGTGCGATCATGATTACTGGTGGTTCATCATCAGGTGTGGCTGTGGCTGTGCAGGCACTATGTCAGGAAGCTGGCATTATCTTCATGGCTGGTTTGACACACTCAAACGATACAACTGGTAAAGATAAGAAAGCCAACGGTTTCCGCCACTTCTTTAACTCTTACATGTCTGGTGCTGCTTTGGCGCCTGTGCTTGCAAATGCTTACGGTAAAGATCGTAAAGCTTATCACCTAACAGCTGACTATAACTGGGGTTACACAACAGAAGAAGCTGTTCGTGAATCAACAGAAGCTATGGGTTGGGAAACTGTGAACGCGGTGAAAACACCACTTACACAAACAGACTTCTCATCTTACATTGCACCAGTTCTTCAGTCAGACGCTGACGTTCTTGTTCTAAACCACTACGGTGGTAACATGATCAACTCACTCACCAACGCTGTTCAGTTCGGTCTACGTGACAAGCTTGTGAACGGTAAGAACTTCGAAATCATCGTTCCGCTTTATTCTCGCCTTATGGCTCGCGGTGCTGGTGAAAACGTTAAAGGCATCTTCGGTTCAACAAACTGGCACTGGTCACTACAGGACGAAGGTTCAAAAGCCTTTGTTAAGTCCTTCGGTGAGAAGTATGGCTTCCCGCCATCACAGGCTGCGCACACAACATACTGTCAGACATTGCTATATGCTGATGCTGCTGAGCGTGCTGGTACATTTAACCCATGTGGTATCGTTGAAGCTCTTGAAGGCTTCGAGTTCGACGGTCTAGGTAACGGTAAAACACTTTACCGTGCTGAAGATCACCAGTGCTTCAAAGACGTGCTTGTTGTGAAGGGTAAAGAAAACCCAACATCTGAGTTCGATATCCTTGAAGTTGTGGAAGTAACACCTGTTGAGCAGGTCACTTACGATGCAAACATTCCACAAATGGGCGGACCAGAAGCAACATTGGGTGATTGTAACCCTGGCGCATAATTTTGTGCCATATGAAAAGGGGCAATTTGTGCCCCTTTTCTTTTACCTATAATATACATAAATCGATAATTACTTTTAAGGTGATGCAATGGAAGCTATAGTCCTGCAGATACTTAATGGCTTGGATAAAGGGTCCGCTTATGCGTTGATCGCTCTAGGTCTGACATTGATCTTTGGTACACTCGGTGTCGTGAATTTTGCCCATGGTGCTCTCTTCATGATTGGCGCGTTTTGTGCCGTCACACTCAGCAAAATTTTAACCCTTAGCCACGTTGTTATCGATGCGACTAAGAAAGATTTCTTGGGGAACCCACTCAAAGTTGAGGTTCCTTACATCTATGATTTCGTCGGCGAAAATGCTGGTAATATCATCATAGATTGGGCCGTTCCCCTTTCCATATTATTTGCGATCCCGATCATGGTTTTAATCGGCTTCATTATGGAGCGTGGCCTCATCAAACACTTCTATAAACGTCCGCATGCTGACCAAATCCTGGTGACTTTTGGTTTGGCGATTGTGATGCAAGAAGTGATCAAATATTTCTACGGTGCAAACCCAATTCCAACACCAGCGCCTGAAGCGTTCAAAGGATCGCTTGATTTTGGTGCCATGCTTGGATTTGAAGCCAATTCCATCATCTATCCTTATTGGCGTTTGGTTTATTTCTCCTTCGCTGCGGTGATTATCGGTGGTGTGTTTGCCTTCTTGCAATTCACAACTTTCGGGATGGTTGTTCGTGCCGGGATGGCAGACCGCGAAACTGTTGGTCTATTGGGCATTAACATCGACAAACGCTTCACAATTATGTTTGGCTTGGCGGCAGCCGTCGCAGGTCTTGCCGGTGTGATGTACACACCCATTAACTCACCCAACTATCACATGGGCATGGACTTTCTTGTTCTAAGCTTCGTGGTTGTTGTGGTCGGTGGCATGGGCTCCCTCTCAGGTGCGGTGCTCGCTGGGTTCCTGCTTGGGATCTTGGAAAGTTTTGCGTCCATGACCGCTGTGTTGGAAACCCTTCCGGGCATCAACCAAATTATCATTTACTTAGTTGCTATCATTGTGCTTCTCACACGACCTCGCGGTCTGATGGGTAAAGCTGGCGTGATGGAGGAATAATCATGTTTGGACTTAGAAAATCAGATTCAGTTCTGCTTCTTATTGTAATTGCGCTCACAGTATTTGCGCCATTTATCCTCAACCCATTTCCGGAAAATTCGGTCATGGCTCAGTTCAATGCGGGTTATCCCGATCTTATGCAACGCTTGGTGATCTTTGGCATCTTTGCCATTGGATTTAACATCTTGTTTGGTCTGACGGGTTATCTCAGCTTCGGACACGCAGCCTTCTTGGGTGTCGGTTCCTATGCGGGCGTCTGGATGATTAAGCTTCTAACGCTAAACGTCATTCCTGCGATTGTTGTCTCTGTGATTGTTGCGGGTGCCTTCTCACTGCTCGTGGGGTGGATTTCATTAAGACGTTCTGGGATTTACTTCTCAATTCTGACGCTTGCATTTGCGCAAATGTCATATGCTTTAGCTTACTCAGTGCTCACACCGATCACCGGTGGTGAAACGGGGCTTCAGCCAAAAGTAGCAGATCCACGCATCTTAGATGCAGCCTTGGAAGAAGGTGTTACACCGCGCGCAAATCTCTTTGGTATGTTTATGAATGACAGCTATGAGATGGTCGTCGGTGGATGGATATTCACCTTCAATGTTGGCTACTATATTGCCGCAATCTGCATGGTGTTTGCGTTCTATTTGTCCATCCGCATTTTCAGATCACCTTTTGGTCTTATGTTGCGTGCGGTTAAATCAAACCAACAGCGTTTGAACTATACAGGCATTGAATCAAAACCATACACATTGGCAGCCTTTGTCATCTCAGGCATGTATGCCGGTCTTGCAGGTGGTTTGTTGGTTGCAATGGATACGCAAGCGGGTGCGGAGCGCATGTTCTGGACAGCTTCTGGTGAGGTTGTACTAATGACCATCCTTGGTGGTGCCGGGACGTTAATTGGCCCGGTTCTGGGTGCTGGTTTCATCAAATATTTTGAGAATATTGTGTCTAAGATCAATGCCAACATCCTTGAGACCTGGTTCTCGTTCATGCCCGACGGCATTAGCGATCTATTTGTCGGTCTTATTTATCCGTTCATCGGTAAAGGCTGGCACTTAACACTTGGTATCTTGTTCATGCTGGTTGTGATCTTCTTGCCAGGTGGACTGGTGCAGGGCGGGCAAAAAATTGCTGGCATGTTTAAAAACAAAAAAGACGGTTCAGATTCAGCAACAAGCAGCGCATCAGCTGCGCCAGCTGAATAACATTTAGGAGTTCATTATGGGTATTTTAGAAGTCCAAAATGTGAATAAGAGCTTTGGTGGGTTGAAGGCTCTGACGAATGTAAATCTTAATGTCGAAGAGGGTATGATCCACGCGATTATCGGGCCAAATGGTGCGGGCAAATCAACATTGCTCAACTGCTTTGTGGGCCGGTTGATCCCTGACACAGGCGCGGTGACCTTTGATGGTCAATCACTCTTGGGTAAAAAGCCGCACGAGATCAACCAAACAGGTGTGTCTCGTGTGTTCCAGACACCGGAAATTTTCTCAGACCTTACAGTCCTAGAAAATGTCATGATCCCGTGTTTTGCCAAGCGTGATGGTTCTTATTCTTTGAACGCAATTAAGGCTGTTGGCAACGAGAAAGACATTCTCGAAAAAGCCGAGCAGATGCTGGTTGATGTGAACATGGCCGATAAACGCGATATGGTCGCGTCCTCTATGTCACGTGGTGATAAACGTCGTTTGGAAATGGCCATGTGCTTGTCGCAAGATCCGAAGCTATTGCTCTTGGATGAGCCGACAGCAGGTATGGCGCGTGCTGACACCAATAACACGATTGACCTACTGGCTGAAATTCAGGAAAAACGACACATCACTATGGTCGTTATTGAACATGATATGCATGTTGTTTTCTCACTGGCACAGAAAATTTCAGTGTTGGCGCAGGGGACAGTGATTGTGGAAGATTTACCTGAAAAAATTAAAGGTCACCCAAAGGTTCAAGAAGCCTATTTGGGTGGTGCACATTAATTAAGAATAAGCTGAGTAGATATTATGTCAGAAAATATGAATGCAAATCATGCAAAAAATGCCCCAGCTTATTTTTCAGCTTGGGATATTAAAGCCTATTACGGTGAAAGTTACATCGTACAAGGGGTAAGCCTTAATATTCATGAAGGCGAAATCCTTGCGCTATTGGGTCGAAATGGTGCGGGTAAAACATCGACACTTCGCGCGTTGGCGCGTTTGTCAAATCCAATGGTCACACATGGTGAAATCTGGCTTGATCATCAACCACTTCACTTGATGAAAGCCCATGAAGCGTCACAAGCCGGTATTGGGCTCGTGCCAGAAGACCGCAGAATTATCCAAGGCCTAACGGTTGAGGAAAATCTGCAACTTGCGCAAATTGAAAAGCCTATTGGTTGGTCAATCGAGCGCATTTATGAGCTCTTCCCACGTCTTGGCGAACGCGCAAAGCAAGAGGGCACAACGCTATCAGGTGGTGAACAGCAAATGCTGGCCATTGGTCGTGCCTTGGCCCGTGACATTAAATTGTTGTTGTTGGATGAGCCATATGAGGGGTTGGCGCCGGTGATTGTTCAGGAGATCGAAAAAACACTTCATCTCATTCGCGAGCAAGGCATTACAACGGTCATTGTGGAACAAAACGCGGTTGCTGCGTTAAACCTTGCAGACCGTGCTGTCATCCTTGATACCGGCAAGGTGGTGTTTGACGGCACTGCGAAAGAGGTCCTCGACAACGAAGAACTTCGTCACGAATATCTGGCCATTTAGAGGCTATTCAAAGCCCCATCTTCAGCTGGTGGGGCTTTTACAAATATATACATTTGACTAATAGTGCAGGGAGAACGCTATGAGCGATCCAATTTTTCCACCCGCTGATGAATTTGCAAATTCGGCACATATTTCCAAAGCAAAATATGATGAAATGTATGCGTCATCCGTCGCTGATCCTGATAAATTCTGGGGCGAAGTCGGCAAACGTCTGGATTGGATTGAACCTTTCACGATCGTAAAAAACACAAGCTTTGCCTATGACAATGTGTCGATCAAATGGTTTGAAGATGGTGTCCTCAATGTCTGCGCCAACTGCGTAGACCGTCACTTGGAAACACGCGGAGATCAGACTGCGATTATTTGGGAAGGTGATGATCCAACCGTCTCTGAGCACATTACTTATAACCAACTTCATGAACATGTTTCGCGCCTCGCAAATGGATATAAATCTTTGGGCGTTGGCAAAGGTGATCGCGTTATTTTATATATGCCGATGATCCCAGAAGCCGCCTATGCAATGCTTGCTTGTGCGCGTATCGGTGCGGTTCATTCCATCGTCTTTGGTGGTTTCTCTCCGGATGCGCTTGCAAGTCGCGTAACAGATTGTGGCGCTAAACTGCTTGTCACAGCAGATGAAGGCCCGCGTGGTGGTAAAAACATCCCGCTTAAGAAAAATGTCGATGCGGCATTGGAAATTTCAGGCGATGTGACAACGATTGTCGTCAAGCGGACAGGCGGTGGCCCGGGTAACAAACCTGGCCGCGACCATGATTATGGTGAGCTTGTTGCAAGTGTATCAGCTGATTGCCCTGTGGAGCCAATGAATGCGGAAGATCCGCTATTTATTCTTTATACTTCTGGTTCAACAGGTAAGCCAAAAGGCGTGTTGCACACATCAGGGGGCTATCTCACTTATGCCGCCATGACACATGAATATGTCTTTGATTATCATGATGGTGACATTTATTGGTGTACTGCTGACGTTGGTTGGGTCACAGGACACAGCTATATCGTCTACGGCCCGCTCGCCAATGGTGCCATCACCCTTATGTTTGAAGGTGTGCCAACTTATCCAGATGCGTCGCGCTTCTGGCAGGTCTGCGAAAAACACAAAGTCAATCAATTCTACACAGCGCCAACCGCGATCCGCGCATTGATGGCACAAGGCAAAGAACCGGTTGAAAAGTGCGATCTTTCAACGCTGAAAGTTTTGGGCACTGTGGGTGAACCGATCAACCCAGAAGCTTGGAACTGGTATAACGAAGTTGTCGGCAAGGGTAATTGCCCAATCGTTGACACTTGGTGGCAGACAGAAACGGGCGGTCATATGATTACACCGCTCCCGGGCGCAACAGCTGCAAAACCTGGTTCTGCAACCAAACCATTCTTTGGTGTGCAGCCTGTTCTGCTTGAACCAACAACAGGCGCTGAGATCGATGAAACCGCCGCAGAAGGCGTGCTTTGCATCAAAGACAGCTGGCCTGGGCAAATGCGGACTGTTTATGGTGATCATGAGCGTTTTGTTCAGACATACTTCTCTGATTATAAAGGCTACTATTTCACAGGAGATGGCTGTCGTCGCGATGCAGACGGTTATTACTGGATCACAGGTCGCGTGGATGATGTGATCAATGTATCCGGCCACAGAATGGGCACCGCTGAGGTTGAAAGCGCGCTTGTTGCCCATCCAAAAGTATCTGAATCAGCCGTTGTGGGTTACCCACATGATGTGAAAGGGCAGGGCATTTACTGTTATGTCACGCTGAATGCAGGCGAAGAACCAACCGATGATCTTCGTGTTGAATTGCGCAATTGGGTGCGTAAAGAAATTGGCCCAATTGCATCGCCCGACCTCATTCAATGGGCACCGGGTTTGCCAAAAACGCGTTCTGGTAAAATCATGCGCCGTATTCTTCGCAAGATCGCAGAGGATGATTTTGGTGCATTGGGTGATACCTCAACGCTTGCTGATCCTTCCGTTGTCGACAATCTGATCGACAACCGGATGAACCGTTCATAATAATAATAAGAAAAGGCGCCAACCAAGTGGGTCGGTCTGAAAAGATCGACCCTTTTTTTGTTAGCTATCCAAGTCCGATAACTCCGCCATCAACGGCAATCGATTGACGGGTCAGCATACGCGAAGCATCTGATGCTAAAAACAAAACAATCCCGACCATGTCTTCAGACACCAGTTTTTCAGGGATTGCCTGTGTTTCAAGATGTTTAGAAACCTTCTCTTCCGTCGCCCATAGATCAAGCTGACGTTGGGTAAATACCCATCCCGGCAACACAGAATTTACGCGGATATTGTCCTTGCCAAGTGTGTCTGCAAGTGCACGTGTCAGGCCGGCAATCCCCGCCTTTGCTGTGATATAAACCGGATATTGATCACCGCCCAAATGATGCGCAATCGACGAGAAATTGATAATCGACCCACCACCCAGTTTGGCCATGTCTTGAGCTACATGTTTTGCGGTGAAGAAATGCGGGCGTAGATTGACATTTATAAGATGGTCGAAATCACCGGTTTCGGTTTCTTCAAGTTTGTGGCGATTATCAGACGCAGCATTATTGACCAAGACCTGGATCGGACCATAGGCCTCTTTTGCTTGATCAAGCGCTGTTTCAAGCGCAGGAATATCTAAAATATCACATTGAATAAACAAAGGCCGTTCGTGGTATTTGGTTTCCATCTCATCACAAAATTCACTTGCGTCACTACGCTGAATAAATGTGACATGTGCGCCTTGCATTAAAAAACTTTCCGTCAGCAAAGCACCGATGCCGGAACCGCCACCAGTGATAAAAACAGATTTGCCTTTCAGATCAGGAAAGATCGCGCTCGGCATTCGTGATGATTGAGACATTAATCCTCCGCAGGGTACCAGTAATTTGCACTTGGGCTGTCACGTTGGATGATAACATGATTATTGGCAAATACTTTATACGGATGGCTCCAATCTCCATTTGGCCATTGCACACGGATCGTTGCGCGTTCGGCAACACCTAATCCAAAGTGATTAAACCCAAGTTGTCCGGACGCATGACCGCCACCAATTTGCACAGTTTTATTCTGCGTTAGATTGCCGGTTTTAACCGAGATCTTCGCGCCAACCGCATCCTTGTTGATATCGCCATTATCAAGTTCAATCTTGATCCAATTGCCCATCGGACGATGGCCCCAACTGGTTTTTGCGCCTTCATTGATGAAGAGGTTCACATTGGTTTTGCGATTGACAACGAGCATATCGAGCATGCCATCGGCATTGAAATCCTCAATCACAGCGCCTCGCCCTGCTGAATTTAGTGCAATGCCGGCCTCATCACCCTTTTCGGTGAATTTATTATCAATACCGCCGAGCAACATATTATCCGGATCATAACTTGCGAAATCCGTCATTGCTTCGACATTGCCTTTTGCGATGTATAAATCTTTATGCGTGTCATTGTTAAAATCAATAAATTGCGAATGCCAACCAGTGGATGGTTTTAAGTCGTCGCCCGTATATGGACGATGCGCAGTTGCGCCGCTTTCATAGGCAATATCGCGATAGATCGGGCTTTCTTCATCACTTTCTTCATCCAAAGATTGGATTTTTGTATCGCCCATAGACGTGAGTGCATATTCTGGATAGCCATCACCATTGAGATCAGCTTCCGCGATGCCCATACCCCAGATTTGTAATGTTTCCCAACCGTCATTTTGCGTATAAGCGCGTGGCGTCTCACCAGGTGTAATTTGCCAGAGTTGTTCTTGTCCGCCACGGTAATATTGACGGTCATTGGTAATGCGTAGATCTGGTTCACCAGATTTGTTCCAATCTGTAAACAGCATGGATAAGGAGCAATAACCCGGTTCTAAAGCGAGGGGTTCTGAATAGGTGCCATCTGCATTGGGTCTAAGCAGCATATTGGGCGAGCAGGTTCCCCAAGGTGTTCCAGGCGCATCGCGATCAACATAATTGCCGATTGCCATGGTGGGTAAAGCATTATCGCCTTCCCAAATAGCGGCAAAACCCGTGCTCCATTCACGACCGCCTTTAATGGCAAACTCTTTATTTGCTTTGGTAAAGCTGCAGTCTGGGCCACCTTTTAAAATCTGATTGGCACCCAAGCGCAATAAGACCAAATCCGTATACGCATCATTATCGATATTGATCGGATAGGCGCCAAGTACTTTTAAATTGCTTCGGCCAATATCGAGTGCCTTTTCGGCGAAAGATAAGTTGCCGCCCGCAGATGATGTATTGACGAAAAGTTTTGCTTTGCCTTTGCCGCCACTTAAGAAAAGATCAGGCATGCGATCACCATTGCAGTCAAAACTTGCTGCGCCGCCGCCGACAAAGTATTCCCACGGACCAGAATAAGTATGTGTGATCCCGGCTTGTTCAGATTGCTCAATCATATTGGGCACATCAAATGGAAATTCGCTTGATTGCGCGGCTGATAGTCCGATGGAAAAAACCAAAGTGATGGCAGAACTTATTTTAAGATTATTCTTCATGCCAACACCTATTTAATTTCAAGCGTGCGCAAAAACGCAATCAGTTGTTGTTGAAGCACCTCATCCAGCGCGAGATAGGCATCTCTTGATGCGCGCGCATCACCGCCATGGGCGCTTATTACTTCGGTGAGATCATACATATCATTACGGTGGCCATAGGGAGCGGTTGATGCAACACCCCAAAGTTCAGCGGTGATGAAAATATTGCGGTCCACAAAACGTTGCGACATCAATTCATTTCCAAAGGCGTCAACTTCACTATCGGTCATTGTGTGGCGTTTAAGATCACCGAATAAAGGTACCATTACTTGGCCATCATCATTGCGAGGCAGGGCTTCAGCCCATTCGAGCATGGCAAGGTCATAAGTTGCTGGTGCTTCCACCTGATAGGTTTGTAGCGTGCCGGCTACATCAAACAGACCAGGATCATCAAACTGCAATGAGTTTAAAGGTAACGCTGGCATGTGGCATTGCGCGCAGCCAATTTGATCAAATACTTGTTTGCCCTTTTCTGCGGCCGCTTGCCATTCTGCATTATCCGGCTTGGCAACAATTGGTGGGCGCAAAGTCGCTTGCCATGCGACAAGGGCGGACACATCGGCAGAGCTCAGCTCCTCTGTCATACCATCCTCATCAAAATCACTTTCACCTGTCCATCTCGCGCCAAAACGTTCGGTCGCCTGCATGCCATGGTGATGGTTTGATGCGTTGACCGTAAATTGCCGCAAAGATGTCATCACACCTTTTTGGCTGAACGGGCGCACCACAAGGTCTGTGTCAATGCCATCAATTTCACCAAGCTGTAAAACCCCATCGGGCAGCGCTGTGATGAACCCATATGAAATGCCTTTTGAGGTGAGTTCAACGCGTGTTGGTTTCTGCTCAGAACGTGCAGTTTTCAAAGCATTGCGGCGAATGTCGTGCAAGTCAGTGGTGATCTCTCGTGCAAGCAGTTCAATCAGCCCAGCACCAAATAAATGATTGGTGCCGCGTTCATTTGAAAATTGCGGATTGATCGAATCAAAATCTGCATTGGTGAAACCTTCTGAGACGAACACATTGGTGACAAAATCACCAGCGCCGCCCAAAAGCGGTTCATTGTGACACGCACCGCAAGACGCTGCATCTGGCCCTGAGGTTCTGGCAAAGGCAGTTTTTGATAGACGTCGTGCTTTGGTCGGTAAGATCGCAGCGGTTGCCATCGGACGGCCCGCGCCTTCTGACTTTTTAAATTTGGCTTCGAATAATTCTTCGCCCGCTTGTACAAGCACATCTAATTCTTCGCGGCCCAAAAATCCGATCGGCATTTGTGTGATCCGGCCAATCGCATCTGTTTTTTCTGCCCAAGGCAGTGTGTTATCTGCAAAGCTATGTGTTGCACTTAGACACACTAAGCCCACCAAAATAAGTGAAGTACGCATCAGTTAAATTTCCACTTTGTGCCGTTTTGTTCGGATATAATATTGCTATCAAGATCACTCAGACATGACTGCACATTGCCATTGAAAATGAGATGGCCCTCGTCGGTGTGAAAGCTGACCTCTGGCATTTTATTGCGCCTGACCTGCAAGGTATTTTGAATGCCCTCTAAGATCGATGTTTGCATAAGATCATAAAACAAAGTTCCATGACCGGTAATAGCAATTGGCATCGGCCCTAATAATGTGAGTAATCGGCCAAGCCCAATACCAAGCGCTTCGCCAGCTTTACGAAATGCATATTCAGATTGGTGATCACCATTGCGCGCACGAACGGCAATATTCTCAATTTCTTTGAGCGGAATAAATTTTGCGGGTACCACATCATCATCCACTTCAAATGCCGTGCGCAATATTCCGTAAAAGCCTGCGATAGATTCAATACATCCATGGGCGCCACAACGACATAAAGGCCCGTTGGGGTCATGCATCATATGTCCAAATGGCGGCGCGAACGAGCTGATTTTACCATTGGCTTCTTCCGTTGCGATACCAAGACCAATGGAGTGGCTGAGAGAAAGCGTTGCCAATTTGCGATTACTGAACCCGCCCAGTTTTGCAGCGCGCTGTTCGGCAATTGACTGCGCAGCAAATTGCGTATCATTCGTCAGTCTGATTTGTGCTGGTAAGATTGGTCTGAGTAGATCTTCAAAGTTCATTGTTTTATCTTCAAAGACAGGCGACCATAAAAGTTCTGGCTTGCCAGACGCCACCAATCCTTTGGTTGTGATAGAGACGGTCAATATTTGTTCTGGCTGCAATTCGCTCCGTTCGATAAGGCGCTGGATATCGTTCTTAAGACGGTTTGAAAATGTATCAATATCCGTTTCCGCCGGAGGTCGTTTTTCCTCAAAGCGATCTTTCAATGTGCCCGCATAATCAACCAGCGAATATTGCACCATCTCTGAGGTGATCCGCACGATTGCGACAAAGGCACAATTTGGATTTTGGCGAAATTTAACACGTGGTCGTCCACGACCCGCAGACGGGGCTTGTTCCTCACGTAGTAAGATGCCTTCTTTTTCAAGCTCGGTGGTAATCGTTGAGACGGTTGCTGAGCTTAAACTTGTCCATTGCGACAATTCCGTATGGGAGACCGAGCCGAGCCGACGCAGGGCCGATAAAATCAAGCCTCGGTTCTGCTTCCTTAAATTCTCAGTACTCGCCTTCATAAGCATCGAAAGAATAACCCATTATAATCTAAAAGCTATTTAGAGCCAAAAAGAGAATTTGTCAATTTTCTCGTGACTCGAAATAAATATGTTGACTCGCAGAAAAAAATTTGGCAAACATTTTTTCGACTGTCGAGAAAATTAATTTTCGATCGGTTCTAACGACGAAATGAGGGGCCAAGTATTTCGCGTCTCATCATACATTTATCATTTGGGAGGAATTCAAATGAACAAATTCGCAACTATGTTGCTTGCCGGCGCAGCTCTATCTGTTGTTGCTTCTGGTGTCGCTGTCGCTAAAGACAAAGTAATCGGTGTTTCTTGGTCAAACTTCCAGGAAGAGCGCTGGAAAACTGACGAAGCTGCAATGAAAGCTGCTATCGAAGCAAATGGCGACAGATACATCTCAGCTGATGCGCAAGCTTCTGCTGCAAAACAATTGACAGACGTTGAGAGCTTGATCGCTCAAGGCGCAAACGCACTTATCATTCTAGCACAAGATTCAGGCGCAATTGGCCCAGCTGTTGATAGTGCTGCAAACGAAGGTATTCCGGTTGTTGGTTATGACCGTCTTATCGAAGATGCACGTGCATTCTACCTAACATTCGACAACGTTGAAGTTGGCCGCATGCAGGCGCGCGCTGTTTTGGCTGCAAAGCCTGAAGGTCGTTATGCATTCATCAAAGGTTCTTCAGCTGATCCAAACGCTGACTTCCTATTCGGTGGTCAAATGGAAGTTCTTAAAGAAGCTATGGATGCAGGTAAAATCACCAATGTTGGTGAAGCTTACACAGATGGTTGGAAGCCAGACAATGCTCAGAAAAACATGGAGCAAATCCTAACAGCTAACGACAATGGCGTTGATGCTGTTGTAGCATCAAATGATGGTACAGCTGGTGGTGTTGTTGCGGCTCTTGAAGCTCAAGGTCTTGCAGGTTCTGTGCCAGTATCTGGTCAGGATGGTGACCATGCTGCTCTAAACCGTGTTGCTCGCGGTACACAAACAGTGTCTGTTTGGAAAGATGCTCGAGAGCTTGGTAAGGCAGCTGGTAACATCGCTGCAATGCTTGCTGACGGTAAAGCAATGGGCGACATTCCAGGTGCAGTCAGCTGGTCAGGTGGCGCAAATGGCGTTGAAATGACAGCTCAGTTCCTAGCGCCAATCCCAGTGACAAAAGACAACCTAAATGTTGTTATCGACGCTGGCTGGATCGCTAAAGACAAAGCTTGTGAAGGTGCAATGGCTGGCGTTTCTGGCTGTTAATCTTTATAAAATCAAAATATTCACATCGCGCGATCATCGTGCGGTGTGAATTCAATTTGAACTTTCCGCAACTTAGTTCGTGCAAATCGAAGCTGAGTTGTTGGCATGTTTTTCATTGGAGTTATCGGTGAGCAACAATAATAATATGCATCGCGCCAATAAAGTTGAAAACGAAAGCGGGTTTACGCGCTTCCTTCGTGCAACTGAATTAGACGTGCGTTTGCTTGGCATGATTGCAGCACTCATTTTAATTTGGGTGGGCTTTCATTTTTACGGACTGTTTGCAAACGGTTTCGGCGCGTTTCTAACGCCACGAAATTTGTGGAACTTATCTGTCCAAACATCGTCAATTGGCGTTATGGCATGTGGTATGGTGTTGGTCATCGTCACCCGGCATATCGATCTGTCGGTTGGTTCAATTCTTGGATTTTCTGCCATGTGTATGGCAATCCTGCAGGTCTGGATCCTGCCTGAAATATTGGGTCTGGGTCATCCACTCATTTGGATTATCACAGCCATTGCAGGAATTTTGATCGGAACAATCATTGGCGCATTGCATGGCTATCTTATTGCCTATCTCGCAATTCCAGCCTTCATCGTCACATTGGGCGGTCTGCTGGTCTGGCGCGGAGCTGCATGGTTGCTTGCTAGTGGTGAAACAATTTCCCCAGTTGATCGCACATTTGCCAAACTTGGCGGCGGACCATTTGGTGCGATCGGTTCAACAGGCAGTTGGATCCTCGCCTTGCTCGCATGTGCGCTTGTTTTGTTTAGTTTCTGGCAAGCACGCAAAAAGCGTAAGCGGTTTAATTTCCCATTGCGTCCGATGTGGGCAGAAACATTCTTGGGCGCTTTAGCATGCTTTGCGATTTTAGGGTTCGCCTGGATTGTAAACGCTTATCCTTGGCCAAAAGGTATCGTGCGTCGCTATGCGGCTGAAAACAATATCACAACACCGGTGGAAGAAATTTTCATTTCCCACGGTTTTGCGATCCCAGTATTGATCCTCATTGCCGTGGGCGTTGCCATGACATTCTTAATGAGCCGTACTCGATTTGGCCGTTATGTCTTTGCCATTGGCGGCAATCCAGAAGCTGCGGAGCTTGCCGGTATTAAAACCAGATGGATCACCGTTAAGATCTTTGCACTTATGGGCGGTCTTTGCGGCCTATCAGCCATCATTGCCAGTGCGCGTCTTAACTCAGCGACCAATGCACTTGGTACATTAGATGAGCTTTACGTTATCGCGGCTGCCGTGATTGGCGGCACATCATTCGCTGGCGGTATCGGCACCATTTATGGGGCGATCTTAGGTGCCGTTGTCATGCAATCACTTCAAACAGGTATGATTTTGATCGGATTTGATACAGCCATTCAGCAAATGGTTGTTGGTGGAGTTCTCGTCTTCGCCGTCTGGATTGACACAATCTACCGCAGACGTGCGAAATAAGAGGAGTTGGGATAATGACTGATAAAAATTCAAACACATCCTCAAAAACGCCACTTGTTGAGATGAAAAATATTTCAATCGGGTTTGGAGGTATCAAAGCGGTTGATCATGCTGATGTTGATCTATTCCCGGGCGAGGTCGTTGCGATCCTTGGTCACAACGGTGCGGGTAAATCAACGCTGATCAAAATTCTGTCTGGCGCTTACAAGCGTGACGAGGGTCAGATTTTTGTAAATGGCGAAGAAGCCGTGATCAACAATCCGCGCGATGCTAAGAAATATGGCATTGAAACCATCTATCAGACTTTGGCGGTTGCCGATAATGTGGATGCAGCGGCAAACCTTTATCTGGGGCGTGAGATTCTCACCAATTTCGGAACCCTAGATGACGCAGCCATGGAAGCTGAAGCACGGAAAGTGATGGGTCGATTGAACCCGAACTTCCAACGCTTTAAAGAGCCTGTCAGCAAATTATCTGGTGGTCAGCGCCAATCGGTGGCAATTGCAAGAGCGATTTTGTTCAATGCCAAAATCCTAATCATGGATGAGCCGACAGCTGCGCTGGGTCCGCAAGAAACTGAGCAAGTTGGACAATTGATCCAGCAGCTGAAAAAGGATGGCATTGGCATCTTCCTCATCAGCCATGACATTCATGATGTATTCGATCTCGCAGATCGCGTCGCTGTCATGAAAAACGGTCAGGTTGTTGGTTATGCAAGAACCGAAGATGTGACCAAAGATGAAGTGCTTGGTATGATCATTTTGGGCAAATGTCCTGACGGTGCAATCCCCGGTCCAGGGGCTATGCAGGAATAGACTTCCCCCTCCCGGGATAGTTAGCTTAGACTTTGCAATTTGCGACACATTATGTGTCGTAAATCGCAGAGTTTTTGCGTTTTATGGGTTACAAATCTAACTAGTAATTGAAATTTGATCTGCTAGTTTGATCGGGCAATCGTTAACTGTGTCGGGAATGTTATCATGGAAAGTAAAGCACGTGTTGTCGTTATTGGTGGGGGAGTTGTTGGTGTCTCAACACTTTACCATTTGGCGAAAAAAGGTTGGTCTGATTGTGTTCTGATTGAACGAAAGGAACTAACGTCCGGTTCCACTTGGCATGCAGCTGGTTTGCTACCGCTGTTTAACATGAGCTATTCCGTTGGTCAGATCCATAAATATTCCGTGAAATTTTATCGTGAGCTGGAAGAAGAAACAGGTGTAAATGTTGGTTTCTCAAATGTCAGCAATATTCGCTTGGCTAAAACTAAAGATCGCTGGGACGAATATATGTATTATGCAGGCGTTGCTGAAACACTTGGCATCCCGGTTAATATTCTAACGCCTGAACAGGTCAAAGAAATCTGGCCTTTATGTGAAACGGAAGGTTTGCTAGGTGCCATCCAGCATCCTGACGATGGTTATATTCAACCCGCTGACTTGACCCAAGCCTTGGCAAAAGGCGCACGCGATTTGGGCGCGACAATCCAAAGATACACAACTGTGACCGCGATTGAAAAACTGGAAAACGGTCAGTTTGTTGTTAAAACAGACAAGGGCGATATTACCTGCGATCATGTTGTGTCGTGTACAGGTAACTTTGCCCGCAAAACAGGAGCTATGGTTGGCCTTGATGTGCCCGTGATCCCAGTTGAGCACCAATATATTGTCACCGAACCGCATCCGGATATTGTCGCACGCAAAGAACAAGGCCTACCGGAAATGGGCGTACTTCGTGAATCAGATAGCTCCTGGTATATGCGCGAAGAAAATGGCGGCTTGCTGCTTGGGCCTTATGAAAAAGGTGCACCTTGCTGTTATGTCGATGGACCAAGCGATGAAAGCGAATATGAACTTTTCCAGGAAGATATCGATCGTTTGATGCCGCATATTGAAACAGCGATTGAACGCGTGCCAGCTTTCGGCGAAGTCGGCATAAAGAAAGTCTATAATGGCGCGATTGCGTATACGCCTGATGGTTCGCCCATTATTGGCCCGGCGCCAGGTTTGAAAAATTTCTGGCTCAATGAAGGTCATTCGTTCGGAATTACAGCTGCCGGTGGTGCAGGCTGGCAATTGGCAGAATGGATTGTCGATGGCGAACCAACCATTGATATGATGGGTGTCGATCCACGCCGCTTTGGTCCTTATGCGACAGAAGGTTATCTGCGTGAGAAAAACGAAGAAGCTTATGCCAATGTGTTCACCACACACTATCCGGATGAAGAGCGCGCGGCAGCACGTCCGCTGAAAACCACACCAATTTATGATCGCTTGAAAGATCGCGGTGCGGTCTTTGGGTCTGTTTATGGCTGGGAGCGCGCCAACTGGTTTGCGCCTGAAGGTTATGAAGTGTCCAAGGAAGAGTTGGATCTTGGCGCTGATGTCTTAACCGATCACAATTATGCGCCACCAACTGATGATGGTCGCATTGTTGAAAGATGGTCATTCCGCCGTTCAAACTATTTTGAGCATGTCGGCAATGAAGTTAAAAATGTGAACGAAAATGTCGGCCTTTTAGACATGTCCGCGTTTGCCAAGATCGAAGTCAGCGGCAAAGGTGCGCGTGATTGGCTGAACTATATTTTTGCCAACGCGGTTCCCAAAACACGTGGGCGTGTGGCTCTATGTCATTTGCTGACAAAATATGGCGGTGTGCGCTCAGAATTCACAGTATTTGAATTCAAACCGGATCATTTTTACCTTGTCTCCGCGGGTGCTTATGAAGCGCATGATCACGATATTCTAGGCAAATTACTGCCGGAAGATGGATCTGTTCAGCTTAAACCGATCACTGAGAAATATGGTGTTCTGGTGCTGGCCGGTCCAAAGTCGCGCGATGTCTTGTCTAAGCTGACACGCACCAGCTTATCTAACGATGATTTCAAATGGCTCACAGGTAAAAAAATCTCCGTGGGTCACGCCACAGCCAACGCATTGCGCGTAAACTTTGTTGGCGAACTCGGTTGGGAGCTGCACCATCCTATCGAGCAACAAAATGCGATCTTCGATGCGGTTATGGAAGCCGGTGAAGAATTCGGCATCAAGCCGTTTGGCATCAGAGCAATGACGGCAATGGCGGTTGAAAAAAGCTACCGCTTGATCCCACGCGAACTCTCAATTGAGTATAATGCGTTTGAATCTGGTCTCGATCGATTTGTGAAATTGAGCAAGGAAGATTTCCTTGGCAAAGATGCGCTTGTGCAAGCCAAAGAAGATGGATTGAACTGGAATTTTGTCACGATGGAAGTTCATGATGTCACAGATGCAGATGCACGCGGCAACGAAGCGATCTATAAAGATGGCGAGTTGGTTGGTCGTGCAACACATGGCGCTTATGGATATAGAATTGGCAAATCTCTAGCGCTCGCAATGGTCAAACCAGATGTGTCTGCCATCGGAACCCAGCTTGAGATCAAGATCCTTGGCAAGCTTCATAAAGCAACAATTGTTGAGGAAAGCCCATTTGATCCAGAAAATGTTGCCTTGCGCGCTTAGCCAAGGCAATTTCTGCTAAAATCGTGGAAAGATGCAATTTCGCACAAGTGTGCGGAATATGTCTGGGGGCCAAGCGTGTGATATATTGTAATATATTACACTGACGTGTATCTATCGCTTTTAAGGTCAAACCCGCACGTTGCGTAAAGGGCATAGATTGCAAGGCATTGAAAAAACACTCCGGGATACTTTGGGCAAATTAGAAAGCCCAGATGAAGCCACGAGGATTAAGCTATATAAAGCCACAGAGACGATCCTTGAGAGAAGTTTAGCGCCTTATCTCGAGACGCAGCCTGATATGGTTGAGGCGCGACGCTCGCAATTGGTTGAAATCGTCACACGCCTTGAAAATGAATACAAAAATCCTACACCCGCGCCAGCACCTGATCCAATTTTAGATGTGCCAGAAGCTCCCCAACAGGTGTCTCCATCAAACGCAATAGGCAATCAAGTTAGTCAGCCATCTGCAATAGATGAAAATTCGCAAGTCCCCGACGTTTCAGTTGATTATCCGGTCCTTCAACCTCAAGAAACGCCGTCAATAAGTCAGGCGCCTAATGTTGATGCGCCAAATATTGATGGACAAAGTGTTGAAGCGCCAAGTGTTGAAGCGCCGCGCAAAAACCCATCTGAGCCGCCGCAAGTCGCAACGCCAGTAGCACCGAGTTCAGAACCCAAACAAGTGCCGCCATCTGTAGATCCGGTACTTGCGCAAATTGATCAGTCAGAGGTGAGTGCGCCTCAAGTTAAAGCACCGATAGATGACGCGGTTGATTTAACATCTGCGCCTGAGATCAAACCAACGCAGCGCAGCACAAGAAATTCAAATGTTGCCTGGCCAGATGCGGCAACCCACCCAGATCATCCTGAAAAGCCTGATCGCACGACAGTATTTGGTTTTGACAAAAGCGGTCCAAAATCTGCCCCAGATTCAGGATCACAAAACGAAAAATCAAAGGCCGAACTTCGTGCTGAAAAACGCGCGAAACGCAAACGCGAGAATGAACAAAAACGGGCAAAGAAAAAAGACAATCGACGACGCGGCCGCAGCTTGATTGATACAATCGCAGGGTCAATCGTATCTGTAATCTTGATCATATTCCTGATCGGCGGCACATGGATATTAGTTGAGAGCGAGTATTTCGATATATTCTTGGAGTGGCGCAATGGCGGGCCGCTCGAACCCACAGCCGAAGAGCAGGTGGCACAAGATGATTTTATTCCAAAAGTTTTAAATGAAACAGCAGAACAAGAAGGCGACTGGATTGAAGTCTTTGGTCCGGGGGATGCCGATAAGGCGCGCGGCCGGGGTGAGGTTTTGGTTGAAACCATCGGCGATGACGATGCTGGTGGCGTTCGGATTACATCGGTCAATGCCGGCGAATTTGGCGAAGCTCTTATCCCGCTCAATGGACGTATCCTTGCGCCAGCTGCCTCGCGTAAATTTGCGCTTGCTTTATCCGTCTCAGTCACAGAACCGACACAAGTTTATGTTCGATGCTTACTTAAGAGTGGCGTTGAAATTGGTCGTCGACGTTTCCAGCTAGGCGGTGGTCGCACCGATGTGCTGATTGATCTTGATATGACAAATGTGGGCGCGTTTGAAACACAGCCTTATCTTGCGATCAACAGCGATATCACAGGTGGGGGCAAATCTGTCGAACTCTATGATGTCCGCTTTCAGGTACAAAACTAATCGGCTCCACGCCGCAAAAGGATGAAGTATGCGCATAGTCTATGTAAATGGTGAATACAAACCTGAAAACGAAGCAATGGTTTCCGTTTTTGACAGAGGTTTTTTGTTTGCAGATGCCGTTTATGAGGGCATTGCCGTTATAGATGGTAAGCTGATCGATTTCCCGGCTCACATTGCACGTTTAGAGCGCTCTTGTAAGGCGCTCGACATGCCGCTTAACTATGATTACGAACAACTTTTGGAGCTTAATCGTCAGGTGGTAGCGCGCAATGATCTTAAAGAAGGTTTCTTATATTTCCAGATTTCGCGCGGCGCGGCAGATCGTGATTTTGCTTTTGATAATAGCGCGCTCACACAAAGCGTTGTGATTTTTTGTCAGCCAAAATCCATCATCAATAATCCTGTTGTTGAAACAGGCATGTCAGTGATCACAATTGATGATTTGCGTTGGGGACGGTGTGATATCAAAACCGTTCAATTGCTGTATCCTTCCCTTGCAAAAATGGAAGCAAAGAAACAAGGTGCGGATGACGCATGGTTTGTCAGAGATGGTGTTGTTATGGAAGGCACATCAAACAATGCATTTATCATCACAAATGACGATGTGATTGTCACACGACCGACATCCAACCAAATTTTGCCAGGCATTACACGTGCGGCGATCTTACAATATGCGGGCGAAAATGGTTTGAAGGTTGAAGAGCGTCAATTTACAAAAGATGAAGCTTATCAGGCGAAAGAGGCCTTTATATCCTCAGCAACAACTTTCATGTTCCCTGTTATTAAAATTGATGGGAATCAAGTTGGCGATGGTAAAGTTGGTGAGCATGTTAAAAAACTGCGCGCGCTTTATATCAAAGAAAGCATTAAACGCGCAGTTTAGCGTGAATAATCTTAGACTGATTTAATCGAGCCGCCATCGCAGCGGATCATGCTGCCGGTGATATAGCTGGCTTTTTCGCTGCACAAAAACGCCGCTGTGGAACCAAATTCTTTTGGATCACCATAACGACCGGCCGGGATCGCCGCGATTGAGTTTTTCGTAACTTGCTCAACTGGCAAACCACTTTTTTTCGCATTCGCTTCATCGAGCTGTTTGGTTCGGTCAGTGGCAATTCGGCCCGGCAGCAACATGTTAAAGGTCAAACCTTCTCCCGCCAATTCGTTGGACATGGATTTTGACCACCCCACAAGCGCGGCGCGCAAGGTGTTAGACAGGCCTAAATTCGGGATAGGTTGTTCAACGCCGGAGGATGCAACAGTGAGCACGCGTCCCCAACCTTGCTCTTTCATATGAGGAACAAAGCGCGCTGTGATGTCCATCACACGCATGACCATGGTGTTAAAATGTGGGGCCAATCCCATTACATCAGCATCCGACATCTTCCCAGGAGGTGGACCACCGGTATTATTAACGAGAATGTCGATCTTTCCGAGCTTTTCAAGTGCGGCTTTTTCAATCACATCTGCGCTGTTTGGGTCGGACAAATCCGCCGTTACGTAATCTGCCTTGCCTTCTGACTTATTGTTAATATCAGCGGCTACACTTTGCAGCACCTCGCTGCTGCGGCCCACTAGCAAAACATTTGCACCTTCTATTGCAAGTTCTTCGGCAATAGCGCGGCCCAGGCCTTTTGATGAGGCCAAAACAACCGCGTTTTTACCAGATAATCCTAAATCCATCAGTAACTCCTTATTCGGCCCGTATGTTAGAAAATTATGATTTGAAAGAACAGCACAAAAGCAACGAAAATTATGATCAGAGCATGGACGTATCGGGCGTCATCCTTTATTCGGTGATACGCGCCCCTTGTTCAACAGATCGGAAAGAGCTTTCATGGCACAGCCATCCATTACCATCCGCACACCTGATGATTGGCACCTACATCTTCGCGACGGAGATATGCTGAAATCGGTTCTGCCAGAAACATCTCGTCACTTTGCCCGCGCGATTATCATGCCTAATCTGGTGCCGCCGGTGGTGACAAAATCCGATGCTGAACAATATCGTGACCGCATCTTGGCCGTACGCCCCGAAGGGTCAGATTTCAAACCGCTCATGACTTTATATCTCACTGAAGGCACAGACCCAGACGATCTGGAAGATGCTTATAAATCAGGTGTTGTGACAGCCGCAAAGCTCTATCCCGCTGGCGCAACGACGAATTCGGAAAATGGCGTTCGAAATTTTGAAAATATTATGCCCGTTCTCGAGCGCATGGCAGATATTGGCATGATGATGTGTGTGCATGGCGAAGTGACAGATGCAGATATCGATATCTTCGACCGCGAAAAAGTGTTTATTGATCGTGTTTTGGATCCACTTCGCACGAAGCTGCCAGAGCTCAAAGTTACAATGGAGCACATTACCACCAGCGATGCGGTGGATTATGTTGCATCTTCAAAGGGTCCATTGGCTGCCAGCATCACAACACATCATTTGATGATCAATCGTAATGCCATTCTCGCCGGTGGAATTCGCCCGCATTATTACTGCCTGCCTGTCGCTAAACGCGAAACTCATCGTCTCGCGTTGCGAAAAGCTGCAACATCAAATGATGAGCGGTATTTCTTGGGAACAGATTCTGCACCGCACTTGGATGAAAACAAAATCGATCCTTGTGGCTGTGCCGGTATCTTTACTGCGACCAATACCATGGCTTGTTTGGCACAGGTGTTTGACGATGAGGGTGCGCTTGATCGCCTTGAAGCTTTTGCATGCTTAAATGGCCCCAAACATTATGGCTTGGCGGTCAACGAGGGATCTATGACGCTTGTCAAACAGGACACACCCGTCGAGTTTCCAGATGTTATTAAGACTGGTGAAGGGGAGGTCACCGTGTTTGATCCGATGACCCCAATTTACTGGGATGTGAAAGCTTAAGCGATTAATTAGCTGATTTTCGGCTTTGAATGTAAGCGGCAATGGCAGCTGTTGAGCTGTCATGCCCGCTTGCATCTTCTTTGCCTTCCACCACAGGCAACAGACCTGTTGCCAATTCTTTACCCAGTTCAACACCCCATTGGTCATAAGCATTAATGCCAAAGATCTGCGCTTCAACAAAGACGCGATGCTCATAAAGCGCAATCAGGCGACCAAGCGCAAAGGGTGTGAGTTTATCATAGATAAAGGTGATTGAGGGGCGGTTGCCGGTAAAGACGCGATGCGGTGCAATCTTTGCCGCTGTCTCTTCATCTATGCCTTTAGATGTTAATTGCGCAAAGGCTTCGTCATAAGTGCGGCCTTTCATGAGGGCTTCAGATTGCGCCAAACAGTTTGCCACGAGCAAATCATGCTGATGGGATAGTTCTGTTTCATGACCATTCGCTGCAATCATAAATTCAGCTGGAATAACATCTGTTCCTTGGTGGATAAGCTGGTAAAAGGCGTGCTGACCGTTGGTTCCAGGTTCACCCCAAACAATTGGACCAGATGCTGTTTGAACGGCTTCGCCATCAACCGTCACACCCTTACCATTTGATTCCATATCAAGCTGTTGCAGATAAGCTGGGAAACGGGATAGACGCTGATCATAAGGCAAAATTGCGCGTGTTGAGCAGTCACACACCAAGCGATGCCACACACCCAACAGACCAAGCAAAAGCGGGATGTTCTGAGCAGGTTCTGCCGATTTAAAATGATTGTCCATAGATTGCGCACCATCTAGGAAAGCGCGGAAATTTTCTTTGCCGATTGCGATCATAATTGGCAAACCAATGGCGGACCAAAGCGAATAACGGCCGCCAACCCAATCCCAGAAGCCAAAGACGCGCTCAGACGACATGCCAAATTTTTCAACCTTATCCAAGGCCGTTGATACGGCAGCAAAATGAGCGCTAACGGCGTCTTCACCCAATGCATCTGAGACCCAGCCTCGCGCTGTTTCAGCATTGGTCATGGTCTCAATCGTGGTAAACGTTTTAGAAGCAACAATGATTAAAGTGGTTTCTGGCGTAAGCTCTGCCAAAATATCAGCGACATGGGCACCATCGACATTGGAAACAAAATGCGTTTTTGGGCCATCATGGTAAGGTGATAGTGCAATTGTTGCCATGACAGGGCCAAGATCCGAACCACCAATCCCGATATTGACAATGTCAGTGATCTTTTTACCCGTTGCACCTTTGATCTCGCCAGAGCGAATGCCATCAGAAAACGCGCCCATCGCATCAAGCACTTCATGCACATCTTTAACAACATTTTCGCCGTCAAACATGATTTCTGCATCACGGCTTGCGCGTAATGCTGTATGCAAAACGGCACGATCTTCGGTGATATTGATTTTCTCGCCTGCAAACATTGCATCGCGTTTGGCAAAGACTTCTGACTTTTCAGCCAATTCTAACAGCTGGGCAAGACTGTCTTCATCAACGGAACATTTAGAATAATCCATCAAAAAATCGTCGAGCTGCGCTGAAAATGTTTCCGCGCGCTTGGGATCGTCTGCAAATGCCGCACGCATATCGCGTGGACCGGATTGGGCAAGTTTGGATTTAAGCTGTTCAATTATTTTAAGAGATTGATTGTTCACGGCAGAGCTCCTTTGGTCAGCCCTTTTATGAAGACCATTTACCGTAAAATCAACCGTTAGAAGGTGTAGATAGCAAAAAATTTAAATCGATTTAAGTTTCTCTCAATGCACGACGTAAAACTTTTCCAACATTGCTTTTGGGCAGTTCATCTCGGAACACAATATGTTTTGGACGCTTGTAATTGGTCAGCTGGGTTTTGCAGTATTCACGAATTTCATCCTCGGTCAGATCGGGATTACTCCGCACAACAAAAAGCTTAATGTCTTCATGTCCTTGAGTATTTTGGATGCCAATGGCAGCGCATTCCTGCACGCCATCCATTAGAGTAATCACATCTTCTAGCTCGTTGGGATAGACATTAAAGCCAGACACCAAGATCATATCTTTCACTCGATCAACAAGGGTGATGTAGCCCTCATTGCTCATTAGTCCAATGTCACCGGTTTTAAAATAGCCATCCTCAGTCATGACATTTTCGGTTTCTTCAGGATTATTCCAATAACCCTTCATAACCTGAGGGCCGCGTACGCAAATCTCGCCAATTTCCCCAAACGGCAATTCTTTATTGTCCTCACCGCGCACTTCCACAATCGTCGATGATACCGGAATTCCAATCGTGCCGTTAAAGTGCTCGTCATCAAACAGATTGCCGCATACAACGGGTGAGGTTTCTGATAGGCCATAAGCTTCATGGATCACTGAACCTGTAATTGTTTCCCATCTATTGGCAACGGCGGTCTGCGTTTTCATTCCGCCACTGGCAGAGATCAAAAGTTCGGAAAAATCGAGCTTTCTGAAATCTGGATTATTCATCAATGCATTAAAGAGAGTATTGAGCCCGGCAAAAATATGAACGGGATGTTTTTCCAATTCTTTGACAAAACCCGGGATATCGCGCGGATTTGCGATCAATAAATTATGTGATCCAAGTCGCGTTGAGATCATCAAATTCACAGTGAGCGCAAAGATATGATAAAGCGGCAAAGCGCAAAGGAAAGTAATTTGATCAACGTCTTTCTTGGATTTGAGCGCACTTTCAACCCAGATCGCGGCTTGCTCGATATTTGAAAGCAAATTGCCATGGGTGATCATTGCAGCTTTGGGAACGCCTGTGGTTCCTCCGGTATATTGTAAAAGCGCTAAATCATCGTGGGTATTATCATATGGTGTGAAGCCTGATTTCGCGCCAAGGTTAAGCGCCGTGCGATAGGGGACATGATCCGGCAAAGACCATTTCGGCACCATCTTTTTCACGCGGCGAACAACTAAGTTCACCACTTGGCTTTTCAGCCCCAATGCATCGCCGATAAACATATCACCCATGGAAGTGACACAGACATGTTTGAGGTTTGTCTCTTTGACAACCTGCTGCAGCGTATGGGCAAAATTCTCAAGCACGATGATCGCTTCGGCGCCTGAATCATTCAGCTGATTTTTCAACTCGCGGGGCGTGTAAAGCGGATTGATGCTGGTTAGCACATATCCAGCCCGCAGGATCGCAGCAATTACAATAGGAGACTGCAGAACATTCGGCAGCATCACAGCAACGCGTGTTCCCGGTTTAAGGCCAAGTGATTGCAGCCATCCGGCAAAATTCTGTGATCCTTTATCCCAATCGCCATAGGTAATGGTTTTACCCATGGATGTATGAGCGGGAAGCGCTGCATTTTGCTTCAAGCTTTTTTCAAAGAATGAACTGAGAGAAGGATGTTCTAAAGGAGGCAGTTCTGCCGGAATATCTGATGGATAAACAGGTACCCACGCCCGCGGTGCCGGCAATAAAATCTTACCCATGTCTCCTCCCAAAATAATCCTATTCTACAAAACTTGGTCCGTGTCCCAAAACCTTATCATCGATTTCACCGATCACATCCTCATCTTTACCTTCATAAGGAAGAGTGGAGAGAATATGGCGGATGATATTAATTCGTGCGCGGCGCTTGTCATTGGTCTTCACAACTGTCCACGGCGCATGCTCAGAATGCGTGGTCGCAAGCATGAGATCACGTTTTTTGGTGTAATCATCCCATTTATTCAAACTCGCAATATCCATCGGAGACAGTTTCCAAACCTTCAATGGATTGTGCCGGCGATCATGAAAGCGCTTGAGCTGCATTTCGCGCCCAATATTGAGCCAGAATTTGAAAAAATAAATGCCTTCATCAGCAATCATTTTTTCAAAGGCAGGAGTTTGCTCCAGAAAATTTGCATGCTGATCGGGTGTACAAAACCCCATTACCGGTTCAACACCTGCACGGTTATACCAAGAACGGTCAAACAAAACCATTTCGCCCGTTGACGGGAAATGATCAACATAGCGCTGATAATACCATTCACCGCGCTCGCGATCTGTTGGTTTTGGCAATGCGACAGTACGAACCGTTCTGTGGTTCATATATTGCTTAACCGCATTGATGGAACCACCTTTACCGGCTGCGTCGCGACCTTCAAACACCGAGATGATACGACTATCGCTTGACCCGAGCCATGATTGAACTTTGACCAGTTCCACCTGCAAGGCTTCAATGGTTTCTTCATATTGCTTCCATTTTAGTTTTTTATCATAAGGGTAATCGCCTGACGAAAAGGCTTCATCCTCTATCCAATCTGGCAAGTCGGGATTGTCGATATCAAATGGTCGGGTTTCCCCACCGATTTCCAATTCTACTGCGCGCGATTCGTCACTCATATCATCACTTATTCTGTTGGTTTCTATACGCAAATGAGCGCATATTTAGATCATTTTTGCAAGTGCTGGCTTACCAGATTGGTTTCAAGGCTAGCTTTCTGCGCGGAAATGCTTGGAGAGTTTAAGACCCTGAGCCTGGTAATTGGATTTAAGATCCGCACCATAAAGCGCGCTTGGTTTTTCCAGCATATGCTCATAGACCAAACGACCAACGATCTGTCCGTGCTCTAAAATAAACGGTACTTCATGACTGCGCACTTCTAGCACCGCGCGACTGCCTGCACCACCCGCCGATGAATGACCAAAGCCGGGGTCAAAAAAGCCAGCATAATGCACCCGAAACTCGCCGACGAGCGGATCAAAGGGTGTCATTTCCGCTGCATAAAGTGGCGGCACATGCACAGCCTCTTGCGAGACGAGAATGTAAAATTCATCTGGATCTAAAATGAGCTCTGGTCGACCACGATTATATAGTGGCTCCCAAAAGTCATAGACATCTTGTGAAGCTTTTTTATCAACATCGACGACGCTTGTATGATGTTTACCGCGATAGCCAACAAGCGCACCTTCACCGGATCCCACCAGATCAATCGACATGCCAATACCGCCATCAGAAATGGATGGATTATCCGCGTCGTTTAGAACCTCTTTGTCGTGAAGTGCTGACACCTCATCAGAGCTTAACAGTGAATTACCTTTACGGAACCTGATCTGCGAAAGACGAGACCCAGTGCGTGCAACAATAGGGAAGGTGCGGGGGCTGACCTCCATCCACAATGGCCCATTATAGCCAGCTACAATCTTATCAAATTCAGGGCCATAGTCAGTCATCACGCGGGTGAAAATATCAAGTCGCCCGGTGGAGCTTTTCGGATTTGCAGATGCGGAGATTTCAGCAGGCAATTTCAAGCTTTCTAAAAGCGGAACGATATAAACACAACCTGTTTCTAAAACTGCACCTTCAGTTAGATCAATTTCATGCAATTTCAATCGCTGGAGTTTTTCATCAACTGTGCTGTTGGGACCGGGTAGGAAACTCGCTCGGACGCGATAAGCTTTTTGGCCAAGCCTTAAATCGAGGCTCGCAGGCTGAATTTGATCTTCATCCAACGCCTTTGCGCTTAAAAGTTTACCGCTATCAAGAAGCTCTGAAATGAGCCTATCTGATAAAATTCCGGTTTCACGAACGCCGTTCGTCATATCATCACCTAGTCATAAGTCATTTTTCGTCGGCTATTTCTTACAGCTCAAGTGAATTGACGCAAGTTTAACGACGTGATAATTGGTCCTTATCCCGTGGTGATTTGGCCGACCGGCTTGCAGCCACATAAAATAACTCGCTAAAAGGTCGTGCGTTCGAGAATAAACGTGTGAACCGGCTGGCGTGTGCAAGCCGGTTTTTTATTGTCAGCTTGACTGGCAAAAGTTCATTGTTGGAAAGAAAATGACTGAGAAGAAAAAACTGCGACCCGCAACGCAATTGGTGCATTCAGGCACAACGCGTTCCCAATTTGGTGAAACCTCTGAAGCCTTATATTTAACCCAAGGCTATATCTATGAAAGCTCAGAATCCGCCCAGGCACGTTTCTTGGGAGAGGAAGAAGGCTTCATCTATTCAAGATATGCAAATCCAACGGTGGACATGCTTGAAAAACGGATGTGCGAGTTGGAAGGCGCAGAAGATGCTCGCGCAACAGCTTCTGGCATGGCTGCAGTGACAGCGGCTCTTATGTGTCAGGTGCAAGCTGGTGATCATGTGGTTGCTGCACGTGCGCTTTTTGGTTCATGCCGCTGGGTGGTTGAAAAACTCATGCCGAAATACGGTATTGAAACCACATTGGTTGATGGCACAGATTTGAAAAATTGGGAACAGGCCATTCGTCCCAATACCAAAATGATGTTCCTTGAAAGCCCGACTAATCCAACGCTTGAGGTCATTGATATTGCAGGCGTTGCAACGCTTGCCAATCAAATCGGAGCCAAGCTCGTCGTCGATAATGTGTTCGCCACCCCACTTTATCAAAAGCCATTAGAGCTCGGTGCACATATTGTTGTTTATTCAACAACAAAACATGTCGACGGTCAGGGACGATGTTTGGGCGGTATGATTTTGTCGGATAAAGAATGGATCGATGAGCACCTACATGATTATTACAGACATACAGGTCCTTCAATGTCTCCATTTAATGCTTGGACGATGCTCAAAGGCATGGAAACCCTATCGTTGCGTGTTGATCAACAGACAAGAAGCGCGGGCGCCGTCGCTGATTATTTAGCGGAGCATAGTGCGGTGAGCCGTGTGATTTATCCAGGACGCGCTGACCACCCGCAAGCTGATATTGTTGCAAAACAAATGAAAGCAGGTTCAACACTTGTCGCGTTTGAACTAAAGCGGGGCCAGCAGGCTGCCTTTAAGTTCCAAAATGCGCTGGATGTGATCAGCATCTCCAACAATTTGGGCGATTCAAAAAGTTTGATCACCCATCCTGCAACCACAACGCATAAAAACCTTGCTGAAGAAGATCGTGCTGAACTGGGTATCAACGAAGGTACAGTTCGCATTTCTATCGGGATTGAAGATGTGGATGATATTTTAGAAGATCTCGAGCAAGCACTTCAGAATATCTGAGTTTAAAATACAAATAATCGTGTTGGCCTATTGTTGCGGTTTAAACGCGCTCCAGGCCAACACAATTCTTGAAAAAGCCGTATAAATACAAATGGCTGCGAAAATATGAGCGACAATTGCAAAATAAGCTGGGAATAGGCAGAAAATCGCAAAGGCGGCAAATGTTTCGGTTGCTTCAGCCAAACCTGTGGTAAAATAGATCGATTTCTCACCGCGGACATCTGTTTGTAAACGGTATTTTTCCGCCAAAATTGAATAAGCCAAAAAGCTTGCGCCATTGACGTAAAAGGCAAAGAGCAATACGGCACCTGCAATTGCGTTATTTGCTGGGTCATAAATGATAAAGGCCAGCGGAATTGCGCCATAAAAGGCAAAATCCAGCACAATATCTAAAAATCCGCCAAAATCGGAAGTCTGTGTGTGTCTGGCAACTGCTCCATCTAAGCCATCACCCAAGCGACTAAGCAGCAGTAAAATGAGCCCCGGGATCATATATCCAACAGCAATTAGCCCAGCGGAAATCATCCCGACAACAAAAGAGGTGAGCGTCACTGCATTCGCAGATGCGCCTTTGGTCGCCAAATAAGCGCCCATTTTGTCCAAATGCGGGTCCAAATACCGTCTAGCTGTGCCATCTAACATATAATTGCCTCAAGATTTGCGACTTCTATTATAGACCGAATGCGTCAAGAGCAAATGACCAATTCTCAAAACTACGTTATTATTGATTATTTCCACGCTTGACCTTAGTTTCTGGCTATAGAATAAGGCGCATGTCTTTTGGGTATTAATATTGACGTTCGTGAATGCAAATGGATGAAATGATGTATAGAGCCACAACACATGAAATCGAAGTTGCGGTGGAGCCTTTTTATATAGAAGAGCAATCGGATCCTGAAGATTCGCGTTATGTCTGGGGCTATCAGATAACTGTTATAAATCATTCAAACCGGCGTGTTCAACTGATCAATCGCTACTGGAACATCACCGATGGCAATGGTTTAATCGATGAGATCTCTGGCAAGGGCGTTGTTGGCGAAGAGCCCTATATTGATCCAGATGGCAGCTATGAATATTCTTCAGGTTGCCCGCTAGATACACCTTCTGGTATTATGTTCGGAACATATCAATTTCGGACGGATGATGGTGATTTATTTGATGTTGCCATTCCAGCATTTTCGTTGGATCTGCCCGACCAAAAAAGAGTGCTTAATTGAACAGCATAATCGACTTTAGACCAGTCGTATTGGTCACCGGAGTGCTGGTCATCACACTCGGTGCCTCCATGCTATTACCTGCCTTTGTGGATGCTGCTGTCGGCAATCCAGATTGGCAGGTTTTCGTCATTTCGTCAGGGCTAACTCTACTTGTTGGCTTGTTGATGTTTTTGTCGACACGCGGCATTCCAAAAGGTCTCTCCACCCGTCAGGCTTTGTTGATGACCGTGGTCGCTTGGACTGCGCTTGTCGCCTTTGGTGCTTTGCCATTTTTATGGTCGGGTGTGGTTGATAACTACACCGACGCGTTTTTTGAATCCATGTCGGGCCTCACAACAACAGGCGCGACGGTGATTACCGGGTTAGAAAGTGTTCCGCCGGGCATTTTGTTCTGGCGAGGGCTTTTGCAATGGCTTGGCGGTTTGGGTATCATCGTGATGGCGATTGCTGTACTTCCAATGCTGCAAATTGGTGGAATGCAGCTCTTTAAAGCCGAAGCTTTTGATACAGCTGAAAAAATATTGCCCAGAACGCGACAAATATCATCGTCAATCACTTTGGTCTTTATCGCAGTTACTGGCCTCTGCGCGATTTTATATGTGGTAGCCGGCATGGCTGTTGATGATGCGGTTATTCACGCAATGACCACCGTTGCCACTGGTGGCTTTTCAACCAAAGACGGATCCATCGGCCATTTCGATAGCGCAGCCATTGATACAGTTGCGATCATATTTATGATCCTGGGATCGATCCCGTTCATCCTTTATGTGCAAATGTTGCAAGGTCGCTATAAGCCACTCATTCAGGACCTACAGGTTCGCGTGTTTTTAATGTTTGTGAGCTTTTGCATACTCATGGCGGTCATCATGGCCATTGTAAGCGGTTCCCATCAAGGGTTAGAAGCTTTTCGCTATGCCGCTTTTAATGTCGTTTCGATCATCACGGGCACCGGTTATGCCTCAACAGATTATGGCACTTGGGGACCGCAAGCGGTCACATTCTTTTTCCTCATCATGTTCGTTGGAGGATGCGCTGGATCGACCTCCTGTGGGATCAAGATTTTCAGATTTCAAGTCCTGTTTCAAGCGGTGAAAATGCATCTTAATCACGTCATGTATCCAAGTGGCGTGTTTAAACCAATGTTTAATAATCGCCCGATCCAAAAACATGTTATTTCATCGGTAATGGCCTTTTTCTTCTTATTCATTGCCTCATTCATGGTGCTAGCTTTTGCACTCAAATTGACGGGGTTGGATACAACAACAGCGCTTTCAGGGGCTGGTTCCGCATTGGCAAATGTGGGACCTGGCTTGGGCGACATTATTGGTCCATCGGGGAATTATTCAGAATTAAGCGCCACAGCAAAATGGCTCTTGTCCGCAGGCATGCTGCTTGGGCGATTAGAATTGTTCACTTTGCTGGTAATATTTTTGCCAAGTTTTTGGCGAACATGATATCACACGCGCTACAATTTGAATGTCGATTCGAATTATGGGCTGCAGATAGGATATCACCATGGACAAGCAAACAATTGCCAAACGTATTGATCAAGGTCGAGGCGTTGAAAAAGCAGATCTCGTTTTAAAAAACGGACAGTTTTACGATCTGGTGACTGGCGAATTGGTTGCCGGAGACATCGCGATCTGCGGCGACATCATTGTCGGCACATGCGAGGAATATCATGGCGTGGTTGAAGTTGATATTTCCGGCAAAATTGTTGTCCCTGGTTTTATCGACACACATCTGCATATTGAATCCTCTATGGTCACACCTTACGAATTTGACCGATGCGTGCTGCCCTATGGTGTCACCACTGTGATCTGCGATCCGCATGAAATTGCCAATGTTGTTGGGATCAGCGGAATTGAATATTTCCTCAAATGCGCTGAAAACACCATTATGGATATTCGCGTTCAACTTTCCTCCTGTGTGCCGGCGACAGAAATGGAAACATCTGGGGCGCGATTGATCGCATCAGATTTAACCCCATATGCAGACCACCCTCAGGTCATTGGTCTGGCTGAATTTATGAACTATCCGGGCGTTCTTAACAAAGATGAAACTTGCCTTGATAAATTGGAAGCGTTTTCCGGTCGGCATATTGATGGCCACGCCCCCTTGGTGCGCGGTTACGACATTAACGGCTATCTATCTGCGGGCATTTCAACTGATCACGAGACCACCACAGCGGATGAAGCTTTGGAAAAGCTTCGAAAAGGCATGCATATTCTGGTGCGTGAAGGATCAGTATCAAAAGATCTGCATGCGCTTGCGCCAATCATCACAGAGCGAAATTCTCCTTATTTGGCGATTTGCACGGATGACAGAAATCCGCTTGATATCGCAGAACAAGGTCATCTTGATTATGTCATTCGAACCGCAATTGAACTGGGTTCTGATCAGTTCGCGATCTATCGCGCAGCGTCAATTTCAGCAGCAAAAGCGTTTGGATTAAAAGATCGAGGTTTGGTTGCGCCAGGCATGCGCGCTGATCTTGTGGTGCTCAATGATCTTAAAACCTGCGATATCGATCATGTTTATAGCGCAGGTCGTTTGGTGGAAGATAAACTGTTTGAAAAACGCAAACTTGTTGATCCCATCGGTCGCAATTCAGTTCAATCAAAAAAGCTAACTGCCAAATCTTTTGAAACCAGAACCAACAGCAATGAAGCGCATGTGATCGGCATTGTGCCGGGTAAGATCATCACGCAGCATCTCACCTGCGAGATTATTGAGGGCAAAGCTGGGGATCAATCTGATCTTGAACGCGATCTGATTAAAATTGGCATCGTTGAACGCCATGGCAAAAACGGCAATGTATCTGCCGGATTTGTCAATGGCTTTGGCTTGCAACGCGGCGCTATTGCGTCAACCGTGTGCCATGACCACCATAATATCGCAGTCGTTGGCGCCAATGATGATGATATGGCCGTTGCAGCCAATCGTTTGGTTGAACTTGAAGGTGGTTTTGTGGTCGTTGAAGACGGCGAAATTTTGGCCGAAGTTGCACTTCCCATTGCCGGATTAATGAGCCTTGAACCTTTTGAAAATGTCCGAGATCAACTCATCAAATTACGTGAGGCGGCAAAATCCTTAGGCGTTGTGCTTGAAGAGCCATTCCTGCAGCTCGCATTTTTGGCGCTGCCCGTCATTCCGCATTTGAAAATCACCGACCATGGATTGGTCGATGTTGATCGCTTCCAAATCCTATCCTAGGTAAGTCTTCGTCTATTCCGCAGGTGTGGTGGATGGGTTAGATAGTGAATTCCGTCGTTCGCGCATTTGTCCAAATATTGCAACCAGCGTGCGGCGGATATCATTGCCAACGCCAACCAATGCTGGGACGAGGAATAAGACCAAGAATGTTGAGAGCGCCAAGCCAAATACGATGGTGATTGCCATTGGCAACAAGAATTGCGCTTGTCGGCTTGTTTCAAACAACAGCGGTAGCAATCCACCAATTGTGGTCAAAGACGTCAACATAACGGCCCGCAATCGATCCAAACTTGCGCCTATCGCAGCTTGGGCAAAATCATTGCCTTGTTTGATCCGTTCATTAAGCCGAGCGACCAGAATGATGGAGTCGTTGACCAGAATTCCGGACAGGCCCAAAAGCCCGATGAAGGACAAAATGGTCAGCTTAAAGCCCATCAGCCAATGTCCGAACACAGCGCCTACAATGCCAAATGGGATGATGAGCATCACCGCAATGGGGCTCCAATAACTGCCAAAGAACCAAGCAAGAATGATATAGATCACGGCAACCGCGATGATGGCACCAAGTTGAAGATCGGCAAAAGCATTGCGTTGTTCCTCAGAGCGTCCACCGAAACTGTATGTCACATCATGTTTGGATGTGAGTGTTTCCAGTTCACCACCTGCAAGCAATGTTTCAATGACTTTATCCGTTGTCGATACTTCATCATCAATATCGCCAGAAACTGAGATCGTTGTTTTACCATCGCGCCTGCGGATCGATGCAAAGCCTTGTCGTTCACTTAATGTGATGATCTCGGTCAATGGGACGAATTCACCGGAATTGCTTTTCACAGTAAGATTTCGCAGCGCCGCCATTCCATCTTCACGCTGAACAGCATCCACACGCACGGTCACTTCATCATCGCCGCGCGCAAATCTAAATGGAATGCTGCCTTCAAAGGAATTCCTGATCTGACGGCCAACGCCATCGATTGTAAAGCCAAGCGCTGTGCCGAAAGGAGTAAGTTCCATGACAAGTTCTGGCTTACCATAGGGTAAGTTATCTTCAACACCGGATACGCCGGCAATTGTTGAGACAAGCTGCGCCACATCATTGGCTGCTGCTTTAAGCTGTTCAGAGCTGTCACCCTGCAGTCGAACCTCGATATCGCGACCAGGAGGACCACCTCGCGATTGCGCAATAGAAAAGCGGGTAATTCCGGCAATACGCGGTACACCGCTGCGCCAAGCACTGACGATATCATTCGTGCGCACAGATCTAAATTCAGATGCGGTGAGTTGAACTTGAATACGCGCTTGAACGGCACCATTGCGGTTGGAAGCGCCATAGGTGGTAAAGATCGCGTTGACCAGTTTTTCGCTGTCGTCTGTTAATTTGTCATCTACCTCATGAAGCGCATTTTCATACGCTAGGATGGCTTTTTTGGCGGTGTCTTCCGGTAGACCGGCATTAAACACCACGATGCCCGTGATATTTTCAGCTTCCGGTGAGGGGAAGAAGACGAATTCCACCTTGCCACTGCGGATCAAACCAACAGCGAGAACCATGATCAATCCAACTGAGATCGCAATGGTCACATAGCGCCAATTATAGGAAAGCGTGACGATATAGCGAACCGGGTTGTCGCGAAACCAAGCAAATCCTTTATCAAAATTGCGGCGAAACCAACTGTCTTGGCTTTGCAATTCTGCCAGCTCTTCCGGAGATAATTTTGATGTTGCGCGCCAAATTTGAATCTCAGTAAAGGCTGCAATGATGATAGCTGCAATAAATGATCCGGCGATATATTGCATGGGCGGTAAAGAAATTAGCGCACCAATGAAAGCACGAGTACCTTCAATCTCAAGCGTTGGATCTGTTGAAAGGTGATAAATGTTTGAACCAATGACGAAGACTAAACCTAATATCAAAATCGTCACAACAGGTCTTAAAAGTTTGAGGTAAACATATTCAATAATGGTCGCAAGGCTAATCGCAACAAAGGCAGAAATTGCGGCACGCACATAATTTGGTTGATCAAACACCCACGCAAGTGGCGTTGTGCTTTCAGATGAACCATAGGTCAGACTAAGGCGGTTTAAGACCGAAGCAGATGCTAATGTAAGAACCAGCGCGATGAAGAATTGTCGCCAATAAGACCAGCGTGCACCCCGATTTGCCTTAAGGGAATGCGCCAGGTGACCCGGCAGAATGAAGAAACATTCAATTAAACTCGCGATCAAAACAGCTATCACAACATAGGGCAAAACACCCATAATTTGCCCGATCGTATCATTTATCAATAGAATTGGGCTAAACGCTGCGAGCGTGGTCAACATGGCAGCCATAACCGGCGTCATCATCATGCCCACGCCATTTTCTGCCGCGGTGATATTATCGTCACCCATTTCAAGGCGCGTATTGGTATGTTCACCCACCACAATGGCATCATCTACAATGATCCCGAGCATCATAATCAGCGCGAACAACGTGATCATGTTTATCGTTTGTCCAATCACCAGCATAATGCCGACCGTTGCCAACAATGCGATGGGGATACCCGCAGCAACCCAAAATGCGATGCGTGCATTAAGAAAAATGAACAGCATCAACACCACAATGATCAAACCGCCAAGCGCGTTTTTGACCAACAGCAATATGCGCTCCGATAGTGCTTCAGCAGAAACGCGATAAGTTGTTAGTTCGATATTATCTGGCAATTGAGGAGTTATTTCCTCAATATAGTCAAACAAAATCGCGGCCGTTTGCAGCGTGTCAGCGGTTGGAGCACGACGCACATCAAGCTCAATAGCGGCAAGATTTCCGCTTAATCCCTGGGTTTGGCTGTCATCGAATGTCTCATTGATTTTGGCAATGTCATTAAGCTTGATTTTCTCACCGGTTGGGAAGGATTTGACCTCAACATTGCCAATCGATTTCGTATCTCGTGCATTTGCCAGGGTGCGCAATTGGCGTTCAATATCGCCGGCAACATTTCCCGACGGTAGATCGCGACTATTGCTGGCGATGATATTTGAAACCTCAGATACTGTCATCGACAGACGTCGCAGTTCGCGTTCTGGGATTGAAACAGCAATTTCTGGTGATCGCAGGCCGTTGAAATTGATCTTATCAATGCCGCGGTCGATCAAATCGTCTCTAATGCGCTTAGCCCAATCGCGTTTGGTTTGTTCCGACGCGGTCCCGCCAACAGAAAGGCGCGCAACGGCATCAAAAAATTGCGACCGACTAACAGTTGGCGTCTCAGCATCCTCGGGCAAATTGCCGATCGATTTAGCGGCAGCTTCCACATCAGCCAGCGCCTGCTGCATGTCTGTTCCCTCGGAAAATTCCAAGGTGATGGCACCATTTCCCTCAGACGCGGTGGACGTCATTTTATCAACGCCATTAATAAAGCGTAACTCCGGTTCAGCCACCGCTAACACGTTGACCTCAACATCCTGCGCACTTGCACCCGGCCAAGAGATGATCACACCGATTGTGGGACGATCAACAGTGGGGAAAAATTGCGTATTGATTTTGGCAATGGCAAAGGCACCAAATATGATCATCAAGACCATGAGAAGATTGGCAGCATTTGGATGGCGAATAAAGGTGCTGACCAGACCTGCCCAACCGCTTCTCACCTGTTCCATTCGGGACGTATCGTTCATGACTTAACCTCCTGAATTTGTGTTGGCATTCGGGCGTCGTCTTTCGCCACCAGGGCGTCCTCCCTCACCGTTTGGCCGCTGCCCCCCAGCATTTTCTCTTGTATTTGCGCCTCCATTTGCCCCACCACGTCGCGGTTCGGCTTGTCCAGGCGCACGTACGCGCACCCCTTCAGTCGCTTCCGTCAAACGCGTGGTAAGAATTTTGTCACCGGTTTTTAAAGCCGCGTCACCGTTTCCCTTTATGATCGCATTACTGCCGTCAAAGGCTAAGATCTCAATGTCTTTGCGGACCAGTTGGCCTTCCTGGATGATAAAGACATGCGACTGGTCATAAACGGATGTTTCCGGCACTTTAATCGCATCATTATAAGCGCGATCTGGCACCAGAATTTCAACAAAAGCGCCAGGGCGAATTTGCACGGCATGATCTTCAGGCTTAATTCGTGCAACAACCTCAACACCACCGCGCTCAGCTGCCACAGTTGCGCCAATGCGATCAATCTCACCTTTATAGGAATAGCTCACAGTGCCGATGGTCCAAATGATTTCAACTTCGCGACCAATGAGTGGGTCGCTATCGGTTGCCATACGGCCATATTGAGCATTGGTCAGCGTGAAACGGCTTTCCAACTGTTGATTATCGTAGATGGAAACCAGCACATCATTGCTGCCGACCGATCGACCAGGCTCTGCATTTGCATTCGAAACAATACCGCCAAAAGGTGCATAGAGTTTGGTGTTTTCAAGCTGCCGTTCCGCTTCGCTTAACTTCCACTCCAAGCGCTCAATATTTGCCAATTGCTGCTCTTTTTGCGCTTCATTGATGATGATGTTGTTGCGTCTTTGGCTCACAGACTGGCTGCGCTGAGAAACGACCAAGACACGATCATCAACTTGCTTGTTGGTTAGTGTGCCTGAAGCAGCCAAGGATTGTGCGCGTTCTAAATCTGCTCGCGCCAATTCAAGCTGATCTTGCGCTGAAATTAGCTGATCATTTTCAGAGGCAAGGCGTGCATCAATTTCACGAACGGTTGCTTGAACTTGCATGAGATTGGCTTTCGCCTCGCGGATGGCACCTTCATAATTAAAGGGGTCAATTGAAACAAGCAGATCACCTTTTTCAACCCTCATGCCGGCGGTCAGGTTCTCATTCACCGCGATGATTTCGCCGCTAACAAGCGGGCGAAGTTCAACATCTCTGGCGGTTTCCACTTGACCATAAACTAAGATGCTGGGCCGATGCGCCGTTTGTACAGCCTCTAAAGATTCAACCGTAAAAGTCGCTTGACGGAAAGGGCGTTTGGCGGGCTCCTCGCGAGAACTTACCATTCGGTCCATGATCGTATAAGCGCCTGCTAAAACGCCAACCATCAGAACAAGTTGAAAGATTGATCGAGCAAACGCCACAAATCGGCGCCCCCAAGATCTTTGAGGTTTTTGATCTGATGCGGTTTGCGCATCAGCATCTATTTCATCTTTTAGCCGCGTTATGTTTGGTTGATCGAGTTCAACAACATTTTCGGGCACATTTTCTGAATTGGATTTTTCTAGCATTTTTCATACTCGCTTGGGCGAATTGATTATGCTCATTGATCACTAAAAATTGCAAATTAACGATTTGTAATTTTCTGGTAAGGTTAGAGCTTTCGCTCCCCGCTCAAAGTCATAAGTCAAATTCAGATTGCGTAAATATATGTTGCGTAGAACAAAATTCGCAGACAACCTCAATTTTACCGTCCACAAATGTATCGTTCAACTCGCCCTTCTCCATACGAGATAAAACGCCAAACAGATGTTCACGCGAGCAAGAACATTCATCACGAACTTCACCAGCTTCAAAAATCCGAACGCCGCGCTCATGGAACAAGCGGTAAAGCAAACGCTCACTACCAACCTGAGGGTCAGTCAATTCACTGGCGCTAACGGTTTCAACCAAGGCTTTGGCCTCTGTCCAAGCATCATCTTCATCAGCGGAATGCTCTTCCACGCCTTCAGGTAAATCACCACCGGGTAAATCACTTTGCGCCATGCGCTCACTCGCATGGGGCAGGAATTGGATCAAAATGCCGCCGGCACGCCATTGATGTTCGGACTTGCCATCTTCATCTTTGGCAATTAGCTCAGCCACACTCAGTTTAATGCTTGTAGGGATTTGTTCCGATTGCTTGAAATATGATTCAGCCATCTGGGAAAGGGTATCCCCTTTCATTTCAACAATGCCTTGATAGCGTTGTGTGTGAGAACCCTGGTCAATGGTGAAAGCAAGCACACCTTTGCCTAGCAATTGATGCGGCAAAGCATTGCCCTCGGCTATCGCTTGATCAAGTTTATCCTGATTAAATTGGGCATAGCCACGCACAGAAGTCGGCGCTTGAAAATCAACCACAAGCAATTCAACCGGACCATCCCCTTTGGTTTGCAGGATCAATCGTCCCTCAAACTTTAAAGATGTGCCCAGCAATACGGTTAGCACAATGCCTTCCGCCAAAAGCTGTGCCACAGGCTCTGGATATGTGTGCCGTGAGAGGATTTGATCCAGCATTGGGCCAAGTTGAACCGCCCGGCCGCGAACGTCCAATCCTTCAACTTGGAAAGGAACGACGTAGTCATCACCAGAAAGCTTTATGTCATGCGCGGTTTCAAATGCGTCCATAATTAATACTCAATATTTCAAGGGGTTTTATAATGCAGTTTTGCATTTGGTCCCGTTGAACACAAATTTCAATAGCCAGAACGAAAAGGGCCGTTTTAAAGCGCGCCGAGGCACCACTCAATAATAGCCTTTTGTGCGTGCATTCTGTTTTCAGCTTCATCAAACACGACGGATTGTGGTCCATCGATCACGTCATCCGTGACATCTTCACCACGTTTTGCCGGTAAACAGTGCATAAAGAGCGCGTCATCTTTTGCGTGTGCCATAAGTTTGGCATTAACCTGAAACGGCTGGAACACATTGTGCCCGCGCGCTTTATGCTCTTGGTTCATCGACACCCATTTATCGGTAATCACACAATCTGTATCTTGAACTGTGGTCTCAGCATCATGACTAAGATTGATTGTTGCACCATTTTCGCGAGCCCAATCGACATAGCGTTGTTCAGGTTCTGAGCCCTCTGGTGTTCCGATATTCATGGAATAGCCGAACTGTGCAGCCCCCTCCATCAATGAGTGCGTGACATTGTTTCCATCCCCAACCCAAGACAAGGTCTTGCCTTCAATGGAGCCACGATGCTCTTCGTAAGTTTGAACATCGGCCATGATCTGGCATGGATGCGTATCATCTGTTAGCGCGTTGATCACAGGAACTGTGGCATATTCTGCCATTTCCAAAAGACGCTCGTGCTCCATTGTGCGGATCATGATAATATCCACATAGCGAGATAATACACGTGCAGTATCAGCCACTGTTTCTGATGAGCCCAATTGCATGTCAGATCCAGAAAGCAGCAATGTTTCGCCGCCTAACTGTCGCATGCCAACATCAAACGAAACGCGTGTGCGCGTTGATGGTTTTTCGAAAATCATCGCCAGAACTTTGCCTCGCAAAGGCTTATGCTCAATGCCCTGTTTCAAATTCAACTTCGTTGATTTGGCATGATCGATCATGCGTCGAAGTTCACCTTTGTTAATGTCGGCAAGGTCTAAAAAGTGGTGATGTTGATCTTTTAAAGACATGAGCTTTTCCTAAATAAAGCAGTTATTTTTTGACTGTATTAAGCGCATTTTTTATGCGGGCCAGGCCGTCGCGCGCTTCATCTTTGGTCAATGTCAAAGGTGGCAGCAAACGGATCACATTATCGCCAGCAGGCACAGCTAAGAATTTTTCATCGCGCATCGCACCCAATAATTCCATGTTCGGTGTCTTACACTTAATGCCGATCATAAGGCCTTGGCCTCTGATTTCTTCGATAATGTCCGGATATGTATCAGTGAGTTCGGCCAAGCCCTGTCTGAGAAGCAGCGCAACGTCTTGCACATTTTCCAAGAAACCATCTTCAAGCACCACATCAAGAACTGCATTACCAACCGACATGGCAAGCGGGTTGCCACCAAAGGTCGTGCCATGCGTGCCAGGAACCATGCTTTGCGCCGCTTCTTCGGTTGCCAGACATGCGCCGAGTGGGAAGCCGCCGCCAATGCCTTTTGCAACCGCCATGATATCTGGTGTTACGCCAGACCATTCATGCGCAAACAATTTGCCAGTTCGACCAACACCGCATTGGATTTCATCGAAGATGAGCAGCGCACCAGTGTCATTACATGTCTCGCGAAGCGTTTTTAAAAACTCGGTTGAAACATAACGCAGGCCGCCTTCACCTTGGATCGGTTCAATTAAAAGCGCAGCTGTTTGATCGGTAATGACCTCTTTAAGCGCGTCGACATCATTGAGCTCAACCTGTATAAATCCGGGAGCTTTAGGTCCAAAACCTTCAATATATTTTTCTTGACCACCGGCAGCGATTGTTGCTGTCGAGCGACCATGAAACGCACCCTTAAAAGTGATGATTTCAAAACGCTCTGGTTCACCATTGGCAAAGTGATAATGGCGCGCTGTTTTGATCGCGCATTCCATCGCTTCAACACCGGAATTGGTGAAAAATACTTTGTCGGCAAAGGTATTTGCGGTGAGGCGATCGGCGAGTTTACTTTGGCCTTCAACTTGAAAGAGGTTTGAAATGTGCCAAAGCTGCTCGGCTTGCTGCTTTAATGTCTCGACCAAATGTGGGTGGCAATGTCCCAAGGAATTCACAGCAATGCCTGCCGTGAAGTCGAGATATTTCTCACCTTGATCTGTTTCCAACCAAACACCCTCACCGGACGTGAATGTTGCGCCGGTTGTTGGAAGAATTGAATATAAAGACGTGGCTGCTGCCATGTCGCTCTCCTGTTAAAATCAATGTGAGTGCCAGCTGTATCCGCGGCGCGAGTATTTGTTGTATAAAAGTGAAAAACCGCCCAGCTCGGACGGTTGCCTTCATTATCACTACTTTGAAACGAAAAGTCAATTCTGCATCAAGATGATACAAATCCCATAAACGGGCTAACTAATTTTGATAAAAATTCACGAAAATATGCTTTAGTTGGGGAAAACTGAATTTTTGCGAATCAGAGTAATTTATCCCCCTTGTCACAGAGTCCTGCGATCACTAACTTAGATCTAGTTGGAAAAAATGCGACGGACCCAGCGACTTTTTAAGTAATTTAAAATGTACTCGTTTGAGTGCAGTGGTGGGGGATTCTGTCTTGGCAAATAGAAACGGAGATAAAAATGAGTTGGACTGATGAACGCGTCGAACAGCTCAAGAAATTGTGGGCAGAAGGTTTAAGCGCTAGTCAAATTGCAGCTCAGCTTGGTGGTGTCAGCCGCAATGCCGTAATTGGTAAAGTTCACCGTCTTCATTTGCCAGGTCGTGCAAAATCAGGTGGGTCTCGTAACCCGCGAGCGAAACGTCCAACAGTTGCAACACAACGCACCGGTTTCACAGCACCACGCGCGGCCAGCACAGCTTCGCGTCCCGCACCTACCAGAACAGGTGGTGGCAGCGCTGCGGCAACCGTGATGAAGGCTGATGTGGACGCTATTGCAATTGAAGAACTGGACACGCGTCCTATTGAAGATGTGGTCGTGCCAATTTCCAAACAGCTTAAGCTGATTGAATTGACTGAAGCGACATGTAAGTGGCCAATTGGTGACCCTATGGTCGACGGGTTCCATTTTTGTGGAAATGACTGCGATGAAGCATCTCCATATTGCACCTATCATTCGAAATTAGCTTACCAACCGACGGCCGAACGCCGTCGCGCCCGCTAACAGCGATCTTGGTAAAAACTTGACTTATGAACCCAGCTCTCAAATAAAGAGTTGGGTTTTTTATTGTGGGGGTTCTTTTGCAACAGCATTTATCAAAACTTTATCTCATTGCAGGTCTCTTTGGCGCAGGGATTGCGCTTAGTGCCTGTCAAACGCTTTCAAAAGAAGAATGTGTGGCAGCGGATTGGACCGTCATCGGTGAAACGGATGGTGCTGCGGGCCATGCCCCTCAGGACCGTTTTGCGCGCCATGTGAAGGCCTGTGCGAAAGCAGGCATTACACCAAACCAAACAGCATGGAACCAAGGTTATCAAGCTGGGCTTGTTCGATATTGCACGCCGGCAAATGGTTTGCGTGTTGGCGAAGCTGGAAATATTTATGCAAATGTCTGTCCACTTGATAAGTCGGCTGCGTTTTTGTCGGGCTATAACCTTGGAAAACGTGCGCACGGTATCCGTTCAGATATAAATAGCCGCAAAAGCGCCATTTCTAGGCGACAAGCAGAAGCTGCTGAGAAGATTAAGTTGATTGCAAATGCAACGCCAACTGAGCAAACAACCATTCAGCTTGAAATTGCTAATCTTAATCAGCAGAACTCTACCGACCAAGTCGAAATCGCTCGGTTGAGCGGCGAGTTGGCATTGGTAGAGCGTGATATCCAAAATTTCAGAGCTGGGCTGGTCAACTAATTTAATCGCCAGTTTTAATGTGATAAACTTAAAGCGCGCGGATACTATTCTCTGCGCGCTGGCTCATGCGGAGTTTTTTCCCAAAGCTGTGAACTAAGTGGCAGTTGGGATAAAGCCCGCCATCCGGCAAATGACATGAGCAACCAGTAGAGCGGTGGCAAAAACAGCCATCTTGTTTTGATTTTCTTTCTCTGGCCGGAAATCAGTGCACTCATACCCACATAGACAAAAATAAAATAACCGCCGATTAAATTGAAGATATCGAGATAAACTAAAATTAATTCCAGCGTTGACGCGCCAAAAAAAGTTCCCAAAAGCGCCTTATAAAGCGTGTAAGCAATGAAGATAAATGCAAATGGGTGAGCAAGGGCAGCGATTAACATCCCGCCAATCATCACCTGCATAATGACAAAACCAATAAAACCTCGTCTTGCCAATAATCTTATGGGATGACGCATAAAGACGAGCCAGGTTTGCATCCAGCCTTTTAGCCATCGCGTGCGTTGTTTGATCCAGACTGCGACATTTGTTGGCGCCGTTTCAAGGGTTGGGCGCTTTAACACGCCCGTATTATAGCCATGTGAATATAAGCGAATACCCAAATCGGCATCCTCTGTGACATTGCACGGGTCCCAACCGCCAACTCTCTCAAGTGCGCTTTTTCTGAAGTGATTTGATGTTCCTCCAAGAGGAATTGGTAAACCAAAATGGGATAGAAGCGGAATAAGTCGGCGGAATAATCCTGAATATTCCAAACTAAATAGTCCTGGCAGCCATCCGACATCAGCATTTGTGATCACCAACGGTGCCTGCATGCATCCAATACATTCATCACCTTGGTCAAACCAGCGATATGCTTCCATGAGTTGCTCAGGATGCGGACGATCCTCCGCGTCATATACCGCAATAAATTCCCCCTTAGCACCGGACATTGCATATTGTAGCGCTTTGGGTTTTGTTCTTGGTTCCATATGAGGAACTTTGATAATTTCAAATTCTGGACCGGGATTGGCGTTAATTAATGCGTTAATTGTAGCCATATCATCAGCCTCGCATATCAATTTGATATCTAATTTGCTCTTGGGCCAATTTAAACGGCTCATTGCTTTTATCAGCTGTTCGGCTACTTGCTCTTCTTTATAAAGCGCAATCAATATGGTGTAATAAGGAAGATTTCTCGTCGGTTCCGGCAATTTTTGCAGATCTGCTTCGGGATGAGGATAAAAACCGGCGGACAATTTTAACAAGTTAAATGACAGATAAATCAGCGCTAATGATGCATGAAGCGCTAAGAAAATTGAGCCGGGTTGAAAATAAACCAGCAGACATGCTGCCAATGACAAAACACCTAGGAAATAGCTTTGCCAATTCGACAACAGGGATTTTGCGCTCATATCTGGCTGTGTGTCTTGCAATTGGCGAACAACAGTGCCCACACGCTCGATCTCATTAAGTTGCCAGACAGCCTCTCGTATTGTTTTAGATGCTGCGATCGCAAAGTTTTGCTGCAAATCCGGTTTTGATGAAAACAAGTTCTTTAATTTTTGAAAATCTGCAACAGATGGACTTATGACCGTATAAACGCGGTTATCCATTTGAATGCGCAAAGGGCCATTGCGCGATAGTAAAACATCAATGGACGGTGATGAAATAATGCTGGAAGGATCAATCTCTGTGAAAAATTTAAGATCAAGCTGTTGAGCTATACAACGGAAATAATCATGGTCTGAAATATACCTGTTAGCGATGAGCTCAGTTTCAATATTGGTATCATTCTGATCCGCTAAATATGCAGCGTGATTTAGATGCTTTTTTGATAGTTGAGAATTTGACAATAGCAGTTGATACACTGGATCAACATCATGCTTTGGGTCCCCAATAACGAAGCCTTCTGTGATTTTGTCTTTCTTATGGTTGTCGCTGCCGTTGGGAGATGACATAAGTGATGCATGTTTCTAGAATATATACACGGAATTGTAGAAGATGTTTAAGTATACATATATAAGTTTACTAAATAAGTCACTACTTAATACAATTATAGCGTTAGTTATTACTTTAATTTTTCCCGTTTATAGTATGGCGCAAGGATCGATTACTCCAAATTACTTTGATTCTCAGGAGCGGATTCCAATTGCCGATGTCCGCAATATTGATCGCTTAAGGTTCCTCACAACAGTAGATTTTCCGCCATTTAGCTTTTTGGACGAGAACGGCCGTTTAACTGGTTTTCATGTCGACTTGGCACGAAATATTTGTTCGATCTTAAAAATCATCGAGCAATGCCAAATTCAGGCATTGGAATGGAAGGAATTACCCGACGCGATTAAAAACCGCCAGGGTGATGCTATTATCGCTGGATTTGCCATCTCCGCCGAAACCCGCCAGGACTATTTGTTCAGCCGATCTTATCTTGAATTACCGGCTCGTTTTATTGCGCGTAATGCAGATGAAATTGATTTGTCAGTGTTAAGCGGTGTGAAGAAGCCCGACGGACCTGTATGGCAAAAAACAGAGCTCTTAAAAGTCGGCGTCATCCGAAATTCTGCACATGAGGCCATGCTAAAAGATTGGTTCCCCGTATCGGAAGCGGTCGCATTTGACGAGCGTGCGGAACTCTATAAAGCACTCAAAACCGGGGATGTTAATCTGTTGTTTGGTGACGGATTACAATTCTCGTTTTGGCTGTCTGGGGAAGATGCGGCTGGATGTTGCCAGTTTTTGGGCGGTCCATATTTGTCGCAATATTACCTTGGAGAGGGGTTGGCGATAGCCGTTGCAAAAGATAATCCCGATCTTCAAAAAACACTCAATTATGGTCTGTCACTGCTTGGAAAAAACGGCAATTTTGCTGAGCTCTATTTGCGATATTTTCCAAACGGGATTTATTGAGTTTTTAAAGATCAGCTCTTGCCTTTAAATGGCAAAAGCAACGTCCATAAAAGATTAGAGCTTTGCGGTCCTCGAAACTCTTTGAGGCCGATCTCCATACCGTTATGTCCCAGTTTGGGTTGGTCGTTATAGGTTGCAAAAATGCGATCCCAGAACGAAAAATTAAACCCATAATTTGAATCTGTCTCTCGATGATCACTTGAATGATGAACCCGATGCATATCAGGTGTGACCAATATTGGACGAATGATCTTGTCCAGCTTCAACGGTAATTTAACATTAGAATGATTGAACATCGCCATGCCGTTTAAGACAATCTCAAATATTAAAACGGCAATGGCTGGTGCGCCCAAAAGTGCAATAATCAATATTTTCCAAGCCATTGATAAAACAATTTCTAGCGGATGAAACCGCAATGCAGTTGTGACATCAAATCCATTATCAGCATGATGCATACGGTGAATGCGCCACAAGATCGGCCATTTATGACTGACCAAATGTTCGAGCCATACAATAAAATCAAGAACCACAAATGCGATGATACCCGCAACAATCGGTGGCACATTGATAATATTAAACAAACCTATATTGCGCTCTTCGAGCCAAAATGCAGCACCCACGGCAGCAGCTGGAAAAATCACTCTAAGGCAAAGTGACGATATAATAACCATGGAAAGATTGGTGAACCAGCGTTGGGTCTTTAGCGCTCCACGCATTTCATCGCGCTCAAGCCTTGGATGGAGCAACTCAAAAATCGCCATGGCACATAAAACACTGAGGAAAACAATGAGTCTTATCGCAGGTTCTGAAAGTCCAAATAAAGTCAAAAAGCCAATTCCTCATTAATGTGGTGAGGCCTTTATAGGACGAACGATCGCCAAAATCATATAAAAGAATTGTGATCGGCAGATCTAAAGCGTTTAAGATCTAACGGTTACGCGCCCGCTTATAACGCGCCATTGCACTTCTTTCGATCGCAGCGCAGGTAAGTTTATCGAGATCAAAGCGATCACGCAGCAATTGCAACATACGAATTTCTTCGGGCTTAATATCATGATCAGCCGATGCAATTTCAACAGCGATGGAATAGGCCGTGTCGTGGAGGCGTTCAGGAATGGAATCTTTGATAATATCTAATACAAGTGCCAATCCATCAGGTTCGGCCAACAAAGCGCTACATCTTCGCGCAGTCGAAAGAATGTCATCCTCGTTAAATTGCTCAAAAACTGGTAAAAAGCGGACCAATCTGCCGATACGTTCCAATTCTGTGTCATCCATCGCATTGTCGACAGCTGACATGGTAACCATGATGTAGATCAAGCCTTCGTGGAGATTTATTTCACTATTCATTGAAAATCCGATTTCTTCCAAAAACACTAATTAGTGTTGGGTTGATACATAATTCAAGCTTCGGCAAGCAGAATTAGAGCAAAAATCTTTCAAAAATCTTATTGGCTGGCCCAAATAATACGCGCAGTCCAGTCAATTTCAGTTTTAGCAAATTGTCGATTTGGGTGTTCAGGATTAAGCGACAATAGTTCGATACTTTGCGCGGTGTCTCGAGAAAGTATTTTCGCCATCACCTCACCATCTTTGGTGCGGACCACAATGCGATCACCTTTTCGTATTTGAGCATTGGGTTCAACGATCAGCACATCTCCATCACGATAGAGCGGCATCATAGATTCCCCTTGAACTTCAAGCGCATAAACATTGTTATTTGCATCCTGAGTGGGGAAATCCACCTGCTCCCATCCCTGACCTGCGGGAAAACCTGCATCATCGAAATACCCACCTGCGCCAGCTTGGGCAAATCCCAGAAGGGGTATGCCGTTAGATTGCGGTGGAAAATGACCAGAGGGCAGCCCGTCATATTGGGCGTCATCATGATCGCCAACCAAGCGCGCAAACTCATCAAAAGACGTGCCCGTTGCTTGCATGATTTTTGCCAAAGATTCCGTCGATGGCCATCGCAATCGTCCATCAGCGCCCTGTCGTTTTGATTTGTTAAAAGAAGTTGGGTCAAGCCCTGCCAGTCTTGCAAGGCCAGATGGTGAAAGATTGTTGCGCGATGCTAATGCCTCAATCGCGCTCCAGATATGTGCGTGCGATAACAAACCTTTCGGGCTCCAATCTTAGAATGAAAGATACTCGCATTCAGAGTAACGTCCAATTCAAGTGGAGTAAAGAAAATAGGAAAAATATCCCTTCCATTGGCATATTTTCCTCACATTTCTCACAAGTCCGAGTTTCAATGTGAATATTGTCGCCTGAAATTCAGATGATTTGAGGGAGAATTGTTGCCTTGGTTTGAAAGCAAATTCGCTACATCTTCCCGCAAGCTTCAATCATTATCTTAAAAAAACAAGCATTATCAAAGAAAAATATGGTTAATTTTTAGGAAAATTAAGAATAGTTAACGGCTTGTTTACCATGTTTCGATGATGTTGCGCATAAGTGACCATACCAAGTGATTTGTTTTGGCATGCGTAAGTTTCAACGCTTCGCCAAGTTAAAATTTAAACAAATTGCCTGGGACAAAGTTCATCAACAGGTGAAACGAGCAACAGTATGACCGGATCCAGATCTAAAAACCATCACTCGATCACACAAGAATCGACGTTAGATACGCTTAGCCGAACTATCGAAGATCTTGAGGAAAAGATTCTGGGACAATCCCAGTCTTCTAACAATGACTATGTCCCGCGCGGATCATCTGCTTCGGGGGATTATTCGCTCACCGATGAAATAAGAGCACGTCAACAAAGCCTGTCTAGCCGTCGAAGTCGACCACAAGGTGTCGCTCAGATGCCGTCTGGTAATGGGTCAAATACAAATCGACTACAGTTGAAAATGAACCGTCAAAAAGCTTCAGCACCTTCTCACGATCTGTCCAGCATAGTCACGCAACTTCGATCTGAATTAAAGCAAGACATGCAAATGACGCTCAAGCAAGAGCTCAGCCAATTGCAAAACGATATGATGGCGCTCAATTCAAACATTGGCGGGGCTAATGTGCCTGCCACGATTGGCGCTGATCTAGAAGCGATTGCCCAAAGTTTAAAAGAGTTGGAAAGCGGTCGACCCATGGCAAGTGCAAATCTTGCAGGTGGCGAGCTCGACAGCCTTCGCCTTGAAGTGGATAGCTTGAGAAATCTTGTCGATACCGTCGCAAAAGAAGACACATTAATAGGTCTTGATAATCGCTGGAGCGATATCGAACGCACCCTGCAAGGCTTTAATCCACACGCCATTCAAGGTGAATTGTCAGATTTGGCGACGCGCCTTGATGACATAAGACATGTTTTAGCAGCCATGCCACAATCTGATGGTGCTCTGCGCCCGCTCGAGGAAAAGGTGGAGCTCATCGCGTCGGCAATTGCGCAATTAATGGAGCGTCCTGAAGCGACTGGTAATCACGAGCAATTTGCTGAATTTACCAATCAAACAGATGCAAGACTGGCCCAACTTGCCGATCACGTGGAGCAATTGGCAAATGCAAGCGACCATGGCTTGGCGGATCGTTTGGAGGCCATGTCAGCAAGGCTTAATGACATTGCTAATAATACCAGTATTAGTGAACTAGAACAGCGATTGGCCAACCTACAAGCCACCCTCGACAATCAACCAAGTGGGCACAGCTCTCAGCTTGATGAGCGCCTATTGGAAATAGCGAACAAAGTTGATGCGCTTGATAATCGGGCCGCCTCTGTTGAAACAGCTGGCATTGAAAGATTAGTTGGTCAACTTGCAGAAATAGCCAATAAGTTGGACGAACGTTCAACTCCAACAGACGTGCCAGGATTAGACCGTCTTGAAAGCCAATTATCTGGGATCGCAGAGCGGTTAGAAAATTCCACAGGTGGTGTGACACAGGTTAATACCGACGGTTTACAGCAACAAATCGCTCAACTTTCAGAACTTATGAGCGGTGCGAGTGTTGATCTGGTTGGCGATAAGCTATCCAATTTAGAAGAGCACTTGAACACAAATGATGAATTTGTGTTGGAAGCTGCGCGTCAAGCGGCAGAAGCGACTTTGGAAGCTTATCAGCGATCACCAAATTCAAGTGCTGATGCAGGTGGTATTGATGGTGCAAATCTTTCTGCATTGACATCAGATCTTAAACAACTTGAGCATCTATATCGCGAATCTGAGACCCGAAACTCAAAATCCTTTGGTGCGTTACAAGACACATTGATCAAAATTGCGGATCGCTTAGAAGCGATGGAAAATAGCCCATCAATTGCGTCCGCGCCAAAAGTGGAAATGCCAAAAGCAGCCCCCATGGTTGAGCCCGCCGCGCAAGTAGATGATTATCTTGATGAGCCAGAAATGGCGCCAGAGGTCGAGGTTGAAAAACCAGCGCGCGGTGCAAGTTCATTGCTCGCAGGATTGACCGAACGTATCAAGCGCGATCGTTCAGGTGGTGAGGAAGAAGAAAGCCTGCTTGCAGCACCAGAACCTCGCGCCGAGCCATCTGCGCTTGACGAATTGGAAAGTGAATTTGCAGATGAGCCTTTGGAACCTGGTTCCGGTGCACCTGATATCAATTCCATCATGCAAAAGATGCGCGATGTTCAAAAACAACGCAGCAGCCAGGCAGAACAACAACCGTCACGATCTAAGCCTGCAGATTATGTTGCTTCAGCTCGTAAAGCTGCGCTTGCAGCTGCTGCTGAAGTTGGCGCAATTGACAGCGAAGAAAAACCAAAAAAGGCCAAAAAACAACGTGGGGTCAAAGAATCCGGTGGTCCACTTGTCCGCAAGCCTATCTTAATTGCAGCCGGCGCAATATTGCTGGCAATTTTGGCTGTGCCTTTGGCTAAAAACTTCATTGGTGGATCATCTGACGCCCCAGCACCACAAGTCACAGAAGTTGCACCTGAGACAATTGCACCAAGAGAAATTCCGCTTGCAAGCGAAACGGAAACCGCAGCTGTCGATCCGCTGGCTCCAGATACTGCGGCCCCGATTGTTGCGAACCCGCAAGATAATGCGAGACCTTCTTCGAACGAAGTATCTCAATTCACTACCGGCAACTTAGATGCTCCAGCTACCGTTGGGGCGCCAGTTCGTGAAGCTGTCGATACGGCATCATTAAACGATCCGATGACCCCATCACAACCTGATGCAACCTTGGCTGCACCGGTAAATCCATATGCGGATGCGCAAGGTCTACCAGAATCTGTAGCGCCTGTTGCGCTAAAGCAAGCAGCGCTTGATGGTGATCCGGTTGCTTTATACGAAATTTCTGCACGATATACAGAAGGTCGCGGGACAGAAGTAAAGCTTGATGAAGCGGTAAAATGGTTGAAGCTTTCATCCGATCTAGATTTTGCACCCGCACAATATCGTTTGGGCAATTTTTACGAAAAAGGTACCGGTGTAGACCGAGATATCGAACGCGCCAGAACGCTTTATCAATCATCTGCAAACAACGGCAATATCAATGCCATGCATAACCTTGGTGTGTTATTAGCATCGACTGGAAATGCAGAAGATTTCACCCAAGCAGCGGGCTGGTTCTTGCAAGCGGCCGAACGCGGTGTGCGCGATAGCCAAGTAAATATGGCTATTCTTTACGCCCGTGGCGAAGGTGTTCCGCGTAATCTTTCTGAAAGTTACAAATGGTTTGCAATCGCTGCCAACCAAGGTGATGCCGATGCTGCATCAAAACGCGACGAAGTCTTTAATGCGTTACCGCAAGCAGACACAGATATTGCCCGTGAATTGGTTGCCAATTGGAAGCCGACGCCACTGGATGTAAATGCCAATAATGTTCAAGTACCAGATTCTTGGGTCGGTGAAGCAACAAACACCGCTTCTGTTGACATGAAGAAGGCGATTATGAACATTCAAGCTATTTTAAATAATAATGGTTTTGATGCAGGTCAGCCTGACGGTATCATTGGTGCAAACACAACCAATGCCATTAAGGAATTCCAAGCTTCCATTGGCATGAAACCAGATGGTCAAATCACCGACAAATTGGTTCAGGAACTGCTTAAACGCAACGGCTAAGGCTAAGCTGACTTAGCCGCGCATTTTCGACCAAGAAATAGGATAGATCTGTTCTTTGCCCAGCACATGGGCATAGAGATTTTTCGTTTCAAACAAGCCTTTAAAGGCTTTGTGCTTCAACGATAGGCCACCAGTTGTTGTGCCAAACGATGGCATAATGAGCCTTTTCCCATCTGTGGCAAAACATGCTCTTCGCACGGATTTATTTCGTCGCGTAATCACGGCTGCCGGATGCAAATGTCCCGAGATCTCACCATCAGCATCATCCGTTGCAGGTTCATGACACAAGCGCAATGGTCCACACCATATTTCATCTGCACAATCGCCTTCGATGCTGGTATGCGGTTTTGGGTCATGATTGCCGGATATCCAAACCCAATTGCGACCTGCTTGCAAAAGTTTGATCATATCACGCGAAAGTTCCGGCAAAAATTCAGAACCCGCTTGATCGTGGAAACTATCGCCCAAACTGACCACAGTTTCAGGCTGATAATCGTCAATACAAAGTTTCAATCGAAGAAGCGTTTGAGATGTATCATAAGGTGGGTGCAACATGCCGCGACGGGCAAAGGCTGCACCTTTTTCTAAATGAAGATCAGATACAATGAGAATCTTGGATGAAGGAATAAATAAGATACCGCGATAATCACAGACCACCTCGACACCAAAAAGCTCGGTCTGTAAAGCGCCTTGTGGGTTTGTGTTCAATGACAGCGGGCTTGCGATATTCATGTCAAATGACCTGTCGCTTCACTTAAAAACTCCTCGGCAGCTTCTGACAATATGCTTTCTTGTGCTTCGCCATTTACCGGCTCTCGGCCAATTTCAAGCATGATGGGCACGGCCAATGGGGAAATATGGTCAAGTTTTTGATGCACAATACGTCCTTTGATTCGCATCAGCATATCGCTTAATCTGCGAATATCCAACAAGCCCGTTGCGGCATCCGCCCGCGTTGCCTGCATTAAGATGTGATCAGGTTCATGACTTCGAAGCACATCGTAAATCAAATCGGCAGACACTGTGACTTGTCGACCGGTCTTTTCTTTGCCAGGGTGACGCCGTTCAATCAGGCCTGAGATAATGGCACAATTTCTGAAGGTTCGTTTGAGTAACCAGGATTCGTCGAGCCAGGCCTCCAAATCATCACCCAACATATCCTCATTGAAAAGATCAGCGAGCGAAATCAAACCATTTCTGAACCGCTCTCCCAAATCATCAAGCGCCCAGATCGCAAGTGCGTAATCTGTCGCAACAAATCCCAATGGGCGCGCATGCATGCGTTCCAATCGACGCGTTAAAAGCATGCCAAGGGTTTGGTGTGCCAAACGCCCTTCAAACGAATAAATGATCATATAGTGTTTTTTGTTGCGCGGAAAAGTTTCCAGCAATAGCTCATTATGGCTTGGTAATTTTGAGACGCGTTTTTGAAGTTCCAGCCAATCGCGAACCTGACTAGGAAGCGCTTTCCATTTATCTGGATCAATCAGCATCTTCCGCACTTGTTCAGCCAGATAAGTTGAAAGTGGGAATTTGCCACCTGCATAGGCCGGTATCTTCGGAGATTCATCAAATGTTTTGGACGCAAGACATTCGTTCTCGCGAATACCTTCAAATCGCAAAACTTGCCCGCTAAAGAGGAATGTATCGCCAGGCGATAACATTTCTAAAAAATACTCTTCAATCGTGCCAAGTTTTGGGCCACCCCGACCAATTGAGCCATTTGCTTTTCGTTTGGTCAGGCGAACATTTAAAACCGGCGCTTCAATGATCGTACCGATATTTAACCGGTATTGCTGGGCAATCTGTGGATTGGAAATCCGCCAGGTTCCGTCCTTAGTTTTGCGAATACGGGCGTAACGTTCATAGGTTTTAAGCGCATAGCCCCCAGTTGCAACAAATTCAACAATGCGGGCAAATTGCTCTTGAGATAAGTCCCGATAAGGTGCTGCGCTGATTATTTCTTGATAAAGTTCATGCTCGAAAAATGGTTTGGCACAGGCCATTCCCAAAATGTGCTGAGCCAGCACATCAATCGCACCTTCCAAAAGTGGAGGCGTGTCTTGGGCACCTATGTAATTGGCATCAAGTGCAGCTTTGCATTCCATCACTTCAAAGCGATTTGCCGGCACAAGGATGGCTTTACTTGGCTCATCCATTCTGTGGTTTGAACGACCAATACGTTGGGCTAACCGGCTCGCACCTTTTGGCGCACCGATATGAATGACCAAATCAACATCACCCCAGTCTATCCCTAGATCAAGCGTGGATGTTGCGACAACAGCACGCAAGGCATTCTTTGCCATAGCGGCTTCAACTTTGCGTCGCTTGCTGGCATCCAAGGATCCATGATGCAAAGCTATGGGCAGGTTTTCTTCGTTAATCGTCCAAAGTTCTTGAAAGAGCAATTCGGCCTGACTGCGCGTATTGACGAACAATAATGTCGTCTGATGCTCAGTGATCTGCTGATAAACATCACCCATTGCATAACGGGCGCTATGCCCCGACCATGGAATACGTTCTTTGGTTTCCAAAATCGAGATATTGGGTTTGGCACCACCTTCAACAACAATTTTCTCAGCACGTTCTTTGCCGGTCCATTGGCCAACAAGCCATTTTTGCAGATCGTCAGGGTTGGCAACAGTGGCCGAGAGCCCAATGGTTTGCAGTTTGGGTGCGTGATGTCTTAAACGCGATAATGCCAGTGCCAATAAATGACCGCGCTTTGAGGTTACAAGCGAATGTAATTCATCAAAAATAATGTATTTAAGGTCTTTGAAAAAGAGTTCCGCCTGCCCATTAGCCAAAAGCAGCGAGATCTGTTCCGGTGTGGTGAGCAATATATCAGGCGGATCGAGTTTTTGCCGCTGTCGTTTATGTTGCGGGGTATCTCCGGTTCGGGTTTCGATTTTAATCGGTAAACCCATTTCGGTTACAGGCGTTGTGAGATTTCGTTCAATATCAACGGCGAGCGCTTTGAGCGGAGAAACATAAAGTGTGTGTAAACGCGGTTTGACCATGCCCGGCTTTGGTTTTTCGCGTGTTGCTAAATCTGTCAGTGATGGCAAAAATCCTGCCAGAGTTTTGCCAGCTCCTGTGGGTGCAATCAGCAGGCTTGAGTGACCCTGATGTGCCTTTTCCAAGAGCGCAAGCTGGTGAGGTCGCGGCGCCCAGCGATGGCTTTCGAACCAGTCGGTAAATATTTTCGGCAGTAATTGGTGCTCGGACGCCATTGTAGAGAATCGCTTTTAATTTGATTAAAGCTAGGGGCCTTATTTATCTCATGCAAGCGTCCGGTGAAAACAAGCGTCTTAATTACATCCAAAAGCGCATTTATCTTGCATACAATCGATGAGAAGATTATGTCCTCATCAAACACCAAATGGCGGGAGTGAAACTGTGTCAGGACAAATAAATAGATTTTTAGGTGATACAATTGGTCGAACAATACTCAAATTGGTTGTTATTTCGTTTATTGTCGGTGTCGTAATGGCTGCATTTAACTGGTCGCCATTTGATGTATTTTACGTGGTGCGAGACTTTATTATCCGCATTTGGCAGCAAGGATTTGCAGCCCTGGGCAGAGTTGGCGAATATCTAGCATTGGGTGCTGCAATTGTGGTTCCGGTCTTCTTATTGCTGCGAATTTTGAATTACCGACGCAATTAAAGTCCATCAATTGCAAACCTCATCAGATCAAACATCAAAAACAATCCGTGAATTTGATGTAACGCCTAAAAGTATTTTCGCAATTGCGGTACCTATGACCTTGGCGTTTTTAACAACGCCATTGCTCGGTATCACAGATACAGCTGTCGTCGGTCAATTTGCCAATGCTGCGCTGATTGGCGGATTAGCAATTGCCACGATTATCTTTGATCTTTTGTTTGGCACATTCAATTTTTTAAGGTCAGCCACAACTGGCCTTGTCGCTCAAGCTTATGGGCGGGAGGATGAACTTGAGCAAAAGGCGGTCTTTTGGCGATCCATGCTCATCGGCTTGGTGTCTGGGATTGTTATTTTGCTGCTAAACTCAATGATCATCTCGCTCGGTCTTTATTTAATGGATGCAAGCACAGAAGTTGCCAAGGCAGCGAGAGAATATTTTGCAATCCGCGTCTTTTCAGCGCCTGCAGCTTTGATGAATTATGCATTGCTAGGATATGTTTTGGGATTGGGTAAAGGTCGTCTTGGGCTCCTTCTTCAGATCCTCATTAATGGCACCAATATTGTCTTATCATTTGCATTGGGTCTGGGGCTTGAATGGGGTCTGTCCGGTGTGGCCATTGCAACGGTCATTGCAGAAATATTGGGACTTGCAATTGGATTATTCATAGTCCTGCGTGGTTTTAAAGGCTCGCCATCTGTCTCGCGCAGTCAAATTTTTCACCGTGCGTCGATCATGAAACTAATGGCGTTGAACGGTGATATTATGATCCGCAGTTTTGCGTTGGTTGGTGCCTTTGCGTGGTTAACGCGCATGGGTGGGCAATTTGGTGATGAAACGCTCGCCGCGAATGCAATTTTGATGAACTTCCTGATGCTTTCAGGTTATCTGCTCGATGGATTTGCCACGGCCGCAGAACAGTTGGCAGGTCGTGCCATTGGCGCAAATTACCGACCAGCTTTTATCAAAACAGTGAAGCTAACGCTCTATTGGGGCTTCTTGCTTGCTGGCATTTTGATGATGATCTTCGTTGTCTTGGGGCCCTGGCTGATAAACCTGATCACCAACGAGCCGACCGTAAGGTCTATCGCAACTCAATATTATATTTGGGCAGCGCTGATTTCCATCACAGGCGTATTAGCGTTTCAAATGGATGGTATTTTTATTGGTGCCACGTGGTCATCGGATATGAGAAATATGATGCTACTCTCATTGGCAGGCTTTATTGCACTTTCGATTATTTTTACAAAATTTGGGGGCAATCACGGCCTTTGGATCAGCTTAAACGCCTTTATGCTGCTCCGCGGTGCGTCTTTGAGTTTCATTTTAACTCGAAAAATCCGTCGAATTTTCTAAGTTTTTTGATCAAAACCTACCGATAATATCTTTCCAATCCAAACCAATTTGGGCGTTACTCTAAAGGATTGTTAACCATAACCGGTTAAAGTTCATCCTGTATTGTTGGAGTAAGTAATGTTGTATCGGGGAGCGTATCTTTTAAAATCGTTCTCGCATCAGTTGTTGGATGCGAGGGTTTTTTGCGCTTTATTGCTCTTGATCCCAACCCATTCCTTCGCGCGTGATGCGTTGTTTGCAGGGCTTAATCTGCGCGGGTCCAGTGAGGTCAATATTGTTGTTAAAGGGCCAGATGTTGCAGAGCCAGCGGTTGATATCTCATTAGACGAAAAAATCTTGCCACCTTCAAAGGAAACCGTTGGTGCAATTCCGATGACGGTGAACCGGAAGGCCAAAACGAGACGATACATTTCGTCCAAAAAAACCAATAGATATGTGCCAAAACCGGAGCCTGAATTGGTCGCACAAGCAAGTTCAAGTGAACTGCGCGGCGTGCTCAAAGAAGCAGTTTCAAACAGTGATGGCGTTAAAATCGCCGTGAAACAAGTTCATATTTCCGACACGAAAATCTGGTCTGAAATTGCGAAATTCGTACCGACATTAAGTATGACATATGACAGGTCGCGATCAAGTGATGGGTTCGGTAATTTATCATCTGCCGAAACCAGTTCTGAACTAAGTTTTGCGCTGAACCTGCCGATTTACTCTGGCGGTTCGAGGATCTATTCACTTCGCGCCGCGCGCCGCAACAGGCTGGCTGCCAAAAATGACGCGATTTCAGCACAAAACAGAGTGCTGCAAGATGTCTTGTCTGCATATTTGCAATATCACCAAACAGACGAAACAGTGAAACTGCTTGGTCAAAATGTTTCAAGTTTGAAAAAACTATTGGCGGCTGTCAGAGATCGTAAGAAACATGGCGTCGCAAGTCAGGCGGATGTTGCTTATGTCCAAGCCAATTTGGCCAGCATGCGTCAGCAATATGAAGCTTCCAGGGGATCGAAATCCCAACTTCAAGCGCAGATTGCCAGCCTCACAGGACGTCCGTTCAAAAATATTCCGAAGTTAATGCGCGTTACGAAACTCGTTTCAGATGACGAGGAGCATTTCGTTCAACAAGCATTGGTCTCAAATCCTGAGATTAAGGCTGCGCAACACCGTGCCGTGTCGCAGCGCCACACAAGCCGAGCTGCTTATGGCCAATATCTGCCGCAAGTTAATGCTTATGCGCAATATGACCGTGCGCTTAATTCTTACACACAATCGCAGCAAAGCACCGATTGGAAGGTTGGCGTTAAGCTGACCATGCCTTTAGTCGATCTCAGCACAGTCACAAGCATTGCTGAAAGTCGTCAGCGCGCCCAGCTTGCATCTTATCAAGCATCCGACACAACACGTAATATCACCTTGTCTATTCGCACGCTTTATCGTCAATATGCTGCCGGTCAGAAGCAAATTAATTTGGCACAAGCGCGCGTCAAATATATGAAGCAGATCGAAGTTGCAGAGCGCGAGCGTTATAATCAAGGCGTTGGATCACTTGATCAATTGCTTGAGCAAAAACGTGCCTTGGCACAATCCAAGATCGATGCGATCAGCGTTAAGACAGATGCCTATTGGACAGCATATCAACTGCTCATTGCAGCCAATAAATTTGATTTGGACGAGCTCGGCCTCTAATTCCCAATAAGTTGAAATACATCTTCGAGTGTCGAGCCGATGACGGTGGGCGACACGTGTAATTCTTCAAGCGGCATTCCGGCGCGATTAACCCACAAAGTTTGATAACCAAACCAGGTTGCCCCACATGCATCCCAGCCGTTGGACGAGACAAATAATATTTCACTCACATCAACATTAAACGTATCTGGACCCAATTGATAAACTTCTGGCACGGTTTTGAACTTTCTGATCGCCTCAACCGTCAAGATATGGTCGAAATACCCTTGCATCTGCGCACTATCAATTGCGCTATCAATCATTTGGCGGGTGCCGTTGGATAAGATCCCAAGCCCTAACCCTTTGGTTTTAAGCTTTTTCAAAACCTCAAGATTCTCGCTAAATGCTGCCAAATGCGCATATTGCTGCATTAATTTATCAAATTTCTCGTCGGTTAGATCGAGTTTTAACGCTGCGCAGGAAAAGCGAAGCGCGTCTTTAGTGATCTCCCAAAAGTCGATATATTGATTACACAAGGTGCGAATACGCGTGTAATCAATTTGTCTGTCACGCCAAAGATTAGCTAAGGCTTTACCGTGACCGGGAAAGAGTTCTTCCGCCAAAGCTCCTACAGAATAGACATCAAATAGGGTGCCATAAGCGTCAAAAATGACGGCTTTGATTTCAGCATTTGTCTTCATTGTCTTATCCCATAACTTGTTTGATTGCATTTTCACCGAAATATGGTGTCCTCTTAAGATAGGATAAAGAAAAAATATCATGAGAGAAAGAGTTCTGTTGACCAAATGGATAAACTAGTGATAGGAATTTGCAACCGCGTGCAAATTGATTGATTTTGTGTGATCGTTGGTGGGAGGATTGATATGACAAAGATCGGTATTGGGATCGTTGGTGGTGGCTATATGGGCAAAGCACACGCTGTGGCTATGTCTTCTGTAGGCGCCATTTTTAATACTGAACTGAGACCCAGTTTGGAAATGGTCTGCGCAACGTCACCAGCCTCTGCAGAACGTTATCGCAAAGCGTATGGCTTTGAACGCGCGACAACAGATTGGCGGGAACTCGTTAATGATCCAAAGGTGGGAGCGATTGTGATCGCTTCACCCCAAAGCACCCATCGAGAAATATCAGAGGCTGCCTTTGCCCTGGGGAAGCCTGTGCTTTGTGAAAAGCCGATGGGTGCTTCTATTGAAGATGCAAGAGCTATGGTCGCAAGTGCTGCAAAACATAATGTCACCAACATGGTTGCTTATAATTATATCCGTACGCCTGCTTCACAATATGCACGCAAATTGATCGCAGATGGCGCAATTGGTGATATCACGTGGTTTCGCGGCGAGCACACGGAAGACTTTTTAGCCGATCCCAAATCACCATCGACATGGCGTACAAAAGGCGATGCCAATGGCACAATGGGCGATTTAGCACCCCATATGATCAATGCTGCATTAGCGCTAATTGGGCCAATTGAAGGTTTGATTGCCGAAGTAGAAACCGTTCATGCCAAACGGCCCCATCCTGAAACGGGCGAGATGGAAGACGTGACCAATGATGATCATGGTCAGATGATGTGCCGCTTTAAAAACGGTGTCATGGGCCATATGTATTTCAGCCGCGTTTCATCCGGTCGAAAAATGGGCTATGCCTATGAAATTACTGGAACAAAAGGTGCAATTCGTTTTGATCAGGAAGATCAAAATGCACTTTGGTTATATGAGATGGATGCACCTGCTGAGCAGCAGGGTTTTAAAAAGATATTTACAGGACCTGAACATCCAGATTATCTGCCATTTTGCCAAGGACCTGGTCATGGCACTGGTTACCAGGATCAAATAATTATTGAGGCTAAGGACTTTTTAGAAGCAATCGCTACGAAGAAAGCAATCTGGCCAACATTTCAAGATGGGTTGGACGTTATGCAAATCGTCTCAGCCGCATTTAAATCAGCCGCTGAAAAACGGTGGCTCAATGTCAACGATATTTAATTTCTGAAAGAAAATACTATGACAATTAGAATAGGCAATGCACCCTGTTCATGGGGAGTTGAATTTGCAGATGACCCGCGCAATCCACAATGGCAGGACGTGCTGAAGGATTGTAAGGATGCGGGTTATAATGGCATCGAGCTTGGGCCAATTGGTTATATGCCCGAAGATCCTGCACAATTGGGTGATGCGCTTGCAGAACATGAATTGGAATTGATCGGTGGCGTTGTGTTCCGTGCTTTCCACGATGTCAATGCATGGGACGATGTCAAAGATGCATCTCGCAGAACCTGCGAAGCTCTAAAAGCTCATGGTGCTGAGCATCTGGTGTTAATTGATTCAATCTCGCCAAGGCGTGCGCCAACGGCTGGACGCGCATCAGAAGCTGAACAAATGGATGCGGCCGAATGGTCAGCCTTCCGCGATCGTTTAGCATATGTGGCTAAAATGGGTGCTGAGGAATATGGTCTTACTGTCGGTATTCATGCCCACGCCGGCGGGTTCATGGATTTTGAACCGGAACTTGAAAAGCTCTTAGCAGAAGTTGATGAAAGCATTTTGAAAATTTGCTTTGACACAGGGCACCACAGCTATGCTGGTTTTGATCCCATCGCCTTTATGGAAAAATATATCAGCCGTATTTCTTACATGCATTTCAAAGATATCGATCCGGTTGTCAAAGCCAATGTGGTTAAAAACCGAACTGATTTTTATGAAGCTTGCGGGCAGCATATTTTCTGTAAATTGGGGCAGGGCGATGTCGATTTCCCAAGTGTGTACAAGATCCTGACAGAGAACAA